>JAEYZK010000410.1 GCA_023428085.1 Pseudomonadota bacterium
AGCGGGAGCCGGCGCAGGCCTGATCGCTCGCGCGCGCGGGTGCGGCCCGCTGCCCCGCACGCCCGGCGGGCGGCGGGCCCGTGCCTGCGGACGTGTCGACCCCCAGATTCGGTGGGAAACCATCCACGACCTGGGAGAAACGACACATGGCGAAGCAGAATCGTTGGTTGGCCGTCTGGCTGGGGGCCGCGCTCGCGGCCGCGCCCGCGTGGGCGTCCGCCGAGGAGCTCCAGGACGACGCCGCGGAGACCGGGGACGGCTCCGGCGCCGCGGAGTCCGACGTGACGAACCCGGAGGACCCCTCCACGAAGAGCTCGGGGGGCATCAACCCGAGCGCTGCGGACGGGGGGACCGGGAGCGCCGACGCCGAGGTGGACACCGACGCGGACGCCGGCGCGGCGGCCTCCTCCGGCACGGGGGCCGACCTGGACGCGGGCTCGTCGGGGACGAGCGGCGTGGAGTCCCCGAACGTCGAGGGCCCGGACGATCCGTCCGCGAAGAGCCCGGGCACGATCAACCCCTCGGAGTAGCGGCGGCGCTCGCCCGCGCGGCGGCGGGGCCCACGGGCCTCGCCGCCGTCGCGTCGGCGCCGCGAACGGCGTAGGCCGGGCGGCGCATGGGCCCGCCCGGCGACCTCCGCCCGCCCCGTGTGCGCGCGCGCCGCGCACCGCGGTGGGAGCGGTGTCGTCCGGCCGCGCGGCGCATCTTCGTGAGACGCATGCCGCGCGCCCTCGACCTCGCCTCGCCGCCCGCCCCCGCCGCCCTCGGCTTCCTCGAGCAGACCTGGCGCGACGCGCGGCTCCGGTTCGCCGCAGCGTCCGGGGTCGTCCTGGTTCACTCTGCGTATCCGGCGGGGGATCCCGTCCTCTCGCGGGCCCCGCCGGACGTGGCGACCTGGGAGGCGGCGCTGTTCCGGGTGGTGGTGTCGTTCCCGGTGAACGCGTTCGTCCTCCTCGCGTTCCTGGGGATGGCCGCGCGGATGGCCGCGGGCGCACCGGCGGGTCGCCTCCTCCGCACGAGCGCGCAGCGCCTCGTCCCCGCGCACGTGTTCTGGGTCCTCGCGTTCCTCGCGGCGCGGGCGGCGCAGGCGGGCGAGCTCCCCTCCCCCCGCGCGATCGCCGAGGGCCTCCTGCTCGGCACCGCCGCGGCGCACCTCTACTTCACCCCGCTCCTGCTCACCCTGATGGCGGCGGTGCCCGCCGGGGCGCGCCGCGCCGGATCGCCCGCGGGGATCGCGTTCCTCGCGATCGCGGTCGCGGTGGTCAGCGCCCTCCTCGAGCGGACGGTGGGCCGGGACGGCGCGGCGCTCCGGACGCTGCTCGGCGTCCTCGGGTACGTGCCGTACGCGCTGGCTGGGCTCGCGCTGGGCGGGTGGTGGGGCGGGATCGCGCCGGCGCCGGAGCGGGCGCGCCTGGTGGCGCCGATCGCCGCCGTCGTCGCAGGCGTCTCGGCCGGCACCCTCCTCTCGCTCGGCGCGGGTCCCGGCGGAGCAGCGGCGCCGCCGGCCCTCGCGCTCTGGCTCGCCGGCAACGGGCTCGGCGTCGGCGTCCCCGTCCTGCTCCTCTGCGCCGGCGGCCGGCCGTCGTCGCGGATCGTGCGCCTCGCCGCCTCGTCCATGGGCGTGTACTTCATCCACCCGTTCTTCGTCGTCGCGCTCAGGATGATCGAGGCGCGGGTCCCGGCCCTCCGAGGGCTGGAGATCTGGATGATCCTCCCGAACGCCGCCGCGGCCGCCGTCCTCTCCTTCGCCGCCGTGCGCCTGCTCTCGCGGACCGGGCTCCGGCGGATCGTCGGGTGAGCGCCCGGCCCCGCCCCCGCCGCGAGACCTCCGCGGGGAGGCCCGAGGCGAGCCCTTGCCGAAGCGCGGCCCTCCCGATCACCTCCTCCACCAGCCGCGCGATCGATCGCGGCGAGGAGGAACCATGACCAGCAGCGTCTACAAGATCGTCGAGGTCGTCGGATCGAGCCCGGACTCCTGGGAGAAGGCGGCGCAGCTCGCCGTCGAGACCGCGGCCCGGACCCTGCGCGATCTGCGCGTGGCCGAGGTCGACAAGCTCGACCTCCACATCGAGGGCGGCAAGATCGTCGCCTACCGCGCCCGGGTGAAGCTGTCGTTCAAGTACGGGCCGGAGGAGTGACGAGGCTCGCGCGCGCTCGGGTCGCGACGCCGCGCTCAGGTCTGGATGTACGGGGAGAGCGCCAGCGGCCCGTCCGGCAGCGGCCGCCCGCGGACCATGAGCGTGGCCGGGGGCGGGCGCGGGGCGGCGCGGAGCGCGGGCGCATCCAGCCGGTCCGGCGTGAAGAGGACCTCCACCGACTCGGCGTCACCCGCGAGCCGCGCGGCGAGGGTGGCGAGCGGCGGCACCACCTCCGCGACCAGGTCCTCGAGCACCCAGACGGCGCCCCGACGGCGGTGCACCACGACGCAGCGCAGGTCGGCGAGGTGATCGAGCGCCGGCGCGCCCGGGTCGATGATGCGCTGGATCGCCAGGTCGGTGAGGAAGTGCCCGCCCGGATCGCGTGCGGCGCAGAGCCCGGAGATCGGGGCCCGGCGCGCGAGCGCTGCACGGAGCAGCGCGAGGTCCTCGGCCCGGTCGAGCGCCAGCGCGCGGGAGCCGCCGGCGCGCCCGCCGCCGCGCGGGAGCGCCGCCTCGAACTGCAGCTCGCTGCGCGGCACGAAGCCGTGGCGCAGGTAGAGCGCGGGCTCCTCGGTCCAGAGCACCACGGTCTCGTGGCGCGTGTCCGCGAACGCCAGCGCCCGTTCCAGCACGCGCCGCATGAGCCCCCGCCCCCGCCGGTCCGGGGCTGTGCACACTGCGTGAACGCCGCCCGCGACGAGCTCCCGTCCGCCCGCCGCGAGCACCACCGGGACGACGCCCGCGTGCGCGACGGCGCGAGCCCCCTCCCGCTCCACGAACGGCGTCGAGACCTCGTACCAGTCCGCGCCCCAGCGTGCGGCGAGCGCGATCGCGCCGGGGAGCCAGGGCCAGACCGAGCCGAACAGCTCGAGGGCGGCGGCGCGCAGCGAGGTGTCGGGCGGATACGCCATGGAGCGCCCATACCATGAGGCGCGCGGGGCCGCGATCGTCGGTCGCGACTGCGAGCGCCCGCGCTGCGGTCGTCAGGGCTGGAGCTTGCCGGCGCCGGCGCCATCTGGGAACATCCACCAACCCAGCGTTCAGGGGCGCGGTGGTGGCCCCGAGGAGGCGTTCATGTCGATCGTGTGGACCATCGTCATCGGGTTCCTGGCCGGCCTCGTCGCGAAGTTCCTCCACCCCGGCAAGGACGACATGGGGTTCCTCATGACGACGCTGCTCGGCATCGCCGGCTCCTTCGTGGCCACCTACGCGGGACAGGCCCTCGGGCTCTACCGCGCCGGCGAGGTCGCCGGGTTCATCGGGGCGGTGGTCGGCGCGCTGCTGCTGCTCATCGTGTACGGCGCGCTGAAGAAGCGGCGCGGGTAGCCGCACGCCGCCTGGCGGGCGGCCCCGTCAGCCCTCGCCCAGGAGCAGCAGCACGCCGGCCCAGTCGAACCCGCGGTTCAGACCGCGGACCGGGGCCACGCCCACGCCGGAGTAGAAGCCGACGAGCGGGATGCCCTCGCGCGTCATGATCGCCTGGACCTCGGCGGCCTCCTCGGTCGGGGTGCCGGCCGTCGCGGCCGTGCGCCCGCCGTGATCGATGTACACCGCGGCGCGCGGGCGGGCCCGCTGCCGCTTCATCCGCTCGATCGCGGCCTCGCACCCGTTCCGCGCCGACTCGAGCACGGCCGCCGGGTCGCGCTTCATGAGCAGGACCTGGGCGCCGTCCTCGAGGTCGGGCTCGAAGAGCGCGACCGACTTCCCGTCGGGCATGACGCCGCCGAGCAGCCGGTTCACGTAGCCGTCCTCGCCGAGCGTCGTGAGCCGGTCGCCCAGGGCGAGCCCGAGCGAGAACAGGTGGACGGGGCGCTGGCTGCGCCAGTCGCGCGTGCCGACGAGCTCGTCGATGCGGTCGGCGGCGGGCTTCCCGTCGATGAGCCCGACGATGCCGTCCTTGACCTTGGAGAGCACGTGCACCCCATTGTCCACGGGCGCGCAGCCGTGCATGACCTGGACGATCGTCTTCACCTTCGTCCCGAGCATCGCCCCGACCACGTGCTCCTGCCGGGCGTCGTCGCCGCAGTACTGCCAGGTCGGCTTCTGGCCGGCGTCGCAGAGCAGGCCGGCGCCGACGACGGGCGGCGCGCCCGGGAACCCCTCCGCGAGCCCGGCGAGGAGCGGTCGCGACGCGTTCATCACGGCGGGCGTCGTCCCGGCGGCGGGCTTGCGGAGCGAGTCGTAGAAGAGGAGCAGCGCGTTCCCGGCGCCGCCCTCGGAGAGCTGCTTGCCGAGCTTCTTGCCGGTCTTCTTCTCGTCCTTCTGCACCCCGTCCGCGAACGCCACGCCTGCGAGCGGCGCCCCGAGATCCATCACGGCGATCGACACGCCGTCGCGGCTCACCTGCTCGTTCGTGACGACGCCGAGGCCGGAGCCGCCGAGGATCGGGACGCGCGCGCCCACGGCAGAGCGGATGCCAGCGAAGGCCGCGTTCGCCTCGAGCGATCCGGCGCAGAAGGCCAGGACGACGTCGGGCGTCTTCAACGCACCGGTCTTCCGGATCGCCTCCTCCGCCGCGCGGCGCCCTGCCACGTAGCCGCTCGCGTCGTTGGCAAAGGCCACGCCCGCCTTCATGGAGCCTCCGAGGACCGCACGATCCAGGGTGAATCGCGCCTGAGAGGATGATCCCCCGAGTTCGCGGGGGGTTCAAGCCCTGGGACGCGGTTCGCTCATGGTGCAGACCGGTGCGCCGGCGTCCACCCGCGCCGCGGCCGTCGCACATCGCCTCGAGGGCGTACGCGGCGACCCGCGTTCGAGGGACGCGGCGCCCCGTTCCGGCGCAGGGCCGCTCCGCCCTCAGTATCCGGCGCGCGCCAGCAGCGTCGCCTCGTCGAACCAGAACCCCCGCGCGAGGCCCGCGGCGAGGTCCCGGTCGACGGTGACGCGCGCCGATCCCGCCCACGCCCAGACCTGGTTCTGCGCGTTCCACAGGTCGAGCTCGAGCCCCAGCCGCCGGGCGATCCCGAGCAACCGGAGGAGCAGCTCGGCGGGGCGCGCCGGCGGCTTGCCTGCCGCGAGCTCCGCGACCTGGAGCGCGACGAGCTCGCCCACCTCCCGGCGGAGGGCGCCAGCCTGGAGCGAGGCCCCGAGCCGCGTCGCGAGCTCGACCGTCGCGCCCAGCTCCACCTCGGCCGCGGCGAGGTCCACCTCTCCCCGGCGGGCCGCGCGGGTGATCTCGAGCAGGCGCCGGGTGAGGGTGAAGTCGGCCGCCACCCGGAGCGGATCTGGGATCGGCGAGTCGATCTCGTGCAGGAACTCCATGAGCCTGCGGTTGTCCTCGAAGATCTCCTGGTAGTGGTCCGCGTACCGCCGCATCGTGCCCTCGAGGAGGAGCTCGGCCACGCGGCGCCGCTCGTCCACGAACAGGTCGCGCAGCACGTAGTCCCGCCCGGGGAAGTGGCGATCGGCGTCGCGCAGGAGGTGGGCGAGCGACTCCGACTGTGGGCGCTCGAGCAGGGCGCGCGCGACCTCGGCCTCGTGGGCCTCGCCCCGGTAGGGCGTGAGGCCGCAGCGGAAGTCCGCCTCGCCGAAGTGGAGCACGCAGTAGAGCGCGTCGAGCTTCTCGCGCGTGTGAACGTGCTCGAGCCGCATCCGCCCGAGCGTGGTCGAGATGGGGCCGGCCTGCACCGTGCGCCGCGCCTCCAGGCGGAACGCGTGGCAGAACATCCGCCCCGCGTCCTGCACCTCGCGCACGGAGCTCGCGATGGCGATGTGGGCCGCCACCCCCTCGAGCGTGGTCACGCTCGGCTGCACCAGGCGCCGGTAGACCTGCTGCCCGTCGCCGAGCGCGGGGAGGTTCGACGGCGCGCGGGCGAGCCGGGCCTCGAACTCGGGCTCGAGGTCCAGGCCGACGAGCTCGTGCACGAGCTGGATCGCGCGCGCGGCGTACTTGAGGACCTGCGCCGTCTCGATCCCCGACAGCTCGGAGAAGAACCAGCCGCAGCTCGTGAACGAGAGGAGCGTGTGGCGCTCGAGCTCGAGCAGCCGGAGCGCGCGCACCTCCTCCTCCGCGCCCAGCGTCCGCCCCGCCTGCCGCCGCAGGAACTCCACCGCGTCGCGCCGCTCCGGGTCGAGCACCAGCTCGACGTACTCGTCGCGCGCCCGCCACGGGTCGAGGAAGAGCGCCGACGCCTCGCGCTCGAACACACCGTCCGTGCGCGCGCGGAGCCACTCGAGCGCCTCGCGCAGCGGCGCCCGCCACTCCTGGCGCCACCCCTCCCCGCCGCCGGTGTGGCAGCCGCAGTCCGAGCGCCAGCGCTCCACGCCGTGCGCGCAGCTCCAGGAGGAGCCCTCGACGATCTCCGCCTCCCACTCCGCCGGGGCGCGCTGGAGCGCCTGCCCGAGGTTCACGAGCTCCACGTCGCTCCGCTGGGCGAGCCGCCGCAGCGCCGCGGCGAGCACCTCGTCGCCCCCCTTCTTGTGGTGACCGAGCGTCTCGCCGTCGAACGCGACCGTGAGGACCTCGTCGTGGCCGCGCCCTGGGTCGAAGCCGGAGAGGAGGCGCTCGATGAGCTGCTCGGGCGAGCCGAGCGCTCCGCCGAACGCGAGGTCGCGGGCGATGTGCCCGTCGTAGAAGAAGACGGCGAGCTCGCCGCCCTCCACGCGCACGCGGTACGGCCGGGTCGGATCGAACCGCAGGTCACGCGCGTCGAGCCAGGCGCCGCCGGGCGGGCGGACCCGCAGCGCCTGGTAGGGCGACAGGACCGTGTACCGGATGCCCTCGGCGACGAGCGTCGCGAGCGTCGGCGTGTCGGCGGCGGTCTCCGGGAGCCAGAAGCCCAGCGGCGCCCGGTGGAACCGCCGGCGGAAGTCCGCGATGCCCCAGCGCACCTGGGTGGCCCGGTCGCGCGCGTTCGAGAGCGGCAGGATCGTGTGGCCGTAGCCCTGGGCGATCGCGTTCCCGTGCCCGCGCACCTCCGCGCTCCGCTGGTCCGCCTCGACGATCCGCGCGTAGGTCTCGGGGCTCGCCCGCTCGAGCCAGGCGAGCAGGGTCGGGCCGAAGTTGAACGAGAGGTGGAGGTAGTTGTTGACGATGTCGAGGATGCGATCGCCCTCGCCCTTGAGCCGCGCGGCGCCGTTCGGACCGTAACACTCCGCCGCGATCCGCTCGTTCCAGTCGTGGAAGGGCTGCGCCGAGTCCTGGACCTCGATCGCGTCGAGCCAGGGGTTCTCGCGCGGAGGCTGGTAGAAGTGGCCGTGGAGGCAGAGGAAGCGGCGCGCCATGAGGAGCATCCTAGGTCGAACCCGGAGCGCCGCGCCCGTCCACGGCGCCGCCCCCGGCATGGCGCCGCGCCCCCTTCGAGCCCTGCGGCAGCGGAGCGAGGGCGCGCCCGGGGCGCCGAGGGGGACACGGCGGTGCACGTGTCCGGCGCGACACGACCTCGCGCGCGCCAGCGGGATCCCGTGGCCGCGGCGCGCTTCCAGGGCCGCGCCGGGCGCGCAGGCGCGGCACGCGGGGTGCACTCCCCGGCAACGTCCCTCAGCGGACGCCACCTCTCACGGAGTGAACATGAAGACCCTCGCCAGCGCCCTCGCCGCCGTCCTCCTCTCCTCCTGCGGCTGCTCGAAGACGAACGCCCTCCCGCCGCCGCGCTCCACCGGCCCCGCGGCCTCGGCCGCGGCCCTCACCCTCGCGATCCCCGAGGTCGCCCTCCCCGATCCCGCGCCGGCGGACGCGGAGGAGCCTGCGCCGAGCCCGGCGGAGGTCGCCGCGTTCCACGCCCCGGTGCCCAAGTAGCGTCGCGCCCTACAGCGGCCCCTGCCACGGGGCCGCGTGCCTGCTTCACCGTAGGAGGACCCGTTCGAGCAGGTGCGAGCGAGGAAACCGCTGTCGCACAGCGTGTTCCGAGCACCTTGGGGACTTGTCTCCCCCGCGCTCGTCCGAATACCCTCCGCAGGAAACCGATTGGAGGAGGCGCGAATGAACCAGGAGTGGTCCTCCGTCAGCTGCCCGGACGGGAAGATCGACGACCTCCGCAAGGCGATGCTCCGCGACGCCGAGCGGCTCGTCTCCGCCGTGGGCGACGGCAAGCCGGGGGAGCTCGCGCGGCTCGCCCAGCAGCTCCTCGCCACCGCCCGGGAGCAGTTCGAGGCCGAGGAGCGCCGCCTGCGCGACCGCAAGGCGCCGAGCCTCGTCCGCCACGCGCGCGAGCACGATCGCTTCCTCGCCGATCTCGGGGCGCTCGTGGCCCTCGCCTCCCGCGGCGACGCGAGCGGGCTCTCGGCCCTCCGGCCCGAGCGCTGGATCCCGGACTGGCTCACGGCGCACGCGCGGACGGACCGGGATCTCGCGGCCTGAGGCGGTGCGCGGTAAGCGTCTCCTCACCCCCTCTCGGGCGGGCGGGCCCCGGGCGATTGCGCCGGGGCCCGCCGGTCATCATCGATGGGAGGTCGGCGGTCCACCCCCGCCGGCGAGGAGAGTCCCGATGAAGATCCTGACACGCGTCGCGGCCGTCCTGGCCGCCGCGGCGATCGCCACCCCGGCGTTCGCCTGCGGGCTCAAGCAGACGACCGCGGACGCCAAGGCCGACCCCCACGCGACCGTCGCCCAGGCCCCGCAGGCCGACGAGGCGAAGGCGCAGCCGCAGCACGACCAGAAGTCCGACGAGGCGCAGCCGAAGACCGCGTCGATCGACGAGAAGGACCGGAAGGTCGCCCAGAAGTGAACTGACGCATCACCCCGGCCGCTCGTGGGCGACGTCCTCGCCACGAGCGGCCGCCGTGTCTCCGAGCGCCGGCGCCCCGCGCCCCGGCTCACTTGCCGAACAGGCCCTTGAGCCGCTTCGCGGCCTCCTGCTCGACCTGCTTCCTGGCGTCGGGCTTCTCCCCCTGCTTGGCGCCGTCCTTCGCGGCCTCCCCCTGGTCGCCGCCGCCCAGGCCGAGCGCCTTCCCGATGGCGCCCGTCGCCGCCTGCGAGGCGAGCGCCTTCGCCGCGGCGTCGACGCTCAGCCCCTCGACGCGCGGGCTCGTCGCCGCCCCGGCCACCCGGAACGTGAGCGGCACCGGCGCGTCGGGCTTCACCCGCCCGCCCGTCAGCTTCGCGACGAAGTCGGGCGTCAGCGCCACGGTCGCCGGGAGCCGGAGCGAGCCGTCGAGGCCGATGCCGCCGGTGAGCTCCACCTCTCCCTGGCCGGCGTCGAACTTGAGCGGCTTCGCGAGGTGCGCGACGCCGTCCTTGATCTGCAGGTTGAACGGCAGCTGCTTGCCGAGGCTCGTGGACTTCCCCTCCGCCGGCTTCTTCCCGAACGGCAGCTTGCTCGCGAGCGGACCGGCGACGGAGGAGACGAGGTCCTTCCCGTGGAACTGGCCGCCGCGGATCTCGCCCTCGAGGATCCCGGTGAGCTGCTTCAGGATGGACGGCCTGTCCAGCCCGGGGCCGTTCAGGTTCAGGTCCATGTCGAGCGTGCCGGAGAGGAGCTTCCGGTCTCCGAGGAGCGCGAGCACCTGCTCGGCGGAGACGCCTTGCAGCTTCGTGACGACCTTGAACGGCTCGTCGGGGTGGGCGAGGCGCACGGTCGTCCCCGCGGCGTCGACGGATCCCCCGAACGCCTGGAGCTGGGCCTGCTCGAGGGTGACCTGGTCCTCCTTCACCCGCACGCGCGCGAGCACGTTGCGCGCCTCGACGCCCTTCATCTTGAGGAGGCCGAGCCGCAGCCGGGCCTCGCCCGAGAGGCCGGCGAAGGCGGACGGGTCCGGACGGGACGCCGGCTCCTCCTTCTCCTTCTTCTTCTCCTCCGGCGCGGCGACGAGGAGCCGGTCGAGATCGAGGCGGTCGCCGCCCAGCTCGGCGTCGAACTTCGTGGTCCTCGACCTCCCCTCCCCGGCGATCGTCACCCGGCCCTTCCCGGCGAGGGTGTCGCCGAGGAGGTTCAGCGCGAGCTGCGAGAGGGTGAGGTCCACGCCGCCGCCCGGCTGCTCGACGGCGCCGCTCACCCGCACGGAGAGGGGATCGCCGGGCTTCTTCGCGAGCGCCCCGCCCGGCCGCAGGTCGACGCCGGCGAGGTCCGCGTCCGCGTCGAAGCGGACCCGCCCGCCCTGCGCGGCGTCGGCGGTGGCGACGAGCGCCAGCGGCGCGCCCGCGGCCTTCTCGAGCTGGCGCGGCACCACGAGCCGGACCGGACCGAGGTCCACGCGCAGCTCGAGGCGCTGCGCCGCGGCGGAGCCGCTGCCGCGGAGCGACAGGCCGATCGGACCGGCCACGACGGCCCCGCCCATCTGCTTGCGGAGCGCGGGGAACAGCTCCGTCACCGCCGCCGGGTCGAGCCCGCGCGAGGTGATCTCCAGCCCCTCGACCTTCGGCGTCTGCCCGCGCAGCCCCGAGGCGCGCCCCGCGCCGACGAGGGCAGCCGGCCCGGCGACGAGCTCCAGCTTGCGCAGATCGAGGTCGCCGGCCTTCAGGTCGGCGGTGACGTCGGCGGTGAGGGAGGCGTCGAGCCGCTTCCCGGCGGCCTGCCCGGCGAAGGCGAGCTCGCTCGCCCGGAACCCTCCCACGACCTTCGTCTGCCCCTCCCCGCCCGGCACCGCGGCGCCCAGCTCGGCGTCGAGGTCCGCCTGGAACCGCCCGCCCTGGAGGCCCACCGAGGCGGGGACGAACGGCGCGAGCGGGCCGAGGTCGATCGGCTGCACCTTGAGGACGATCCGCTCCGGCGTGGGCACGAGGCTCGGCGGCAACGGCGCGGCCCGCACCGTGAGGTCGAGGTTCTGCTGGGCGGCGAGCACCGCGGCTTTCACGCGCAGCTCGACCGGCGCGCCGACCTTCAGGTCCCGGACCTCGGCGTCGAGATCCTCGACGAAGAGCTCCTTCGCGCCCTCGACGGTCCGATCCAGGAAGGCGATGCGCGCGTTCTCGATCGCGGCCCGACCGATCTCCAGCGCGGGCGGCGGCTTCTCCTCGCCCTGCGGCGCCGGCTCCTCCACGGGCTCGGGCTCGGCCTTGCTCCGCTCCTCGAGCCGCTTCGCGAGCCGCTCGAGGTTGGTGGTCCCGTCGGGGAGCTTCTCGACGTTCACGCGGAGGCCCTCGACGACCGCCTCGCGGATCGCGATCTCGTCGCCGCCGCTCTTCAGCGCCCGCCAGAGGTACGGCGACACCTCGGCGCGCTGGAGCTGCAGCAGCGGGACCGACTCGCCCGGGCCGGCGCCGATGGAGAGCCCCGTGACCTTGGCCCCGAGCCCGCCCCAGAGGCGGGTGGCCACGCCCTCGATCGCGATCGGCCGCTGGAGCTCCGCCGAGAGCTTCGCGGCCTGGTCGTTCGCGACGCGGAGGAGGACGCGATCGAGGATCAGCACCCCCACGACCACCAGGACCACGAGGGTCCCGCCCACGATCGCGAGCACCTTCGGCCAGCGCCTCTTCCCGGGTATGCCCATGCCACGCAGGGTAAGGGCGCCCGGACGCCTTGTCAGCCGGAATGGTGCCCGGCTGTGGGGTGGGGCCCGAGCGGCTCAGCCGCCGGGGCGGGGGCGCAGCCCCCGTCCTGAGCGGTGCCGGGGATTGCGGCGGGCCCCGCGCGCGCACGCGAGCTGCTGGTCGACCATCCTGCGGAAGGCCGCCCGCATGGGCTCGAACCGCGCGGCGTCCCCCTCGAGGGCGCCGAGCGCGAGCGCCACCGCCTCGAGCGTCGAGAGGCAGTGCGCCTCGGGCTCGCGGCGGAGCTCGTCGTAGCCCTTCCCGCCGTCCGGATTCACGGAGAGTCTGGGCAGCGCGGACAGGATCCGGCTCCGCGCGATCATCCGCTCCGCCTGGTGCCAGGTGCCGTCCACGACCACGAGCCACGTCGGCGGCGCGCCGGCGCGCGCGGCCGCGGGCGCGGCGTCGAGCCCGGGAAAGAGGAGCGCGGCGCCCGGCTCGTCCGCCAGCGCCCGGACGCGCGGGTGCGCGTCGAGGTCCACCGCCTGGTGGAGCTCGGCGTTCTCGAGGGAGATCCGCGCGAGCCAGGCGCTGCAGATGGCGAGGCGCGCCTCGCGCGGATGCTGGAGGAGGAGCACCCGCGTCCGCGACGCGGCGGGCGTGAGGCCCTCGCACAGGCAGAGCGTCCGGGGGCGGAGGCAACGGCGGCAGAGGTCACGCACGGCGGGGAGACGTATACTCTGGCGGGCGCGTGAGCGCGAGCGGCCGGGCACGGGCGCGGGAGGACGTCGATGACGGAGCGCAAGGGAGATGGTGCAGAGCGGCGGATGCGCGCCATCCGCAACCTCGGCATCATGGCCCACATCGACGCCGGCAAGACGACGCTCACCGAGCGCCTGCTCTTCGTCGCCGGGCGCACCCACAAGATGGGCGAGGTGCACGAGGGCCAGGCCGTCATGGACTGGATGGACCTCGAGCGCGAGCGCGGCATCACGATCACCTCCGCGGTGACGCGGCTCGAGTGGGCCGGCCACGAGCTGCACCTCATCGACACCCCCGGCCACGTGGACTTCACCATCGAGGTGGAGCGCTCGCTCCGCGTGCTCGACGGCGCGGTGGCGGTCTTCGACGCCGCGCACGGCGTCGAGCCGCAGAGCGAGACCGTCTGGCGCCAGGCCGACCGCTACCGCGTCCCCCGGATCGCCTTCGCGAACAAGATGGACCGCGTCGGGGCCGACTTCGAGCTGACGCTCGCCTCGCTGCGCCGCCACTTCCCCGACCACGCCATCGCGCCCGTCCACCGCCCGCTCGGCGCGGAGGCGGCGTTCGCAGGACTCGAGGACCTCGTCGCGCGGACCACCATCCGGTTCGGGGACCCCGCGGACCCGCGCGACTTCACCATCAGCGAAGGCCTCTCGCCCGCGGGCGAGGCGGCCCGCGCGAAGCTGGTCGAGGCGGTCGCCGACCACGACGACGCCACCGCCGAGGCGGTGCTCGAGGAGCGCGACGTCCCGCCGGAGGCGCTCCGCGCCGCGATCCGCCGCTGCACGCTCGCGGGCACCCTCGTCCCGCTGCTCGCCGGCTCCGCGCTCCGGAACCGGGGCATCCCGCAGGTGCTCGACGCCATCACCGCCTACCTCCCCTCTCCGCTCGACGTCCCGGCGCCGACCGGCCACGACCCCCAGACCGGCGCGGAGATCCGGCGCCCCGTCGGCGACGCCGCGCCGCTGCTCGCGCTCGCGTTCAAGGTCTCGCTCCTCGACGAGCGGCGGCGGCACGTCTTCCTCCGCGTGTACGCCGGGCGGATCGCCGAGGGCGACGCCGTCTGGAACGCGAGCCAGGGCAAGTTCGAGAAGGTGGGGCGCGTGCTCCTCATGCACGCCGCCCAGAAGGAGCGCGTCCCGGCCCTCGGCGCCGGCCAGCTCTTCGCCGTCGCGGGGCTCAAGGACACGCGCACCGGCGACACGCTCACCGACAAGGCGCACCCGGTGCTGCTCGAGCGGCTCTCCTCGTACGAGCCCGTCATCTCGCAGGCGATCGAGGCCGGGTCGCAGAAGGACCGCGAGCTCCTGCTCGAGGCGCTCGCCCGCATCGCCGACGAGGATCCGACCTTCCGGTTCGGCGAGGACCCGGACACGGGCCAGCTCCTCTTCTCGGGCATGGGGGAGCTCCACCTCGAGATCGTCGCCGAGCGGCTGCGCCGGGAGTTCCGGCTGTCGGTGCGCACCGGCTCGCCCCAGGTGCTCCTGCGCGAGACGCTCTCCCGCGAGGCCGAGGCGACCGCCACGTTCGAGCGGACGCTCGAGGACGGCGCCCTCTTCGGCCAGGTCTCGCTGCGCGTCGGGCCGCGGCCGCGCGGCGCCGGGTTCGGGTTCGCGATCACCCCGGAGGCCGCGGCGCTCCCGTTCCTGCGCGACGAGGTCCGGCGGATGCTCGAGGACGGCGCCCGCGAGGCCGCCGAGGCCGGCGCGCTCGAGGGCCACCCGCTCCAGGACGTGCAGGTCACCGTCACGGGCCTCGCCTGGCGGGAGGGCGCGTCCAGGCCCTTCACCTACAAGATCGCCTGCGCGGACGCGGTGCGCGACGCGGCGGCGCGGGCCGGGCCCATGATCCTGGAGCCGCTCATGCGGCTCGAGATCGTCGGCCCCGCCGAGCACCTCGGCGAGGTCATCGGCAGCATCGATCGCCGGAAGGGCACCGTGCTCGACGTGTCGGAGCGCGGCGCGGCGGTGAAGGTGGTCGAGGGGGAGGCGCCGCTGCGGCGCCTGTTCGGCTACGCCACCGAGCTCCGCTCCCTCTCCCAGGGGCGGGCGCTCTTCACGATGAAGTTCGATCGGTACGACGCCGTCCCGTAGGCGCCCGGCGCCCATCCGACCACACGCGCGCACTGCCGGTGTTTTCACCCGGCGAGCGTTCGAGCGTAGACTCCCTCCGACGCCCACCCGGCGACCGATCCCGAGAGGGCGGCCCGGGCGCATCATCCAGCCTGGAGGAAGCACATGGCGAAGCTCTTCTCTGCAGCCGTCGCGCTCACGCTGTTCCTCGCCCCCCTGTCCGCCCGCGCCGGCGGCCTGTTCGAGGCGTCGCTCGGCAGCGGCCTGCGCTGGGACCCGAAGCCGACCGAGCGGATCCCGACCAACGTCATGCTCGCCGCCGGCTACTCGTTCCCGGTCGTGAAGCTCGAGCTCGGCGCGCTCGCGAACCTCGGCGACGTCGAGGACTCCGAGTTCGACATCGATCTCCGCCCGATGATCGTCGTGAAGCCGCCGCTCTTCCCGCTCTACCTCCGCGGGATCCTGAGCTACGGCAACCTCATCGAGGGACCCAAGTCCTTCGGGTACGGCGCGGCCCTGGGCGTCCGGATCGGCGCGCTGGGCCTCGGCGCGTTCCTCGAGGCCGGCGCGCTCACCAAGAAGATCAAGATCGGCGACGACGAGAAGGACAGCTGGTTCGCCGAGGGGCGGCTGGGCGTGTACTGGGACTGAAGCGGGGCCATCCCCCGTCCGTCCTTCGACTCCGCGCCTTGGCCGCGGAGTCGAAGGGCGCCCTCAACACCCCAGCTTCTGGAAGAAGTCGTTCCCCTTGTCGTCCACGAGCACGAACGCGGGGAAGTCCACGACGTCGATCTTCCAGACCGCCTCCATCCCGAGCTCGGGGAAGTCGATGCACTCGACCTTGCGGATGTTCTCCTCCGCGAGCACCGCGGCCGGCCCGCCGGGCGAGCCGAGGTAGAACCCACCCCACCGCTTGCACGCCTCGGTGACCGCCTTGCTCCGGTTGCCCTTGGCGATCATCACCATCGACGCGCCCTTCGACTGGAGCAGATCGACGTACGAGTCCATGCGGCCGGCGGTGGTCGGGCCGAAGGACCCCGAGGGCTTCCCCTTCGGCGTCTTGGCGGGGCCCGCGTAGTAGACCGGGTGGTCGAGCAGGTACCTCGGCAGCGGCCTCCCCTGATCGAGGAGCTCCTTGAACTTCGCGTGCGCGATGTCCCGCGCGACGACGAGCGTCCCCGAGAGGAGGAGCGGCGTCGAGACGGGGAACCGCGTGAGGTCCGCCAGGATCTCCTTCATCGGCCGGTCGAGGTCGATCCGCTCGCCGTGCGCGTGCTTCCCGCCCTTCCCGCCGAGCGCCACGAGCACGCGCTGCGGCTCGTGATCGAGCTCCTCGATCCAGATCCCGTCGCGATCGATCCGCGCCTTCGCGTTCCGGTCGGCCGAGCAGGAGACGGCCATGGCCACCGGGCAGGAGGCGCCGTGCCGCGGCAGGCGGATCACCCGGACGTCATGCGCGAAGTACTTGCCGCCGAACTGCGCGCCGATGCCGAGCCGGTGCGCCGCCGCGAGGAGCCGCTCCTCGAGCGCGGTGTCGCGGAACGCCTGGCCGTTCCGGTTGCCCTGGGTGGGCAGCCCGTCGAGCCAGCGCGCCGAGGCGAGCTTCACCGTCTTCATCGCCGCCTCGGCCGAGGTCCCGCCGACGACCACCGCGACGTGGTACGGCGGGCACGCCGCGGTGCCCAGGTGGCGCATCTTGTCCACGAGGAACGCCTCGAGCTTCTCGGGCGTGAGGAGCGCCTTCGTCTCCTGCCAGAGCTGGGACTTGTTGGCCGAGCCGCCGCCCTTGGCGAGGAACAGGAAGTCGTAGTGCATCCCGCTCGTCGCGTAGATGTCGATCTGCGCCGGCAGGTTGGTGCCGGTGTTGACCTCCTCGTACATGTCGAGCGCCGCCGTCTGGGAGTAGCGCAGGTTCTCGCCGGCGTAGGTCTGGAAGACGCCCTCGGAGAGGTACTTCTCGTCCTTCACGCCGGTCCAGACCTGCTGCCCCTTCTTCGCCACGATCGTCGCGGTGCCGGTGTCCTGGCACAGCGGCAGCTCGCCCCGCGCGGCGATCTCGGCGTTGCGCAGGAACGCCATCGCCACGCCCTTGTCGTTGGGGGAGGCCTCCGGGTCGCCGAGGATCTTCGCGACCTGGTCGTTGTGCGACGCCCGGAGGAAGAACGAGATCTCCCTCATCGCCTCGCGGGCGAGGCGGGTGAGCGCGGCGGGCTCCACCTTGAGGATCTCCGTGCCCTCGAAGCGCGCGACCGAGACGCCCTCCTTCGTCAGGAGGCGGTACTTCGTGTCGTCCGGGGCGAGGGGGAACGGGTCCTGGTACTCGAACGCGGGGGCGGCCATGGGTGCGGCTCTCCTTCGTGGGAAAGGGTCAGGCTTCGGCGAGGACGGCCGTGAGCAGCCGCCAGAAGTTCTGGACGGAGGGGATGGAGACGCGCTCGTCGGGCGTGTGGACGTCCCACATGCTCGGACCGAACGAGGCCATCTCGACGTCCGGGTACCTGCCGCGCAGGATCCCGCACTCGAGCCCCGCGTGGATGGCCTTCACGATCATCGGCTTCCCGAACAGCCGCTCGTGCACCGACGTCACGAGCCGGACGACCGCCGCGCCCGGCGCCGGCTGCCAGCCGGGGTAGCCGCTCGACGCGCGCGCCTCGAACCCGGCGAGCGCGGCGACGCCGGCGATGCGCGCCGCGAGCGAGGCCTTGGAGGAGTCGATGGCGCTCCGCGTGAGGAACGAGACCTCGACCGCGCCGTCCTTCGTCTCGACGATGGCGAGGTTGGTCGAGGTCTGGACGAGGCCGGGGAGGTCCGGGCTCATCGCCTCGACGCCGTTGGGCGCGGCGAGCAGCAACCCGACCAGGGCCGCCGCGTCCGCCGACGCGAGCGCGCGCGCCGCGGCCGGCGCGTCGTCCGCCTTCGGCGGCGCGAGCGAGACCGTGAGCCCGGGATCGAACGCGCCGAGCGCCGTGCGCCAGACCTCCGCCAGGCGCGCGAGGTCCGCGGCCAGCGCCGCCTCGCGCGCCGGCTCGACGTGGACCACCGCCCGGGCCTCCCGCGGGATCGCGTTCCGCTTGTTCCCGCCGCGCACGCCCCCGAGCTCGAGCCCGTGCGCCGGGACGACCTCGGCCAGGAGCTGCCCGAGGATCCGGAGCGCGTTCCCGCGGCCCGCCGCGATGTCGATCCCCGAGTGGCCGCCGCGGAGCCCGGTCACCTCGAGCCGGAGCGCCCTGCGGCCCGGCGACGGCGCCGCGAACGCGACGCGCCGGGTCGCGAGCGTGTCGAGCCCGCCTGCGCAGCCGATGGAGAGCTCGCCCTCCTCCTCGCTGTCGAGGTTGAGGAGCCGCGCCGAGCGCAGCCACCCCGCCCGCACCGCGTTCGCCCCGGTGAGCCCGGTCTCCTCGTCCACCGTGAGCAGGACCTCGAGCGGCGGGTGCGCCGCGCCCTCGGCGAGGACCGCCAGCGCCGCCGCCACGCCGATGCCGTTGTCGGCCCCGAGCGTCGTCCCGCGCGCGCGGACGACGTGGCCGTCCACGTGCGCCTGGATCGGATCCCGCGTGAAGTCGTGCGCCGTCCCCTCGTTCTTCTCGCACACCATGTCGAGGTGCGCCTGGAGCGCGATCCCCGGCCGCCCCTCGCGCCCCGGCGTCGCGGGCTTCCGGAGGAGCACGTTCCCGGCCGCGTCGGTCTCCACCTCGAGCGAGAGCCTCCTCCCCTGCTCCGCGGCCCACCGCGCCGCCGCCGCCTCGTTCTTCGAGCCGCGGGGGATGCGGGAGAGCTCCTGGAAGTACGCCCAGAGCCGCCGGGGCTCGAGATCCGCGAGGGTCGCCACGGCGGTGGACAATAGCAGAGCCGCGCCGCCGCGGCCGGGACCGGGGGTCGCAGGGCCGCTCGCTCCGCTCGTTGCTCCTCCCGGCGCGCCTCGAGCCCGGGTGCGGATGGGCAGAGGTTCCGCGTGGGACGGGTCGGCTCCTGCGGCGCCCTCCCTCGCTCCGCGCGGCCCGGATCGGCTGCGTACTGGAGACGGTGCTGCGTGCACGGGAGGCCGCTGCAATTCCGTGGGTGCCGGCACGCTCGTCGAACGGTGGGGTGCTCGTCGGGCGGATGACCTCGCGTTGCCGTCACCCAAATTGCATCGGCGGCCGTACTGGAGACGTGGTCTCGGCGCGCTGCGCTCGGTCGGTCGGCGCAGGAGCCGCCCCGCCCTCGAGACGGCTCCGTGGAGCGGGGCTCGAGGCGCCCCGATCGTCGCGGCCTCCGCTTCGCTCGCTTCGTCTCGAACGTCGAGCATCAACTACACGTTCGGTGCCTTCTTCTCGCCTCGCCTGAAGACACTCTTGCCTCCACCGAACTCGATCGTGAGGGTGCCATCCGGCGCGAGCACGAAACGGCTGCGCTCCTCCCGCGGGCTCGAAGGTTGATCTGTGACGAGGATGTCGCCTTCGATCCGGTACCGCAGCTTCATGATCTCCCATCGATCCCCGGAGAGCACCGCGTAGTGCAGCCGGCCGTCGTCTCGGAAATCCGCCTCAGCGGGCTCGTGGGGTTGCCCATCGGCCTCGATGAGTTGCCAGCAGCCGACCAGGGCGTTCGGCTCGCGCTCCTTGCGCCCGAACAGCGATGACAGAATTCGCATCGTGGCCTCCGGCTGCGGTTCGAGTCGTCGCTTCACACTACGCCACCAAGCGTTCCGCATGCCATCCCAACCCGGTTTCATTGGGAGGCAGGCGCTGAGTGACGGCCGCCCTGCTCGCCCTCGTACCCCGCCGCACGCCGCCACAGCCGCCGGAGCGCCGCAGCCCGGCCCCCGCGGAGCGGTACACCGCGGGCGCGCAGCCCAGCCAGCGCGGCATCCGCGCGCGGAGTGGGCCTCTCGCTGCGGGCGCGGCATGTCTGAGCTCGGCCACCACGCTCGCGCAGCGAGCGTGAGGTGGCCGAGCGAGTTTGCCGCGCCTCGCGCAAGCGCGATGCACCGCTTCGCGCGCGTATCGAGATCCCCGCCGCGCGCCCGCGGTAGCGAGCGGGGGACGGGCGGAGGCGCGGAGGCGGCGTACGGCCCACGGCCCCGATTTGCTCGCCCTTCGACAGGCTCAGGGCGAGCGGATCACGCAGCCCCGCACCCCACCCCGGACCCCACCCCCTCACGCCCCCTCGCGCTCCCCGCCTTCCTTCTCGTCCGGCACGCGCGCGCCGAGGGCCTCGAGCCGCGAATAGAGCCGGCGCCGCGTGATGCCCAGCATGCGCGCGGCGGCGGCCTTGTTGCCGCCGGAGCGCTCGAGCGCGGCGAAGATGAGCTCCTTCTCGAACGCGTCCAGGTCGAAGCCGTCACCGAGGACGTCGGCGGCCCTCGAGCGCGCGCGCACGCCCGCGGGCGGCTGGACGTGGTCGGGCCGGATCTCGCCCTCGCCGGCCAGGATCAGCGCCCGCTCCAGCGCGTTCTCGAGCTCGCGGACGTTGCCCGGCCAGGCGCGGCCGAGGAGCCGGTCCCGCGCGCCGCGCGAGAGCTTGTCCGCGGGGAAGCCGCGGACGGCGAGGAACCGATCGGTCAGCGCCGCGACGTCCTCGCGGCGATCCCGCAGCGGCGGCACCTGCACCGCGAAGACGTTGAGCCGGTAGAACAGGTCCTCGCGGAACGTCCCCGCCCGGACGGCCTCGGCGAGATCGGAGTTCGTCGCCGCGACCACCCGGACGTCCACGCGCCGGACCTCGGTCGATCCCACGGGCACGAAGGTCCGGTCCTGGATGAACCGGAGCAGCTTCACCTGGATCGCCGGGCTCACCTCGCCGATCTCGTCGAGGAACAGCGTGCCGCCGTCCGCCGCCGCGAGGTGCCCCGACTTCCGCTCGCTGGCGCCGGTGAACGCGCCCCTGTCGTGGCCGAACAGCTCGCTCTCCAGCAGCGTCTCCGGGAGCGCCGCGCTGTGCACCTCGACGAGCGGCGCCGCGGCCCGCTTGCTCTTGTAGTGGATGTAGCGCGCGAGCTGGCTCTTCCCCGTCCCGCTCTCGCCGAGCAGGAGCACGGTCGCGTCGGTCGCGGCCACCTGCTCCGCGGCGGCGAGCGCGGCCCGCATCGCCGCGCTCTCCGCGACGAGCTCGGGGGTGAGCCGCGCGAGGAGCCGTTCGCTCTTCCGCTCCGCCTCCCGCTGCGCGGCGAGCCGGCGGACGCGGAGCCGCAGCTCGTCCATCGCGAACGGCTTCGTCACGTAGTCGGCCGCGCCGGCCTTCATCGCCGAGACCGCGCTCTCGGCGGTCGCGAAGGCGGTCATCAGCACCACCTCGGGCGGCGAGGGCAGCGCGCGGGCGGCGCGGAGCACCGCGAGGCCGTCCACCTCCGGCATCTTGAGGTCGGTCACCACCACGTCGAAGCGGCCCTGCTCGAGCCGGGCCAGGGCCTCGCGCCCGCCGCCGACCCGGACGGCCTCGTGCCCGTCCAGCTCCAGCGCCTCGCCGAGGAGCACGCCCAGCTTCGGCTCGTCGTCCGCGATCAGCACCCGTGCCATCGACGTCTCCTGACCGGGGCCACGCCCCGTGCACGAGCCCGCGCACGCGCCCGAGCCCGAAGCGCCGCCGGGGACCCACCGCGCCCGGCCGCGCTCACGCCCTCTCCCGGTGTACCCGCCGCAGGGGCAGCCGCAGCTCGAACACCGCCCCCGGCCCGCCCTCTCCGGACAGCGCCAGCGTGCCCCCGTGCCGCTCCACGAGCTGCCGCGAGACGGCCAGGCCCAGGCCCGTGCCGCCGGAGCGCCCGGTGGCGAACGCCTCGAACAGCCGCTCCCGCACCGCCGGCGCGACGCCCGGCCCGTCGTCCGCGACGATGATCCCGACGTGATCGCCCCGCGAGGCGCCGCGGATCTCGACCCGACGTGCCCCCGCCTGGGCCGCGTTGGCGAGCAGGTTCGAGAACACCTGCCGGAGCCGGCGGCCGTCGGCGCGGATGGGCGGCGCCGAGACCGCGACGAACACGTCGAGCTCGGGGTGGAGCGAACGGCTCCCGCGCGCCGCCTCGTCGGCGATCGCGCCGACGTCCACGAGCGACTCCTCGAGCGGGCGGTCCGAGGAGAGGTCGAGGAAGTCCTCCGTCAGGCCGCGCAGCCGCTCCACCTCCCCGAGCACGTCCTCGAGCCGCTCCCGGTCGCGGGGGTGGAGCTGCAGGCCCTCGCGCTCCCGCACGAGCTCGACCGCGCCCCGGATGATGCCGAGCGGGTTGCGGATCTCGTGGGCGACCCCGGCGGCCATGCGCGCCACTGCCTCGCCGCGCGCGGCCCGCTCGGCGGCCTCGCG
>JAEYZK010000424.1 GCA_023428085.1 Pseudomonadota bacterium
AGCCGGCGGGCCAGCGTCGGCCCCCCTCCCTGCACCGCGATCCGGCGCTGCCGCAAGAGCTCCCGCCAGCCGTCCGAACCGACGGGCGCGCGCGAGGCGATCCCGGCGACCGCCGCGGCGCGCGCCAGCTCCAGGGCGCGGGTCACGCGGGCGCCGTCGGGGTACGGCGCGCCGTTCGCCGAGACGTACGGGGACGCGCCGCTCGCGAGGCCGGCGCGCAGCGCCCACTCGAGGAGCTCCGCCTCCGACGAGAGGCAGAAGGCGCCGGTCGCCCGCACCTTGCCGCAGGCGGCGACGAACGACTCCCACGACGCGGTGAGCTCGGCCGCGCCCACCCCGGCGCGCTCGAGCACGTCCGTCCGGTAGAAGAGCACCATCGGCGCGCGCTCGGCCGCCACGCCCACGAGCCTGCCGTTCACCGTGCCCTGCGCGACGGCGCCGGCGGGCAGGTCGCGGACCGCGGCCGCGGTCCGGGGGCCGGAGAGCTCCTCGAGCAGGTCGCCCCCGCCGAAGCGGGCCAGGTACTCCGCGTCCACGAGGAGCACGTCCGGCACGTGCGCGCCGGTCACGAGGCGCGGGTACAGCGCCTGCTGGAAGTCGGCGGGCTGCAGCGACACGAACGCGACCTTCGTCCCCGGATTGCGCGCGCGCCACCCGGACACGAGCGCGTCGGTCTGCGCGGCGAACCCGGCGTACGACGCGACCACGAGCGCGTCCGGGTCGGTGTACTCACGGCTCGACGGGCAGCCCGCGAGCGCCGCGGCGAGGAGCCCCGCGAGCGCCCGGGCGGCCCGGCGTCCGGGCGAGGGTTTCCCTTGTCTCCGCGTCGGCACGACGGAGCAACTTAGCGCAAGGGCGTGCTACAGTCGCCGGCCCCGGCACGAGAGGAGCGCCCCCATGTTCATCGCGATGAAGCCCCACGCCACGCCCGACGAGTTCGACGCGGTGGTGGAGAAGATCCGCGCGCTGGGGCTCACGCCGCACCCGATCGTCGGCACCGAGCGCCGCGTCGTCGCGGTGATCGGTCACACGAGCGGTCTCGTCCCGGAGGACCTGTTCGGCACGATGCCGGGCGTCGCGGAGGCGCTCCGGGTCTCGCAGCCGTTCAAGCTCGTGTCGCGCGAGGTGAAGGAGGAGGACACGGTCCTCGACGTGGGCGGAGTGCCGCTCGGCGGCAAGGCGCTCACCATCATGGCCGGCCCGTGCTCGGTCGAGTCGAAGGACCAGATCCTCGAGGCGGCCGAGGCGGTGAAGCGCGCGGGCGCGCGGTTCCTCCGCGGCGGCGCCTTCAAGCCGCGCACGAGCCCGTACGAGTTCCAGGGGCTCCGCGAGGAGGGTCTGAAGCTCCTCGCGCTCGCACGCGAGCAGACCGGCCTCAAGGTCGTGACCGAGGTGAAGGACACCGAGACCCTGCCCATGGTGGCCGAGTACGCCGACGTGCTCCAGGTCGGCGCGCGCAACATGCAGAACTACTCGCTCCTCGAGCGGCTCGGCGCGATCGACAAGCCCATCCTGCTCAAGCGCGGCCTCTCCGCGACGATCAAGGAGTGGCTCATGGCCGCCGAGTACATCGTCTCGAAGGGCAACCACCGGGTCGCGTTCTGCGAGCGCGGCATCCGGACGTTCGAGACGATGACGCGCAACACCTTCGACATCAACGCCGTCCCCGTGCTCAAGGCGCTCACGCACCTCCCCGTGATCGTGGACCCGTCGCACGGGATCGGGCTGCGGGCCCACGTCCCGGCGATCGCCCGCGCCGGCGTGGCGGCCGGCGCCGACGGCATCATCGTCGAGGTGCACCCGCGCCCGGAGAAGGCGCTCTCCGACGGCCACCAGTCGCTCACGCCCGCGGAGTTCGACGAGCTGATGCGGCAAGTGCGCGTGATCGCTGGCGCGATCGGCCGGCCGATCGCCTGAGGCCGCCCGGCCCGCGCCCGCAGGGCCCACCCGCACACCCCACCGGTTCCACCGTTGGTCGGATACCGAACGAGGCCCGTCCCGTTCGGCTGCCCCGGTAGGGGCTGGTGCGCCCTTGACGCGCGTGCATCCTGTCTTACCTGATGGGTGTGAAGCTCCATCACGAGAACGCGGCCGAGGAGGAGCGCCACGACGTGGCGATCCCGGGTGGCTGCATCCTGTGCGGCGGTGACCTCGCGGTCCGGTTCACTGCCGGCACGGCGGCGTCGTACTGCCCCCGCTGCAACTGGCTCTCGCACCCGCGCGTGCGGCGCGAGGACGGGAACGTCTACATGACGCACCCCGCGGGCGGGCTGGCCTAGGAGGCCACGCCGGGGGGCCGCCGCGCGCGCCCCCCGAGCTCACCGCAGCGCGCGCTTGAGCGACCGCACGAACCGCGTGACGCGCTCGGCCCGGGCCGCGCGGGTCCCGCCCTCGGCGATCCGGTTCACGATCGCGCTCCCGACCACGACGCCGTCGGCGAGCGGACCGAGCGCCTTGGCCTGCTCGGCCGAGGAGACCCCGAAGCCGATCACCACCGGCAGCGGGGTCGCCTCGCGGACCGCCGCCACCATCGGACCGATCTCGGCGGGCACCGTGGCGCGGGCGCCGGTCACGCCGGTGACGGACACGAAGTAGAGGAACCCGGTCGCGGCGCGCGCGGCGGCCTCGACGCGGGCGGGGTTGGAGGTGGGCGCGAGGAGGTACACGAGCTTCACGCCCGCGGGCGCGGCGGCGGCGGCGAGCTCGCCGGCCTCCTCCGGCAGCAGATCGGGCACGATGAGCGCGTCCACGCCCGCCGCCTTGCAGCGGGCGACGAGCCGATCGACGCCCCGGGCGATCATGGGGTTCAGGTAGCCCATGAGCGCGATCGGGATCTGCGAGCGCGCCCGGACCTTCGACGCGATGTCGAGCACGTCGTCGAGCGTCGTCCCCCGCGCGAGCGCGCGCTGGGCGGCGGCCTGGATCGTCGGACCGTCGGCGATCGGATCCGAGAACGGGACGCCCAGCTCGAGGACGTCGGCCCCTCCGGCGACGCAGGCGAGCGCCATCGCGAGCGAGGTGCTGGGATCGGGGTCGCCGCCCATCACGTAGGTGACGAGCGCCGCCTCCCCGGCGGCGCGGCAACGGTCGAAGGCGGTCTGGAGGCGGTCCACGGGCGCCTCGGAGGCGGTGGCGCGGGCGATCTTGTTCACGAGCGGCTCCCCTTCTCGCCGCGGGCGCGGGCGCGCGCCCGGGCACGGGGCCGGGTTCGGACACGGGGCTTCTTCTCGGGGCGGGCGAGCATGGCCCGGACCTGCTCGACGTCCTTGTCGCCGCGGCCCGACACGTTCACGACGAGGAGGCCCTTGGGGCCGAGCTCGCGCGCGAGCTTGCGGGCGGCGGAGACGGCGTGGGCGCTCTCGAGCGCGGGGATGATCCCCTCCTGCCGCGCGAGGTACTGGAACGAGTCGAGCGCCTCCGCGTCGGTCTGCGGCATGAGCGTGAGCCGCCCGCGGTCCTTGAGCCAGGAGAGCTCGGGGCCGACGCCCGGGTAGTCGAGGCCGGCGCTGATCGAGTGGGCCTCGGCGATCTGCCCGTTCGCGTCCTGGAGCACGTAGCTCCGCGAGCCGTGGAGCACGCCCGGCGTGCCCTTCATCAGCGAGGCGCCGTGGCGCCCCGAGGAGAGCCCGTGCCCGGCGGCCTCGGCGGCGACGAGCTTCACCCCCTCGTCCCCGACGAACGCGCTGAAGATCCCCATCGCGTTGGAGCCGCCGCCGACGCAGGCGACCACCGCGTCCGGCAGCCGGCCGGCGTGCTCCTGTACCTGCCGGCGCGCCTCGCGCCCGATCACCGACTGGAACTCGCGCACCAGCGCCGGGTACGGGTGCGGCCCCGCGACCGAGCCGATGATGTAGTAGGTGTCGCGGACGTTCGTCACCCAGTCGCGCAGCGCCTCGTTCATCGCGTCCTTGAGGGTGCGCGAGCCGGACTCCACCGGGATGACGCGCGCGCCCAGGAGCTGCATCCGGAAGACGTTGAGCGCCTGGCGCTGCACGTCGAGCGCGCCCTGGTACACCTCGCACGGCAGGCCGAAGAGCGCGGCCACGGTCGCCGTCGCGACGCCGTGCTGCCCCGCCCCGGTCTCGGCGATGATCCGCTTCTTGCCCATCCGCTTCGCGAGCAGGACCTGGCCGAGGGTGTTGTTGAGCTTGTGCGAGCCCGTGTGGCAGAGGTCCTCGCGCTTGAGGAGCACGCGGCACCCGCCCACGTCGGCGCTCATGCGGCGCGCCTCCGTCATGGGCGTCTCGCGGCCGGCGTAGCGGGAGAGCAGCTCGTCGAGCTCGGCCTGGAAGGACGGATCGGCGCGCGCCACGCGCCAGGCCTCCGCGAGCTCCTCGAGCGCCGGGACCAGGGTCTCCGGCACGAACCGCCCGCCGTACTCTCCGAACCTTCCCCTCTCGTCGGGGAGCGCCACGTTCATCGCCGTATCCTCTCTCCGTTGCACCGTCGCTCTTCCCGTGCTCGAGCCCGAGCCCGGGCGCTCATCGGAACCCGCTCCTACCCCGCCGCCTTCGCGTTCCTGACGAACGCCTCCATCTTCGCGAGGTCCTTCACCCCCGGGGCCGACTCGACGCCGCTCGCGACGTCCACGCCGCGCGGGCGGACCCGCTGCACCGCCTCCCCGACGTTCTCCGGGGTGAGCCCGCCGGCGAGCCAGATCGGCACCGACGCCGCGGCCTCGGCGGCGAGCGCCCAGTCGAACGGCGTCCCGCTCCCGCCGTAGCCCGGCGTGGCGGAGTCGAGCAGGAACCCCGCGACCTCGTACGTCGCGAGCTGGGCGAGCGAGTGCGAGTCGCGGACCCGGATCCCCTTCACCACGGGGATGGGCGCCGCGGCGCAGAGCTCGGGCGGCTCGTCGCCGTGGAGCTGCGCGACCCGGATGCCGGAGGCGCGCACCGCCTCGGCGAGCTCCGCCGCCGTGGGATCCACGAACACGCCCGCGGGCACGACGGACGGCGGCAGCGCGGCGACGATCGCCGCCGCGGCGCGCGGGGCGATGTACCGCCGCGAGCGCGGCCAGAAGTTGAAGCCGATCCAGTCGGCCCCGAGCCGGGCGGCGGCGAGCGCGTCCTCGACCCGCGTGATCCCGCAGATCTTGACCAGCACGGTCACGGGAGGTCTCCGCACAGCTCCCGCAGCAGGCGGCCCGGGTCCTCCGCCCGCACGAGCGCCTCGCCCACGAGCAGGTTCGCGGCCCCCGCGCGGCGCAGGCGCGCCGCGTCGGCGGGGGTCTTCACCCCGCTCTCGGCGACGCCGCGGACGTCCGGCGGGAGCATCGGCAACACCCGCTCCGACGTCGCGAGATCCACGGCGAACGAGCGGAGGTCGCGGTTGTTCACCCCGACGATCCGCGCCCCGGCCCGGAGCGCGACCTCGGCCTCGGCGACGTCGTGCACCTCGACCAGCGCCGCGAGCCCCAGCTCGCCGCACGCGTCCAGCAGCCGCCGCAACGGGTCCGGCGGGAGCGCCGCCACGATGAGCAGGGCCGCGTCGGCGCCCGCGGCGCGCGCCTCGAGGAGCTGGTAGCGGTCGAGGACGAAGTCCTTGCGGAGCAGCGGGACGTCCACCGCCGCCCGGACGGCGCGGAGGTCGTCGAGCGAGCCGCCGAACCCCGGCCCGTCGGTGAGGACGGAGATGGCCGCGGCCCCCGCGCCGGCATAGCGGCGGGCCTGGGCGGGCGCGTCGAGCGCGGTGTCGATCGCGCCGACCGACGGGCTCGCCCGCTTCACCTCGGCGATCACCCGGACCGGGCCCCCGCGGAGCGAGAGGCCGGCCTCGAACGGGCGCGGCGCCGGCGCGTCCTTCGCCCGCGCCGCGAGCTCGCGGTCGGGCAGCGCGGCCCGCCGCTCGTCCACCTCGGTGCGCTTCCGCGCGAGGATCTGATCGAGGAAGGTCATGTCAGGTACGGGGCGTCGTGATCGCCGCGAGCTCCTTCAGCTTCTCGCGCGCGGCACCCTTGTCGATCGACTCGGCGGCGACGCGGACCCCGCCGCGCAGGTCCTTCGCCGCGCCGGTCGCCACGAGGGCGGCGGCGGCGTTGGCGAGGACCGCGTCGCGGGGCGCGCCCTTCTGGCCGTCGAGCACGTCGCGCAGGATGCGGGCGTTGTCGGCGGCCTCGCCGCCGACGAGCTCCTCGATGGGGTGGCGGGAGAGGCCCATGTCCTCGGGCAGCATCGAGTAGCGCTCGGTCCCGCCCTCCTTCACCTCGCAGACGTGGGTCATGCCGGTCACGGTGATCTCGTCGAGCCCCTCGCCGTGGACCACGAAGGCGTGGCGGGCGCCGAGCGCCGCGAGGACGCCGCCGATGATCGGGACCCAGCGCGCCTCGTACACGCCCATCACCTGGTAGCGGGCCCCGGCGGGGTTCGCGAGCGGGCCGAGCACGTTGAAGATCGTCCGGACGCCCAGCTCGCGCCGGATGCCGGCCACGGCCTTGAACGCCGGGTGGAGCCGCGGAGCGAAGAGGAAGCCGATGCCGACCTCGGCGATGGCCCGCTCGACGACCTCCTTCGGCGCGTCCACGTTCACGCCGAGCGCGGCGAGCACGTCGGCGGAGCCCGACCGCGAGGAGACCGCGCGGTTGCCGTGCTTCGCGACGCACACGCCCGCGCCCGCCACCGCGAACGCCGCGGCGGTGGAGATGTTGAAGGTGTGCCGGCCGTCGCCCCCCGTGCCGCAGGTGTCCACGAAGACGTCCTTGCCCACGTGCACCCGGTCGGCCCGGTCGCGCATCACCTGGGCGGCGCCGGCGATCTCGTCCACGGTCTCGCCCTTGAGCCGCAGCGCGGCGAGGAACGCGCCGACCTGGGCCGGCGTGGCGCCGCCATCGGCGATCTCGCCCATCACCTCGACCACCTCGGCGCGGGTGAGGTCCTGCCGGTCCATCAGCTTCACGACCGCTTGCTGGATCATTGCTGGGCCTCCGGAGACCGCGCCCGCGCCGGCCGGAGCCGCGCGAGCCAGTTGCCGAGGAGCCGCTTGCCCTGCGGCGTCAGGATCGACTCGGGGTGGAACTGCACGCCCTCGACGTCGAGCGTCGTGTGCCGCAGGCCCATGATCTCGCCCTCGGCGGTCCACGAGGTGACGGCGAGGCAGGCGGGCAGGCTCGCGCGCTCGACCACGAGCGAGTGGTAGCGGCCCGCCTCGAACGGCGCCGCGAGGCCGGCGTAGAGCCCGTCGCCCTTGTGGTGCACCGGGCTCGACTTGCCGTGCACGATCCGCTCGTTGCGGATCACCGTGCCGCCGAAGGCCTGGCCGATGGCCTGGTGTCCCAGGCAGACGCCGAGCATCGGGATCGCCCCCGCGAGCCCGGTGATGGCCTCGAGCGTCACGCCCGCCTCGTTGGGCGTGCACGGCCCGGGCGAGAGGACGAGCCCCTCCGGCGCCCGGCGCCGGATCTCGTCCACGGTGATCTCGTCGTTGCGGTGGACCTCGACGCGCGCCCCGAGCTCGCCGAGGAGCTGGACGACGTTGAAGGTGAAGGAGTCGTAGTTGTCCACGAGGAGGACGCGGGGCCCCGGGTTCCTGTCGCCGTACACGACGCCCCGGGGTCCGCCCGCCTTCGCGCCGGGCTTCTGCGCGGCCCTCGCCTGTCCCCGCGCGCTCATCGCCGCCCTCCCCGCGCCGCGCGCGCCGGCCGCCGGGCGGCGGCCCGCTTG
>JAEYZK010000461.1 GCA_023428085.1 Pseudomonadota bacterium
GCCGCGGCGCTCGCCGCGGCCGCGGGCCTCGCGACCGGCGTGCTCCTGTGGCGGGAGGACCGGACCGTGAGCCGCCTCGAGGCGATGGCGGCGGCCCTCGCGGCGAGCGCGGAGGGTGCGCCGGCGCCGCTGCTCTCGGAGGACCCGCTGCTCCCGCTCCTCGCGGGCGAGCGCCCGTACGCGCTCGACCCCTGGATGCTCCGGCTCGCGTCCGCCCGCGACCCGGCGCTCGCGCGGCCGCTCCTGTACGGCATCACCGAGGGGAGGTTCCGCGCGATCGTGCTCCTCCGGCGGGCCGACGCGCCGGACGCGGACGAGTGGTTCGACGAGGAGTTCGGCCCGGAGGCGCTGGCGGCGATCCGGAGCCGCTGGACCCTGCGCCTCGTCGCCGGGCCGTACCACGTGTACCGATACGATCCGGGGGTGCAGGCCAGTCGGTGATCGGTTGTCAGTGGTCGGCTGTCAGTCGACCGTTCGACGGACGACCGAACCACCGACCACCGACCACCGACCACCAGCTACCGGACGAACTCGACGTGCGGGTACATCTGCCGCGCCAGGGGCGACCGCGTGAGCAGCTTGAGCGTGCGCTCGAGCTTCTTGTTGCCCATGCCGGGAACGGCCTCGTAGGCGGCGGAGATGACGTCGCCCAGGGTCGTGACGACGCGCTTCTTGGACTTCCCGTTCCTGTTGCGATCGCGGTTCATTGATCCCTCCGGTGCGTTCCCACCCTCCAGTAGCAAACGGCTTGCCTTCCTCGCGGGGTCGGGGTTACAGGGGCTTGCGCGCGCCGAGGTCTTCCGGGCGGTAGTTTTTTCAGCCGCGCGGACGAAAGAGCGACAGCACCCCAGCGGGGATATCGCCTCCGCCGATCCACTCGAAAGACTTACCGAATCCCATGCCCTCCAAGCCCTCGCGGGAGCTTCAGACCTTTCCCAACCCCAAGCCGGGACGCCCGTTCGAGATCTCGATGGAGTGCCCGGAGTTCACCTGCGTCTGCCCGATGACCGGGCAGCCGGACTTCGCCACCATCCGGATCCGGTACGTGCCGGCCGAGACGTGCGTCGAGCTCAAGAGCCTCAAGCTCTACCTGTGGAGCTTCCGCGACGAGGGCACGTTCCACGAGGCCGTCACGAACCGGATCTGCGACGACCTGGTCGCGGCGATGCAGCCGCGCTGGATCGAGGTCGTCGGCGACTTCATGGTGCGTGGCGGGATCCACACGGTCGTGACGGCGAGGCACGGGACCCGGCCGCAGGAGTAGCGCGTCGCCCTCCCTGCGCCCGGCGGACGGCGCGCCGGGCGAGCGCGGCATCCTCCCGCGCGTGCATCCCGGCGCTGCGCCGCAAGCGCTTCCCTCTCATCCGCCCGCGCCCCAACCTTCCCACGGGGAAAGGGGGGGCCCGATGCAGGGCAAGCTGTCGCTCGCATACGTGCACTACGGCGCGCAGAGCGGCGTCACCGGCGCAGTGACGCGCGCGCTCGCCGCGCGCGGCCACGACGTGCGGCTCGTCGCGGCGACGGGCGACCTCGACCTGCGCGATCCGGTGACGCGCCTGCCGCGCGTCCGCCTCCCCGTGCTGAAGCACCTCGCGCTCTCGGCGGCGCGCTACGGGCCGCTCTGGTACCAGCACCGCTGGAACACGGAGTACGCGTTCGATCTCCACTCCCGGCGCGCGGACCGCGCGCTCGCGGCGCTGCGGCCGGCGCCCGACCTCGTCCTCCAGAACGGCGCGCTCCTCTCGCCCGGCCTGCCGCCGCGGTTCCCGTACGTGCTCCTCGTCGATCACACCCGCGCGCTCGGCATGCGCAGCCCGCCGTGGCCGCAGTACGGCCTCGGCGCGCCCCCGGAGTACGGCCCGGGCTGGCGCGCGCGCGAGGAGGCCGTCTATCGCGGCGCGCGCCTCGTCGCCTGCTTCTCCGCGCACGTCGCCGACTCGCTCGTCGAGGACTACGGCGTGAAGCGCGACCGGATCGCCGTGGTCGGCGGGGGCGCGAACGTCTTCCCGGCCGAGGCGCCGCGGCTCGACGACGGGCGGACCATCGTCTTCGTCGGCAAGGACTTCGTGCGGAAGGGCGGTCCGGTGCTGCTCGACGCGTTCCGGCGGCTGCGCCGCGTCCACCCGAAGGCGCGGCTGCTCATCGCCGGGCCGCGCCGCGTGCCCCCGTTGCCGGAGAACGCCGCCCACCTCGGGCCGGTCGATCTCGACGAGCTGCCCGGGCTCTTCGCCCAGGCGTCGGTCTTCTGCCTGCCCACGCTCCGCGAGCCGTACGGGCTCGCCTACCTCGACGCCATGGCCTGCGGGCTGCCCTGCGTCGGCACGCAGCTCGGGGCCGTGCCGGAGATCGTCGAGGACGCGGCCACCGGGCTGCTCGTGCCGCCGGGCGATCCGGTGGCGCTCTCGGCGGCGCTCGAGGAGCTGCTCGACGATCCGGCCGGCGCGCGCGCGATGGGCGCCCGCGGCCGGGGGCGGGTCGCGGCCGGATGGCGGTGGGAGCACGTCGCCGAGCGCCTCGAGGCGGCGCTGCGGGCCTCGGGTGCGGGGTCGGGAAGGGTGGGCGCGGGTCGTTCCCCCCGGTGGCGGGCCGAGGCCGCGCCGCCGCCGGGGTAGAATCCGGAGCCGGTGGCCGCCCTCGCCCCCTTCCAGCCGATCCTCGACCCCGACGCCCTCGTCGGCGTGCGCCTCGAGGGGAAGTACGAGCTCACCGCGCACCTCGCGACCGGCGGCATGGGGGCGGTGTTCCGGGCGCGCCACGTCCACCTGCGCAAGGACGTGGCGGTGAAGATGCTCCGCCCCGAGCTCTCCTCCGCGCCCGACCTCGTCGAGCGGTTCCGGCGCGAGGCGGAGATCGCGAGCGCGCTCGAGCACGACAACATCGTGCGCGTCACCGACTTCGGCCGGAGCGAGGACGGGCTGCTCTACCTCGTCATGGAGCTCCTCACCGGGGAGAGCCTCTTCGACCGCGTCCGGCGCGAGGTGCGGATCCCGCCCGCGCGCGCGGTGACCCTGCTGTGGCAGGTGTGCGCCGGCCTCGAGGCCGCGCACCAGCACGGCGTGGTCCACCGGGACCTCAAGCCCGAGAACGTCTTCCTCGCGCGGACCGCCAGCGGGCGCGAGGTGGTGAAGCTGCTCGACTTCGGCATCGCCAAGTTCGCGCGCGCCGCCGGCGAGGTGGGCACGCAGAGCGGCATCGTGGTGGGGACGCCCGAGTACCTCTCCCCGGAGCAGGCGATGGGCCTCCCCGTGGACGCGCGCGCCGACCTGTACACGGTCGGTCTCATCGCCTTCCGCATGCTCGTCGGCCACCACCCGTTCCGGACGGACGATCAGCGCGGGCTCCTGCTGCAGCAGGCGAGCACGCCCGTGCCGCCGCTCGCCGAGGCGAACCCTGCGCTCGCCGCCTGGCCCGCGCTGTGCGCCGCGGTCGCCCGGGCGTGCGCCAAGGATCCGGGGGAGCGCCCCGCCTCGGCCGCGGCCCTGGCCGACCTCCTCGCCGCCGCCGTCGGCCCCGCGTTCGTCGCCCCGCCC
>JAEYZK010000151.1 GCA_023428085.1 Pseudomonadota bacterium
GTGAGTGGTAACCTTCTGCATGGCTGGCTCCCTCGCTTGCGGCTCTGGCCGCGTGGTCTCGCGACTCCGAGGCTAATCCGCGCACTCGCGCAGTGAGCCAGCCCTTCCATCTTGTCTGCCGCTCCTCGGCCGCCTCGAGCTCCCGGCCCAGCGCCGCGACCGTCATCCGCCGCGCCCGGGGAGCCCAGTCGCGGATCTCCGCCTCCGGGAGGTGCGACAGCGCACGCAGCCGCTCGTACGAGAGGCCCGATGCGCGGGCGGCGCGCAGGGCAGGGCTCCCCCAGATCTTCTCTTCCAGCACCGCACGCTGCTCGACCGCGCGCCCCGGCATCCCGAGCCGCTCCTCCACGTAGTGGCGGAACGAGCGGAAGCCGAGGATGAGGTGCATGCCGCTGCGCCGGATCATCTCCGCCGTCCAGCCGACGAATGGCGCAGCTTCACGTACTCCTTCATTCGGGAGTTGAGCAGACGTAACTCCACCGGCCCCTTGCCGGAAACCCGCTGGAGGTCCCAGCCGTAGCCCACGAGCCCCACCACCTTGTACCGGTCTCCGACCGCGATCTCTTCGGTAGGTTCACCTTCCCAAGACGTGGTGGTCACCGCCTTGACGAACTCCACGTCGTCGCCGACCTCGCAGAACAGTGGTTCTGGTTGCTTCGGAGTCAATGCGCGATCCTCCATCCAGCCCGTCGCCCCCTCACCCCGCCCGCCCCCTCCACATCCCCATCAGCTCCGAGATGGCCTCGCGCGGCCGCAGGCTCCCGCACACGTGGCGGACGACCGCGAAGTTCTCGATCCCGGCCGCGAGCACCGCCGGCAGCCGCGCCGCGTCGATCCCGCCGATGCCGACCGCGGGGACCTTCGCCGCCCGCACGATCCGCGCCGCCCGCTCGAGCCCGAGCACCGGATCCGGGTCGCGCTTGGTCGGCGTCGCCCAGATCGGCCCGACGCCGATGTAGTCGGGGGCGAGCGCCTCGGCGCGCACGGCCTGCTCCTCGTCGTGGGTGGAGAGGCCGACGATCGTCCGCGGCGGCACGAGCCGGCGCGCCTCCGCGAGCGGCGCGTCGCCCTGTCCGAGGTGGAGACCGTCGGCGCCGATCTCCGCCGCGGCGACCGGATCGTCGTTCACGACGAGGAGCGTGCCGCTGCCGCGCACGATCGCGCGCAGCCGCTGCCCGACGCGGACCACCTCCGCGCGCGGCGCGTCCTTCATCCGGAGCTGCACGAACCGGACGCCCTCGGCGACGGCGGCCTCGGTGCACCGCTCGTGGCCGGCGACGGGATCGGTGAGGACGAGGTAGAGCCCGAACGCCTTCACGGCGTGCCTCCCTGCGCCGCCACGAAGGCGCGGTCGAAGTCCTTCCAGACCGGCTCGAGCCCGCGCGCGTCCAGCATCCGCGCGACCTCGGCGGGCGAGCGGTCGTCGTGCACCGCGAACTGCTCGCCGCCGGCGTCGGCGTCCTGGTAGCCGCCGGGGCTCGTCCGGCTGCCCGCGCTCATGCGCGTGATCCCGAGCCCGGCGAGCTGGTCGCGCAGCGCGGCGGGCTCGCGCGTCGAGAGGACCAGCTCGGCGTCCGGCAGCGCGAGGCGGAGCGCGCAGATCATCTGGACGAGGTCGGCGTCCGAGACCGGGAACGCGGGCGCGTACCCGCCGGCCGCCGGGCGGATCCGCGGGAAGCTGACCGCGATCCGGCTCCGCCAGAAGGTGCGCGCGAGCGCCCGGCCGTGGAGCGCGAGGGCGTACGCCTCGACCGGCCACGGCGCCAGCCCGAGCAGCGCGCCGATCCCGAGCGACCGGAACCCGGCCCGCCCGCCGGCCTCCATGAAGGCGAGGCGACGCTCGTACGCGCGCTTCGGGCCCGCGACGTGGACCTCCCGGTAGATCTCCGGGACGTACGTCTCCTGGTAGATGGTCAGCCCGTCGTAGCCGGCCTGGACGAGCCGGCGGTAGCCCTCCTCCGGGAACTGCCCCGTCTCGATCGAGAGGGAGTCGAACCTGCGGCCCAGGCGCGCCGCGACCGCCTCGAGGTACGGCACGGTGACCGCGCGCGGCGCCTCGCCGGCGACGAGCAGCAGGTGCCGGAACCCCTGCGCCCGCACGGCCTCGGCCTCCGCCTCCACGTCGTCGAGCCCGAGCGTGCGCCGCGGGATGGAGAGCTCCTGCGAGAACCCGCAATAGGTGCAGCGGTTCACGCACTCGCTCGAGAGGTAGAGCGGCGCGTAGAGCTGCATCACGCGCCCGAAGCGGCGGCGCGTGAGCGCGGTGCTCCGGACCGCCAGCTCCTCGAGCCGCGCGCGCGCGGCAGGCGAGAGCAGCGCGGCGACATCGCGCTCGTCGAGGGCGTCGCGGCGGAGCGCGCGCGCGACGTCCGCGGGGGTGGCGGCGCCGATGGCCGCGGCCACGGCGGCGAGGTCGAGCTCAGGCGCCGGCATGGAGGAACCCCGTGAGCGGGCTGGACGCGCGCGCGGCGAGGCTCTCGCCGGCCGGTCCCGCCTCGCAGGCGAGCGCGGCGGCCTCGACCGCGCCGCGGAAGGCCCGCGCCATGGCGACCGGGTCGCCCGCGATGGCGATGGCCGTGTTGACGAGGACCGCGTCGGCCCCGAGCTCGATCGCCTCGGCGGCGTGGGAGGGCATGCCGAGCCCCGCGTCCACGACCACCGGCACGGTCGCCTGCTCGACGATCAGCCGGAGCTGGTCGCGCGTCTGGAGGCCGCGGTTCGTGCCGATGGGCGCCGCGAGCGGCATCACGGTCGCGCAGCCCGCGTCGGCGAGCCGCCGGGCCAGCACCGGGTCGGCGTTCATGTACGGCAGCACCGTGAACCCGAGCTTCACGAGCGCCTCGGCGGCCTTCAGGGTCTCGACCGGATCCGGGAGGAGGTGGTTCGGATCGGGCGTCACCTCCAGCTTCACCCAGCTCGTCCCGCAGGCGGCGCGGGCGAGCTTCGCCACCCGGATCGCCTCCTCGGCGTCCCGGGCGCCGGAGGTGTTGGGCAGGAGCCGGTAGCGCGCGAGGTCGAGCGCGGCGAGCGTCTCGTCGCGCGCGCCGGAGAGATCGACGCGCCGGACGGCGACCGTCACGAGCTCCGTGCCCGACGCGGCGGCGGCCTCGGCCATGACCCGCGCCGACGGGAACTTGCCGGTTCCGACGAAGAGGCGCGACTGGAACGGGACGCCGGCGATCACCAGCGGTGTGGTCGCGGCCACGCTCACCCTCCTCCGACGAAGCGGACGATCTCCAGCCGGTCGCCGGCCTGGAGGACGACGCGGGCGAAGTCGGCCCGCTCGACGATCTCGCCGTTGTGCTCGACCGCGACGTGCTCCGCCGCGGCGCCGAGCTCCGCGAGCAGGGCCGGGAGCGTCCGCCCCGCGTCCACCTCGCGCGCGCTCCCGTTCACCGTGATCTCCATCCGTTCACTCCTCTCCGTCGTCGCCGATCTCGCCGAGCAACAGCCGCAGCACGACGCTCGCCTGCTGCCCGGCGGCCACCGTCACCCGCGGCGCGAGCAGCCCGCGCCCGGGCTGCGCCGCGCTCTCCCCGTCGCCGACGAGGAACGAGCGGCCGAGCACGCGGCGCGGCCGGATCGCGGAGGCCGGGCCGTACCCCGCGATCCCCGAGACGGCGACGAGCGGCGTGCGCGGCAGGCGCCGGCGCATGGCCGTCGCCAGCTCGGCCTTCGCGGCCGGGTCGTCGAAGCACTCGGCCACGACGTCCGCGGCCCCGAAGAGCGCGGGGACGTCCTCGCCACGCAGGCGCAGGCGATGACGCTCCAGCGCGACGTACGGGTTGATGCGCGCGAGCGTCTCCGCGAGGGCGTCCACCTTCGGCTGGCCGAGCTGGTCCACGAAGAACTGCTGCCGGTTGAGGTTGCTCGGCTCGACGACGTCGAAGTCCACGAGCACGAGCGCGCCCACGCCGGTCCGCGCGAGCGCGATGGCGAGCGTGCTGCCGAGCCCGCCGCAGCCGGCGATCCCGACGCGCGCGCGCCGCACCTTCCCGTGGACGCCGGGGCCGTGCCGCGCGACGAGGAGCGCCTCCAGCTCCTCGGGCGGCGGGACCTCGCCGCGTCGGATGAGCACCACCGCGTCGCCGTCCGCCAGCGGGCGGTCGCCGCGGTCGGCCGCGAGCGCGAAGCCGTTGAGGATGACGACGTCCGCGCCCGGCCGGACCTCGTCGCGGAGCTGGAACAGGCGGGTGCCGGCGGGGACGGAGCGGGGCTCCTCGTTGACCCGGATCGCGATCGTACCTTCCACGCGCCTCCTCCACCGGGGGGCGCGCGATCGCGAGGAGAGGTGCGGAGAGTCTCCCTACGCCGGCACGACCCGGTTCAGGTTCGACGGGTCAGCGGCCCAACCGCTTTCTCAGCCCCTCGGTGGGGCTCCCCGGACGCCCGGCAAGCTACCGGGGAGCGCCGGCCACCGTCAAGCGCCCGGAGCGCTACTGCGCGCGATCCTCGTACGCCACCAGCTCCGCCACCTGCCTCATCTGCTCCTGCGTGAGCGGCCCCTTCTCCATCGCCTTCGCGTTCTCCACCGCCTGCGCCTCGGTCTTGAACCCCGGGATCGGGACGAGGCTCGGGCTCTTCGCCCAGAGCCACGCGAGCGCACCCTGCACGAGGCTCCGGCCCCCGCTCGTCAGGATCTCGCGCGCGGCCTCGAGGCGGGCGGCGTAGTTCGGGTTGGCGCGGCCGTCCTTGAACCAGGTGATCCACTCGAAGTTGCTGGTCCGCACGTCGCCCTGCGGGAGCTGGGCCCCGGGCCTGGTGTACCGGCCGGCGAGGAGCCCCATCGCGAGCGGGCTCCGGCAGAGCAGGGCGAGGCCCTTGCCCTCGCCGTAGGCGATGAGCCGGTCGTTGGACTCGAACACGTTGGCCAGGATCTGCGCCGCGCCGCAGTGCCGCCCGCGCGCGAAGGCCTCGACGCCGACCTTCACGTCGGTGGACCAGCCGTAGGTGCGGATCTTCCCCTCGTGCACGAGATCCTCGAGGACCGCCACGACCTCGCCGGCCTGGTCGGGCGGGTACTCCCAGATGTGGAGCTGGTAGAGGTCGATCCGATCCGTCCCCAGCCGCCGGAGGCTCCCCTCCACGGCCTTCCGGACGTACGCGGGGCTCGCGTCGGTGCGGCCGAGGTTCCGGTGCGTCTCCTCGTCGAAGAGGTGGCCGAACTTGGTCGCGAGGACCACCCGGTCGCGCAGGCCGCGGATCGCCTTGCCGACGACCACCTCGCTGTGGCCCGCGCCGTAGATGTCGGCGGTGTCGAGGAGCGTGACGCCGTGATCGATGCCGGCGCGGATCGCCCGGATCGACTCGTCGTCGCTCGTGCCGTGCCACTCCCAGCTCGCGTTCGGATCGTTCCACTTGCCGGCGATCGCCCAGCACCCGAGCCCCATCGCGCTGGCCTCGATCCCCGCTCTCTCCCACCTGCGCCTCATCATGTGGTCCTCCCTTTCCGTGTCCGTGTCCGACGTCCGGATCGTCGGCAGGCTATGCGCGACCGGGACCCGCCGCGAGGACCACCGCGTGCGCCGGCGCGTGGACCACCTGCGTGCGGTACACTCCCGCCCGCACGCTTCGACGAGGGGAGGTCCCACCGATGGATGCCGCGGCCGCAGCCCCCGGGCGGGAGCACGGCCTGGACGCGCTGCGCGTGTTCGCCTTCGCGCTCCTCATCGTCTATCACGCGTGCCTCGCGTACGTGTCGTGGCCCTGGCTGATCAACGACCCGGCGGCCGCCCGCGTCCTCGAGCCCTTCCTGGTCGGCGTGAACCGCTGGCGGCTGCCGCTCCTCTTCTTCGTGAGCGGCGCGGCCGCGACGCTGTCGCTCCGCCGCCGCTCCTGGGGCGCGTTCGCCGCCGAGCGGGGGACGCGCCTCGGGCTGCCGCTCGCGGTCGGCACCTTCCTCGTCTGCCCGCCGCAGACCTGGCTCTCGCTCCGCGCCCACGGCGACCCGATCTCGTACGCGGAGCTGTACCGCTCCATGTACCTCCCCGCGCCTGCCGGGACGATGACCTGGATCCACCTCTGGTTCGTCGCCTACGTCCTCGTCTTCTCGACGGCCGGCCTGCCGTTGCTCATGGCGATCCGCTCCGCCGCCGGCGGGCGCGTCATCGAGGCCGCGGTCCGGCTCTGCGGCCGCCGGCCCCTGGCGCTCTCCTTCATGCTGGTCCCGAGCGCGCTCGTCGCCGCGCTGCTCGGGCCGCGGTGGCCGATCACCTACAACCTCGTCGCGGACTGGGCGAACCTGTGCGGCGGCCTCGTCTTCTTCCTGTGGGGGGCCGCGCTCGCGTCGAGCCGCGCCTTCCTCGACCTCGTGACGGCGCGGAGGCGAGAGCTCCTCCTCGTCGGCGGCCTCGTCGCGGCGCTCTTCTTCGGGGCGCACGCGACCGGCGTCACGACGAGCTGGCCCCGCGCCGTGCAGCTCGCCTTCTGGAGCGCCGTGAACGCCGCGTACGCCGTCACCTGGATCCTGGCGTTCGTCGGGTACGCGCGCGTCCTCTTCACGCGCCCGGCCCCCTGGCTCCGCGCGGCCAACCAGGCGGTCTATCCGTTCTACATCCTCCACCAGACCGTCACGGTCGCGGCCGTGTACCTGCTCCTCCCCTGGTCCGCGAGCCCCTGGCGGAAGCTCCCCATCGTGATCGCGGCGACCTTCCTCGTGAGCTGGGCGGCGTACGGCGTGATCCGCCGCGTGCGCTGGCTGCGCCCGCTCTTCGGGCTGCGCCCGCAGCCCGCGTCCGCGACGGTCTAGGAGGCGTCGCCGCGCCGTCGTAGACTCCCCCCGTGACCCCGGCCGACCTCTCGCGCCTCTCGGTGGCGGAGCTCCGGACGAAGCTCCTCGACGAGGGCCGCGCGCTCTCGGAGGAGTGCGAGGCGGCGCTCGCCCTGGATCCGCGGGCGGGCGCGCGCGAGGTGCTGAAGCAGGTCCTCCGGCGCCGGCGCGAGAACCGGGCCGAGGGCCAGCGGCTGCGCCACCTCCTCAGGCACGAGGCCGCGCTCTGGGAGCAGGGGGTCGTGCACGTCGCGGGGGTGGACGAGGCGGGCATGGCCCCGCTCGCCGGGCCGGTGGTCGCGGGGGCGTGCGTCCTGCCGCACGACTACCGGCCGCGCGGGATCGACGACTCGAAGCAGCTCGACCGCGCCGACCGCGAGCGGCTGGCCGAGGACATCAAGCGGAACGCGATCTGCTGGGCGACCGCGCGCGCGGAGGTCGAGGAGATCGACGCGCTCAACATCTACCACGCCGGGATCCTCGCCCTGCTCCGCGCCGTGCGCGGCCTCGCGGTGCGTCCCGCGCACGTCCTCGTGGACGCCCGCAAGCTCCCGCAGCTCGGGATCCCGCACACGCCGATCGTGCACGGCGACGCGCTCTCCCTCACGATCGCCGCCGCCAGCATCCTCGCGAAGACGACCCGGGACGCGCTCATGGCCGACCTCGACCAGGCGCACCCCGGGTACGGGTTCGCGCGCCACAAGGGGTATCCCACGCCCGAGCACTTCGACGCGCTCGGCCGGCTGGGGGCCTGCCCGGTCCACCGGCGCTCCTTCGCCCCGGTGCGTCAAGCGCTGGGGCTCGAGCCCACGCAGGCCGAGCTGTTCGGGCCCCCGGCGGACGTCCCCCCGGATGCCTTTGAACCCGAGAATTGACGGGGCGTTCGGCAATCGCTACAACGGCGGACGAGGACGTGCCCGACGGTGCAGGCGCGACCCTTGCCCGGGGATCCTCCCCGGCCAGGGCGCCCCCCGATCCGGCGACCGCATGCACGAACGAACCCGAACCGCAGCCCTTCGAAAGCCTCGCCCCTCCCACGACGACCTCGACGACGACGCGACGCGCGGAGCGCCTCCGCCCGGCCTCGCGCTCGATCCCCCCGAGGCTCCCCCGCCGGCCCACCCGCCGGAGATCCCCGTCGAGCGCCTCGATCCCGAGGCCCTGAAGGTCATCGCCCGGCTCCGGCACATGCACCACCAGGCGTACCTGGTGGGCGGCTGCGTCCGCGATCTGCTGCTCGGCCAGCCGCCCAAGGACTTCGACGTCGCGACCGACGCGCACCCGGGCGAGGTGCGCGCGATCTTCCGGAACTGCCGCCTCATCGGCCGGCGGTTCCGGCTCGCACACGTGTACTTCCGCGGCGGCAAGGTCATCGAGGTCGCCACCTTCCGGAAGAACCCCGGCGAGCTCGCCGCCGAGGCGGACGGCGCCGACGGCGAGGCCGACCTGCTCATCACGCGCGACAACGTCTTCGGCACCGCCGAGGAGGACGCGGTCCGGCGCGACTTCACCGTCAACGGCCTCTTCTACGACGTCGCCGCCGGAGAGGTGATCGACTACGTGGGCGGCCGCGCCGATCTCGAGGCGCGCCGGATCCACACGATCGGCGACCCGGAGATCCGCATCCGCGAGGACCCGGTCCGGAGCCTGCGCGCGGTCCGCTTCGCGTCGCGCCTCGGCTTCACCATCGCGCCGGACACGTTCGAGGCGATGCGGCGGTCCGCGGGCGACCTCGCCCGCTGCGCGCCGGCGCGGGTGCTCGAGGAGACGTTCAAGATCCTGCGCTGCGGCGGCTCCGCCCGCGCCTTCCAGCTCCTGCGCGCGTGCGGGGCGCTGCCGGTCCTCCTGCCGGCGCTCGGCGCGGCGCTGGACTCCTGGGACGAGGTCGGCCGCCGGTCGTTCTTCGCGCACCTCGCCGCGCTCGACGCGCTCGTCCGCTCGGGCGCGGAGGTCTCCGAGGCCGTGCTCCTCGCCGCGCTGGTCATGCACCTCGGCGCGGCGCCCGGCCCGGTGCCGGACGGCGAGGCGCCCGCCGGGCGCGAGGCCGACGACCTCCTCGCCTCGCTCGTCTCCACCTCGCGGCTGCCGCGCAAGGTCGCCGAGCGGGTCCGGCTCGCGCTGCACGCGCAGCGCCACTTCCGCGAGCCCCCCCGCGGCCGCCGCGCGCGGAAGATGGTGAACCACTCCTACTTCGTGGACGCGCTGGAGCTGCTCGAGATCTCCGTCCGGGCGACCGGCGCCGGGGCCGAGCTGCTCGAGCAGTGGAGCGCGCTGCGCGGCGACGGCCCCGGCGAGCGGCACGGGCAGTTGCACGACGAGGAGCGCGCGCCGGCCCCGCGCGCGCCCGGCCGCCGCGAGGCGGAGGGACCGGCAC
>JAEYZK010000023.1 GCA_023428085.1 Pseudomonadota bacterium
GCTCGGCGGGGAGGGGGGGGCCAGCGAAGCCGGGGGGAGGGCGAAGCCCTCCGCCGCGGGGCAGCCGCGCGCAGCCGCGAAGCGGCGCGCACGGCGCAGGTCCCCGCCGGCGGGGCGGGGGCGCGGCCCCCGTGCGACACGGAGGTTGGCATGAGGCGGGCGACGGCGGCGAAGGGCCGGGCGGCGCGGAAGACGCGCGAGACCGACGTGGACGTGGAGCTCGCGCTCCAGCCGGGCGAGGCGGAGATCTCCACCGGCGTCCCGTTCTTCGACCACATGCTCGAGCAGATCGGCCGCCACGGCGGCCTCACGCTGCGCGTGAAGGCGAAGGGCGACCTGCACGTGGACGCCCACCACACGGTCGAGGACGTGGGCATCGGGCTCGGCGAGGCGCTCCGGCAGGCGATGGGCGACAAGGCCGGGCTCGCGCGCTACGGGCTCGCCGTGGTCCCGCTGGACGAGGCGCTCGCCGAGGTGGTCGTCGACCTCTCGGGCAGGCCGCACCTCACCTTCAACGCCGGCCTCCCCTCGGGCAAGAAGTTCATCGGGACGTTCGACGTGGACCTCACGCAGGACTTCCTCCAGGCGCTCGCCAACCACGCCCGGATCTGCCTGCACGTGAACGTCCGGTACGGCCGGAACCTGCACCACGTCGTGGAGGCGATCTTCAAGGCCACCGCCCGCGCGCTGCGCGCCGCGCTCGCCCGGGAAGGGACGGGCCTGGCGTCCACGAAGGGGGTCCTGTGAGCCACCCCGCCCCGAAGACGGGGAGCCCTCCCGGCACCGTGGCGCTCGTGGACTACGGCGCCGGGAACCTCCGCTCGGTCGAGAACGCGCTCCGCGAGGTGGGCGCGAGCGTCGTCGTCACGCACGACCCTGACGCCGTGGCGAAGGCCGACCGCGTGGTGGTGCCGGGCCAGGGCTCGATGCCGGAGTGCGCGGCCGCGATGCAGCGGAGCGGCGTCGCCGACGCCCTGCGGGACGCGGTCCGGCGCGGCCGGCCGGTCCTCGGCATCTGCGTCGGCCTCCAGCTCCTCTTCGAGGACGGCGACGAGGCGGGCGGCGCGAAGGGGCTCGGGCTGCTCCCCGGCCGGATCGCGCGGCTGCCGGCGGACGTGAAGCTGCCCCACATCGGCTGGTCGCCCGTCCGCCACGTCGGCCCGGCGGATCCGCTCTTCGCGCCGATGGACGGAGAGTACGTCTACTTCGCGCACTCCTACGCGGCCCCGGCCGACGCGCCCGGCGCCGCGCTGCTCGCGACCCACGGGCGCCCGTACTGCGCCGCGCTCGCGCGGGGCAACCTGTTCGCCACGCAGTTCCACCCCGAGAAGAGCCAGAAGGTGGGCCTGGCGCTGCTCGAGCGGTTCGTCCACGTCTAGCCATGACCCACACGGAAGAGATGCAGGGAGGGGGGACCCAGCGAAGCTGGGGGGAGGGGCTTTGCCCCTCCATCGCGGGGCAGCCGCGCGGAGCCGCGAAGCGGCGAGCACGGCGCAGGGCCCCGCGTAGCAGGGGTGGGGCCCCAGGAGCTTTGCTCCTGGGGCGGGGCGGCACGCCCCGTCACACATAGGAGGAGGGCAGCCGATGCTCGTCATCCCCGCCATCGACCTCATGAGCGGAGAGGTCGTCCGCCTCGAGAAGGGCGACTTCGACACGAAGAAGGTCTACGCCGGCCGGCCGGCGGACAAGGCGGCCGAGTTCGCGCGGGCCGGCGCCACCCTCGTGCACGTCGTGGACCTCGACGGTGCGAAGGCGGGCTGGCCGGTGAACCTCGACTCGGTCCGGGCGATCTGCCAGGTGCCCGGCATCGAGGTGGAGCTCGGCGGCGGGCTGCGCACGCTCCCGGACATCGAGAAGGTCCTGAAGCTCGGGGTGAGGTACGTGGTCCTGGGCACGGCCGCGGTCGAGCGGCTCGGGCTGGTCGAGGCCGCGTGCAAGGCCTTCCCCGGCCGCGTCCGCGCCGGCATCGACGCGCGGAACGGCGAGGTGAAGGTCGCGGGCTGGGTCTCCGGCACGGGCCTCGCCGTGGCGGAGGTCGCGCGCAAGGTGAAGGCGGCCGGGGTGGATCTCGTCGAGTACACCGACGTGGGGCGCGACGGGATGTTCTCGGGCGTGGACGCCGCCGGCGCTGCGAAGCTCGCGGCCGAGGCCGAGGTCCAGGTGGTCGCGTCGGGCGGGGTGGCGAGCATGGCCGACGTCACCGCCTGCCGCGACGCGGGGCTCGCCGGGGTCATCGTGGGCAAGGCCATCTACGAGGGCAGGCTCTCGCTGCGCGAGGCGGTCCAGGCGGCGAAGGGGTAGCCATGCCGGCCAAGCGGATCATCCCCTGCCTGGACGTGAAGAACGGGCGCGTGGTGAAGGGCGTCCACTTCAAGAACCTCCGCGACGCGGGCGATCCCGTCGAGGCGGCCGCGCGGTACGACGCGCAGGGCGCGGACGAGATCACCTACCTCGACATCGCCGCCACCCAGGAGAACCGCGGCACGCTCGTCGAGCTCGTCACGCGGACGGCCGCGCGGGTCTTCGCGCCGCTCACGGTCGGCGGCGGGGTCCGGAGCGAGGACGACTTCGTGACGCTCCTCCACGCCGGGGCCGACAAGGTGTCGGTCAACTCGTCGGCGGTGAAGGAGCCCGGGCTCGTGGACCGGCTCTCGAAGCTCGCCGGCGCGCAGGCGCTGGTGGTGGCGGTGGACGTGAAGCGGCGCCCGCGGGAAGCGGGCAAGGACCAGGAGTGGGAGGTCTACGTCGCCGGCGGCACGAAGCCGACCGGCGTCGAGGGGCTCGCCTGGTGCCGCGAGGTGGCGGCGCGGGGCGCCGGGGAGATCCTGCTCACCTCGATGGACCGCGACGGCACGCTCGCCGGCTATGACCTGGAGCTCCTCGAGAAGGTGTGCAGCTCGGTCACCGTCCCGGTCATCGCCTCGGGCGGGGTGGGGACGCTCGAGCACCTGGCGGAGGGGCTCCGGTTCGCCGACGCCGCGCTCGCGGCCTCGATCTTCCACGACGGGAAGCACACGGTGGGCGAGGCGCGGGAGTATCTGATCCAGCGCGGGCTCCACGTGAGACCCCTGAGGCCTGAGGCCTGAGGCCTGAGGCCCGACGCCCCTGCGGAAGCAAACGAGTCCGGACGACGTTCAGAAAGGTAGATCCCCATGGCAGACGAGCGTTTCCTCGCCCAGCTCTGGGCCACCATCGAGTCGCGGAAGGCCGACGAGAGCGCCTCGAAGAGCTACACCCGCCAGCTCCTCTCCAACCCTCCCAAGATCCGCCGGAAGGTCATGGAGGAGGCGTACGAGGTGAACGAGGCGCACCAGGCCCTCGCGGACGGCAGGGACTCGAAGGATCACCTCGCCCACGAGGCGGCCGATCTGCTGTACCACCTGTTCGTGCTCCTCTCGTCGGCCGACGTAACCCCCGCTGAGGTCTATGCGATCCTGGAGCGGCGCCATGCCCTGCCGTCGGGTCCGAGGCCCGGAACTCCTTGACAGACTACAGGAATTCTTCTAATAGCGGCCGACCAGACCCGCGGAGAGCCGGACGCTGCGCTGCGCCCGGCTCGCTCGTTTTTTGAACCCGAACAGGAAGCAGCAATCCCCGCAAGGTGAGAGGAACCGAATGACCGGAGTGCGTGTCAAGGATGGCGAGTCCTTCGAGAACGCCATGAAGCGCTTCAAGAAGCAGTGCGAGAAGGCCGGCATCCTCTCGGAGATCCGCAAGCGCGAGCACTACGAGAAGCCGAGCGTGAAGCGGAAGAAGAAGTCCCTCGCCGCCAAGAAGCGCGCGATGAAGAAGATGCGCAAGGGGTTCTAGCCCTCGGGCCTGGAGCGGAGATGGCGCTGAAGGAACGGCTCGACGCCGATCTCGAGACCGCCTCGCGGGCGAACGACGAGGTCACCGTGTCGGTCGTCCGGCTCCTGAAGAGCGCCATCAAGTACCGGGAGATCGAGCTCGCCAAGGCGCTCGAGGACGCCGAGATCCACGGCGTGATCGCCTCGGAGATCAAGCGCCGGCGCGACGTGATCGAGCAGCACCGCGCGGGCAACCGCGGCGACCTCGCCGCGCGCGAGGAGGCGGAGATCCGGGTGCTGCAGGCATGGCTCCCGGTCTAGCGGGCGCGACGCCGCGGGCCGAGGAGACGGTGTCGGCGGAGCTGGTGAAGACGCGCTGCTTCGGGACGTGAGCGCGCCGGGCCGGTGCGGGCGCGCGGGGCCGGGAGGATTCTCTGATCCCAGATGCGGTGATCCAGGAGATCCGGGACCGCGTGGACATCGTGGCCGTGCTCGGCCGGCACATGGAGCTCCGGCGGTCGGGCCGGACCTGGAAGGGCAACTGCGTCTTTCACGGTGAGAAGACCCCGAGCTTTCATGTCTACCCCGAGGACAAGCACTTCAAGTGCTACGGCTGCGGCGTCTACGGCGACGTCTTCGGCTTCCTGCAGCGGCTCGAGGGCAAGGAGTTCCCGGAGGTGGTGAGGGCGCTGGCGCTGGAGGTGGGCGTCGAGATCCCCGAGGCCTCCGAGGAGGACTCGGCGGAGGCGCGCGCCCGCCGCAAGGAGCGCAACGAGCTCCTCGCGGCCTGCGACGCGGCCGCGCGGTACTGGGCGGCGCGGCTCGCGAGCCGTTGGGGCGACGAGGCCCGCGCCTACCTCGACTCCCGCGGCGTCTCCGAGGAGTCGCGCACCCGGTTCCGCCTCGGCGTGGCGGCGTCGGCCTGGAACGACCTGCCGCCGCGGCTCAAGGAGAAGGGGATCGGGCTCCCGGCGCTCTCCCGCGCCGGCCTCGTCATCGACCGCGAGAAGGGCGACGGCACCTACGATCGGTTCCGCAGCCGGCTCATGTTCCCGATCTGCGGCATCGACGGCCAGGTGATCGGCTTCGGCGGCCGCGTCCTGCCCGGCCTTCAGGCGCAGGGGGAGCGGGACCTGAAGGCCGCCAAGTACATCAACACCCCCGAGACGGCGCTCTACAAGAAGTCGAAGGTGCTCTACGGCCTCGACCTCGCGCGGGAGACGATCCGCAAGACGCGGTCGGCGATCCTCGTCGAGGGGTACCTCGACGTGATCGGGCTGCACCAGGTCGGCGTCACCTCGGCCGTGGCGGTCTGCGGGACCGCCCTCACGCCGGAGCACGTGGAGCTGCTCGGGCGATGCGACTGCCGCGAGGTGACGATCCTCTTCGACGGCGATCCCGCCGGCCTCGCGGCGCCGGCCAAGGCGGCCGCTGCGCTCTTCCCCGCCGGGCTGTCGGGCAAGGTGGCGGTCCTCCCCTCGGAGGGCGGGAAGACGGATCCGGACGACTACGCCCGCGCACACGGCCGGCCGGGCGTGGAGGCGCTCCTCGCGAAGGCGATCCCGCTCTCCTCGTTCCTCATCGACCGCGCCGCCGCGCGGTCCTGCGGGGAGAATCCCCGCGAGGCCCCGCTCGAAGGCAAGCTCGCCGCCGTCCGGGAGCTGGAGCCGTTCGTGCGGATGATGCCCGAGGGGCTCGCGCGTTCCGTCTTCGAGGACGCCGTCGCGCGCCGGCTCGATCTCGATCCGGGGGCGCTCAGGGCGGAGCTGAGCGCAGATCGCCGGACGACCACCCGCTTGCCGCCCCCACGCGACACCGCACACACGGCCGCCCCTCCGCGCCCCCCTCCGGCCCCGCCGCGACCCGGCGGCGCGAACCGGGTGCGCGTGCTCCTGCCCGGACCCGCGGCCGATGCCCTGGGCCTCCTCCTCGCGTTCCCGGACCTCGGGCCGCTCGCCGAGGCGGAGGGCCTCGCGCAGCTCCTCCCCGCCGGGCCGCTCGCGGACCTGGCCCGCGACCTCGTGCGCGGTCCGGTCGCGCTCGAGGACGCGCTGGCGCGGGTGGACGCAGGCGCCGACCCCGGGACCGCCCGGTGGATCCGCAACTGGACCGGCCCCGGCCGGCCGCGGCGCGAGTCGGCCGAGCGCGAGCTCCTGCGGGCCATCGTCCGGACGCAGCTCGAGCAGGCCCGGACCGAGTACGACCGCCTCATGGCGCTCGTCAGCAAGGCTGGGTCCAAGGTGCCCGAGGACCTGAGCACGGCGACGCAGCGGGCCATGCGGCGCCACACGGATCTGCAGAAGCGCCTGCTCGCCGTGGAGAAAGCCGGATGAACTCGCACGCGGCGAGGATTCTGGAAGGACGCAGTTTCACCGGGCCCATGCGCCCGGATGCAGTTAGAACAGGGCCAGCCCGAGGGGCCGTGCCTCCAAGGAGCGGAGCGAGATGACCACGAAGGGCCACAGCGCCAAGAAGCCGACCCGCAAGTCCGCCTCCAAGGCCAAGGCCAAGGCTGCCCGCAAGGACGACCGCGCCCGCAAGGGGTCGCGTCCGGAGGCGTCGGCCCGGAACACGAAGCCCTCGAAGCCCGCCGCCAAGCCTGCGAAGGCGGCCAAGCCCGCGCGCCCGGCGCCGAAGGCGGCCGACCGCGCCGCGAAGGCGCAGCGCCCGGAGCCCGAGAAGGCGCCGAAGCACGAGAAGCAGGTGGAGAAGGTCGAGAAGAAGGACAAGCTCCTCGGCAAGAAGGGCGCCGCCGCGGCGCCTGCGCCCGCACCTGCGCTCAAGAAGGGGCAGTCCAAGTCGGCCAAGCAGCGCCGCGGCGAGGGCGAGGAAGGCGAGGAGGCCGAGGAGGGCGAAGAGGTCGCCACCGCGGAGGCGGACGACGACGAGGTGGACGACGACCTCCCGCAGGACGACATGAGCGACATCACCGAGCGGTCCGAGGTGAAGGAGCTCATGGCCCGCGGCCGGGAGAAGGGCTTCCTCACCTACGACGAGGTGAACGACGCCCTGCCGTCCGACATCGGCTCCGACCAGATCGACGACGTCATGTCGATGTTCGGCGAGCACGACATCGAGGTCGTGGACGGCGCCGAGAAGAAGATGAAGCTCCCGGACAAGCCGCCCGAGCCCGAGGCGAAGGCGGAGGCCGAGGAGGAGAAGGACGAGGACGACGACGCCGGGTACGGGAAGTCGAACGACCCCGTCCGCATGTACCTGCGCAAGATGGGCTCGGTGTCCCTGCTCACCCGCGAGGGGGAGGTGGAGATCGCCAAGCGGATCGAGGAGGGCGAGAAGGAGGTCCTCGCCGCGGTGCTGTCGTCGTCGATCGCCATCCGCGAGATCGCCGAGCTGGGCGAGCGGCTGCGCAAGGGCAAGATCCGCGTCCGCGAGATCATCAAGGACGCCGGCGACGAGCAGGCCAGCGAGACCGAGGAGGTCGAGGAGGACGAGCTGGACGACGTCGCCGAGGCCGCCGAGGTCGAGGGCGACGCGGGGGAGGGCGGCGAGGCCGCCCCGGCGCTCGAGGGCGCCGCGCCGGGCGAGCCGGGCGCCGAGGGCGTCGAGGCCGTGGAGGCGCCCCCGCGCATCCCGAAGGAGGAGGAGAAGAAGGTCGAGAAGGTGCTCGGGCACATCGACCAGATCAAGAAGCTGGAGCGCGACGTCGAGCGCGTCCGCGAGACCCTGGGGGCGAAGAAGCTCTCGGAGGTGAAGCGGAAGGAGCTGCGCAACGAGATCAAGGCCATCGAGGCCGAGATGATGGAGAACCTCGAGGCCATCCAGCTCAACCGCAAGCAGATCGACCGGATCGTCCTGAAGCTCAAGGGCTTCATCAAGCGGGTCGAGGAGGCCGAGCGCGAGCTGTTCGACTGCGAGCGGCGCACCGGCGTGCCGGTGAAGGACCTGCGCCGCCTCCTGCGCGAGGCGCGGGAGGACGAGGGCGAGCGGAAGAAGCTCGCCAAGCGGCTGCACGTCTCGGTCGAGGAGGTCGAGGAGCTCGACCGGAACGTCCGGACCGCCGCCCGCAAGATCCTGCGGGTCCAGGAGGAGGCGGGCGTCCCGGTGGACGAGCTGCGCCGCACCTACCGGCAGATCAGCGAGGGCGAGCGGAACGCCGAGCGCGCGAAGACCGAGCTCGTCGAGGCGAACCTCCGCCTCGTCGTCTCCATCGCCAAGAAGTACACGAACCGCGGCCTGCAGTTCCTCGACCTCATCCAGGAGGGGAACATCGGGCTCATGAAGGCGGTGGACAAGTTCGAGTACAAGCGCGGCTACAAGTTCTCGACCTACGCCACCTGGTGGATCCGGCAGGCGATCACCCGGGCCATCGCCGACCAGGCCCGGACCATCCGCATCCCGGTCCACATGATCGAGACGATCAACAAGCTCATCCGGACGAGCCGCTACCTCGTCCAGGAGCTGGGCCGCGAGCCGACGCCGGAGGAGATCGCGGAGAAGATGGAGCTGCCGCTCGACAAGGTCCGCAAGGTCCTCAAGATCGCCAAGGAGCCGATCTCGCTCGAGACGCCGATCGGCGAGGAGGAGGACAGCCACCTCGGGGACTTCATCGAGGACAAGTCGCTCGTGTCGCCGTCCGACGCGGTGATCAACATGAACCTGGCCGAGCAGACGCGGAAGGTGCTCGCGACGCTCACGCCGCGCGAGGAGAAGGTCCTCCGCATGCGCTTCGGCATCGGCGAGAAGAGCGACCACACGCTCGAGGAGGTGGGCCAGGACTTCGAGGTGACGCGGGAGCGCATCCGCCAGATCGAGGCGAAGGCGCTGCGCAAGCTGCGGCACCCGTCGCGCTCCAAGCGGCTGAAGAGCTTCGTCGAGAACTAGAGACCACGCGGAACCGGAATGTGGTAGAGGCAAGCCTGCCAGGGGCCACCAGGGCCCATAGCTCAACGGTCAGAGCGCTCGGCTCATAACCGATGTGATCCAGGTTCGAATCCTGGTGGGCCCAAAGCCGTACGAGGGAGAGACGCACTTGTCGTCGCTGCGAGAGAAGCTGAAGGCGCTCGAGGAGCTGCAGCAGGTCGACCTCGAGACGAACGAGGTCCGGGCGGAGCTCGAGAGCATCGCCCCCAAGCGCGCGGAGCTCGACGCGAAGGTGCGCGACGCCCGCCGGGCGTACGACGAGGAGAAGGCCCGGCTGGACGGCAACGAGCGGGAGCGTCGCTCGATCGAGACCCTGCTCGGCATGGAGCGGGACAAGGTGAAGAAGTGGGAGGGGCGCCTCGGGGAGATCCGCACGCCCCGCGAGTACGCCGCCCTCTCCCGCGAGATCGACATCGCGAGGAAGTCGAACGACACCCAGTCCGAACAGCTCAAGGCCCTGACGGCCCAGGCGGGCGAGGTGCAGAAGGCCTTGGAGGAGCGCGCTGAATGGCTCGCCGAGCAGGAGGAGGCCGCGCAGGGCGGGCTTCAGCAGCTGGAGGAGCGTCGCGCCGCGGTGGAGGAAAAGCTGCGCCAGCTCGAGACAAGGCGCGCCGCGGCGGTGGCGGCCGTCGAGCCGTCGCTGCTGTCGAAGTACGAGAACATCCGGAAGCGCCGCGCCGGCGTGGCGGTCGCGCCGGTGGTGGGGATGAGCTGCAGCGGGTGCAACCGCAACGTCCCGCCCCAGCTCGCGATCACGCTCCAGCGGGCAAACTCCATCGAGACGTGCCCCAACTGCCACCGGATCATCTACGCGGCGGAAGCCCTGAACCCGCCCGCCCCGTCGCCCGCGTGAAGACGGTCCTGGCAGACCTCCTCCGCTTCATCGCCGCCAACGAGGACCTGCCACGCACCCGCGCCCGCTACGCCGGGTACGATCGGGACACGCTCGGGAAGCTGATCAACGCCGCGGCCGATCGCGTCGAGGAGGCGGAGAAGTCGAAGGACGCCGGCGCCGGGGGCAACAAGGGCATCACCGTCCGCAAGCAGACCGACGTCGCGAAGGCCGCCGCCCGCTCCGCCGCCGAGATCGACGAGGCGATGGACCTGTCGAAGGCCGAGCGCGAGCAGCGCCGCCGCGAGCGCGACGCCGCCGACGCCGCCGAGCGCGCGGCGCAGCAGGAGGCCGCCAAGGTCGAGGCGGAGAAGCGCACGCGCCTCTTCACCGACGGCGCGGCGCGCGGCAACCCGGGCCCGGCCGGCGCCGGGGCCGTGATCGTCAGCCCCGACGGCCACATCCAGGCCAAGGTCGGCAAGTTCCTCGGCGAGTCCACCAACAACGTCGCCGAGTACATGGGGCTCATCCTCGGGCTCCGGCGCGCGAAGGCGATGGGCATCAAGGAGCTCGAGGTCCTCTCCGACTCGGAGCTCCTCGTGAAGCAGCTCCAGGGCGAGTACGCCGTGAAGGCCGAGCACCTCCTCCCGCTGCACCAGGAGGCGCAGGCGCTCCTCAAGGCGTTCCCCTGGATCCAGCTCCGCCACATCCCGCGCGAGGAGAACGTCCAGGCGGACGCCATGTCCAACCGGGCGATCGACGAGCGGCTGTAGCCGATCCCCGGCGCGCGTGCTCCGACAGGCCCGGCGCCGCGGGGGTCGGGGGGCGCGCCCTAGAGCGCCTTCTCGTGCTGCGCCGCCGCGCGGACCTGGGCGACGGCCTCGGCCGCCCGCTCGGCCTTGAGCTTCTTCATCCGCTTCTTGATGAGCTCGCGCTTGAGGCTCGAGAGGTGGTCCACGAACAGCGTGCCGTTCAGGTGATCGGTCTCGTGCTGGCACGCGATGGCGAGCAGCCCGTCCGCCTCGAGCTCGAAGGGCCTGCCGTGGTAGTCGAGCGCGCGCACCCACACCTTGGCCGCGCGCTCGACGTCCTCGGCCTCGCCGGGGATCGAGAGGCAGCCCTCGGTGTACGAGGTCTTCCCCTCGTACTTCACGATCTCCGGGTTCACGAGGTGGATGAGCTTCTGCCCCTCCTGCCGCGGCGACGTGTCGATGACGATGAGCCGCTTCCGCTCCGCGATCTGCGGCGCGGCGAGGCCCACGCCGTCGGCGGCGTACATGGTCTCGGCCATGTCGTCGAGCAGGCGGCGGATGGAGTCGTCCACGCGGTCGACCGGGGGGACGACTTCCTTGAGCACGGGGTCGGGCCAGATGACGATCTCACGCAGCACAGGACACTCCTTGAGGACCTCGACCAGGAAATGTAACGAAGCCGGCGGGTTCGCGCATCCCCTGCTGGGTCACGCGTCGCCGAGGCCCCGGAGGTACTCCTCGCGGAGCCGGTCGTCCGCCAGGACCTCGCGGGCGTCCTGGAGGACCTGGAGGATCTCGGAGAGGCGCGCCGGGAGCCCCTCGTCGGCCACCCCGGCGAAGCGCCGCGGCTCGAACTCGGCCGTGAGCCGGTCGGCGGCCTCCCGGACCTCGTGCGGCGTGCAGAGGCGGCTCACGCCCAGGACGGTGAAGTAGTCGGCGCGGCGGACCTGCTCGAGCTTGTCCTTGACCCGGGCGAGGTCGATCGACGCCGAGGCCTGCCCGCGCGGCTGACCCGCGTGGAGCACCCGGACCGCGAGCGCGCCGGTGACGACGAGGGCCGCGAGCACCTGTCGTGTCGTGAGGGCGTCGAGCGGGCTCGCCTGGAGGATCTCGTCGAGCGTGCGGAGGCCGTCGGCCAGGGAGACGGCCCGCCGCTCCTCGGGCGACAGCCCGAGCTCGGCGGGCCCGGGCGCGCCGGGCACCGGGGCGAGCAGCGTCGCGGCGCCGCCCAGGAGGGCGTCCACGCGGGCGCCGCGCCAGCGCCGCCGCACACCCTCGACCGCCAGCGCCAGCGCGCCGCGCTCGAGGGACGTCCGCTCCTCCGGCGGCACCTCCACGCCGGTCCAGCGGAACCGCCCGTTCTCCTCGCCGAAGACGCCGAAGAGGACCTCCTCGGTCCGCCGGCGGACGAGGCCCGTGAGCTCGGTCGCCTTGAGGAAGCCGCGCTCGAGGAGGAGCAGGGCCGCGCGCCGCGACGGGAGCGACGCCGTCGCCTGCGCGATCTGCCGGTGCTGCTCGCGGGTGATGAGGCCGAGGCGCAGCGCCACCTCCTCCACGCGGTCCGACGGGTCGGCGCTCGCGGCGCCGACGACGCGGCCCTCCTCGAACCAGATGGAGCGGGCCACCAGGCCCTGGAAGTCGAGCCGGCCGCCGAGCTTCGCCTTGGCGGCCATCGCCAGCAGGCGGGGGGGCGGGAGCTCGGCCAGCTCGCCGGCGCGCAGCGGCGCGGGCGGCGCCGGGAAGGCGCGGCCCGGCTCGGGCGCGGCGGGCGGCTCGGGCGGCTCCAGGATCGGCTCGATCGACGGGATGGGCGAGACCTCGAACGCGGCGCCGGTGTCCTGCGCCGACGCGCGCAGCGCCGCGACGCGCCGGCGGGCGGCGTCCTCGGCCGGATCGGGGGGCGGGGCGTCGTCCGCGGCCTCGTCCTCGAACGGGGCGAAGAACGGCGGGGGCGTGAAGCGGTCGGCGTCGCCGGTGGCCGCGCCGAGGGGGCGGCGGGCGAGCTCGGCGACCTCGCGCTCCGCGACCTCCCGCTGCGCCTCCTCGAGCCGGTGCAGGGCGGACTCGGCCTCGACGCGCCGCCGCGCCTCCTCCTCGCTCCTCCGCCGCAGCGCCTCCATCTCGGCGCGGGCGCTCGCGATCGCCTCGTGGAGCTTCTCCTCGTCGGCGGCGCGGATGCGGGCGGACTCCTCGTCGCGCCGCCGGAGCTCGTCCTCCGCCATCCGGCGCAGCTCGTCGGCGGCCTCCTCCTCCTGCGCCGCGCGCTGCATGACGGTCGCGACGCGCTCCTCCGCCTTGCGCTTCTCCTCCTCGAGGAGCGCGCGCAGCGTCCGGAGCTGCTCCTCCGCCGCCTGGCGCGCCTCGGCCTCGGCGCGCGCCCGTGTCTCGGCCTCCGCCCGTGCCCGCGCCAGCTCCTCGGTCTCGCGCTCCGCGCTGGCGACCGCCTCCTGCCGCGCCCGCGCCTCGGCCTGGACGAGCCGCGCGGCCTCCTGCGCCTCCTGCCGCGCGGCCTCGGCC
>JAEYZK010000069.1 GCA_023428085.1 Pseudomonadota bacterium
GCCGAGGCCGAGGCGGCGCCCGCGCCGGCTGCTCCGCCGCCGGCCCCCGCCGCGCCCGAGGCGTGGCGCACGCGCGAGCCCGCGCTCGCCGCGGTCCCGGACTTCGACATCGACGTGGACGTGGGCGAGCAGGAGGACGCGACCGCGACGCCCGAGAACGAGATCGACCGGCTCGTCCGGAGCAGCGCCGGCTCGCCGCGGCGGACCGAGAGCATGGCGCGCCTCGCGTCCCAGGGAGACGCGGCGGTCCAGGCGCTGGTGCAGGCGCTGCCCGGCCCGCTCGAGGACGAGCTGGCGCAGGAGCCGGCGCGGCTCGGGCCGGTGCCCGCCGCCCTCGCACTGCACGGCGCCGCGGCGCTGCCGATGCTGCTCGGCGTGCTCCAGGAGGGCGACCCGACCCGGCGCCGCTGCGCGGCCGTCCTCCTCGGCTTCGCCGCCGAGCCGTCCTCCTTCGGTCCGCTCGCCGACCGCGCGCTCGATCCGGATCCGCGCGTCGCCGCCGCCGCGGCGGTCGCGCTCGCCCGCAACCGCGCGCACCCGGCCATGCGCGGCGTCCCCGACAAGCTCCGGCGCGCGCTCCTCTCCGGCATCGCCGCCCGGGTCAACGGCGCCGCGCGTGCGCTCGGGGCGCTGCGCGACCTCGAGTCGATCCCCCTCCTCATCCAGGTGCTCGAGACGTCCGCCGGGGAGACCGCCGAGGCCGCCGCCGACGCGCTCGGGCGGATCACCCTCCAGCGGCTCGGCCCCGATCCGCGCAGGTGGCTCGCCTGGTGGAAGGACAACCGCGGCCGCGGGCGCGCGGAGTGGCTCTTCTCCGGCCTCACGAGCCCGGACCGGGTGATCCGCGCCGCCGCCGCCGCCGAGCTCTCCGAGGCGGCGCCGTCGCCCGTGCAGTACGACCCGGACGCCGCCCCCGCCGACCGCGCCGCCGCCGCGCGCGCGTGGGCCGCGTGGTGGAGCCGGTCGGGGCGGGTGCTGTAGGCCGCTCGAGCGACCGGGCGTCGAAGGCGCAGCCCACGGGAACCCGTCACGGATCCCCGGAGGCGCTGCTCTTCGTCTCGAGCGCGGCCGGGGCGCACGGTGTCGCGGGACTTGGCATACCCATCTGGGTATGACAGGTTGGGCCCGCTCGCGCGCCCCCTCGGCGCGCCCAGCACACCGGAGGGAGAGACCATGACGAAGCTCACAGCCTCGATCGTCTCGAGCTGCCTGCTCGCCGCGTGCGGCGGCGGCGGCGGCGACTCGAGCGGATACCGCCTGCCGGCGTCGATCACCGTGAACGCCTACGAGGGTGAGACGATCGGGGTGCACTTCAAAGGCTACGCGGCGAAGGAGCCGCAGGGGTACCTCGGCGTGCAGGTGACCGTGGACGGCACCTACTTCGATCCCGACGTTCCCGAGCCGTACGTGAACGAAGAGGAGCTGTCGATGAGCGTCTCCCTGACGCTGCGTCCGACGCTCGCCGCGAACACGTACTCGACGCAGATCGGGGTGCTGATCTGCGAGGACGAAGACTGCGAGTCCCGCTCGATCCCGGTCACGATCCACGTCGCGCCCGACCCGCACAACCCGAGCACGCCCGATAACGGCGACTTCTCCTCCGGCGCGACCGGGTGGTCGATCGCGACGTTCGGCGGCGGCGCCGCCACCTTGTCCGCGACGGCGGGTGAGCTTCGCGTGGACCTGACGAGCGGCGGCAGCAACCCGTACGGCCCGGCGACCTACGCGGTGCGGCTGGTGTCCCCGCCGATCAACCTGGAGGAGGGCACGACGTACCGCCTCTCCTTCCGGGCCCGCGCGGCCTCCACTCCTCGCGCCATCAGCGTGTCCGTCAGTCAGGGTGCGGACCGGGATGGCGACGGTGGCACCTACCTGTACAGGTACATGGAGAACGTGAGCCTCACGGGAGAGGGCGCGACCTACACCTCGCCGAGCTTCACCATGTGGGAGACGAACCGGGCCGCCAACATCAACTTCTACGTCGGCGGCTCCACCGCCGACGTCTTTCTCGACGACGTCGTCGTCGAGGTCGTTCCCTGACGGCGCGCCTCCCTCGTCGCGTCCGTCCGGCCGCGCTCGGGCCTCCCGGGCGCGGCCGCTTCGCCTCCGGCACGGAGGAGCCCACGGCGCCCAACGGGCGTTTGCGCCCCGTGCAGGGGCCGCTTATGCAAGCGGCCCCGACGGAGGCCCTGCATGTCCGACACCCCCGAGCTCGATCCTCGCCGCGCCCGCCTCGACGCCCTCGACGCCGAGGCCGAGCGGGGCGGCGGCGCGGAGCGGATCGCGAAGCAGCACCAGGCGGGGAAGCTCACCGCCCGGGAGCGGATCGAGCTCTTCCTCGATCCGGGCTCCTTCGTCGAGCTCGACAAGTTCAAGACGCACCGCTGCACCGACTTCGGGATGGACGCGCAGCGGATCCCGGGCGACGGCGTCGTGACCGGGTACGGGCTCGTCGAGGGCCGCCAGGTGTTCGTCTTCGCCCAGGACTTCACCGTCTTCGGCGGCTCGCTCTCGGGCGCCTTCGCCGAGAAGATCTGCAAGGTCATGGACCGCGCCATGGAGGTCGGCTGCCCGATCGTCGGCCTCAACGACTCGGGCGGCGCGCGCATCCAGGAGGGCGTGGTCTCGCTCGCGGGCTACGCCGACATCTTCCTCCGCAACACCCTCGCCTCGGGCGTCGTCCCCCAGCTCTCGCTCGTGCTCGGTCCCTGCGCCGGCGGCGCGGTGTACAGCCCGGCGATCACCGACTTCATCTTCATGGTGAAGAACACCTCGTACATGTTCATCACCGGGCCGGACGTGATCCGGACGGTGACGCACGAGGAGGTCACCAAGGAGGACCTCGGCGGCGCCCGGACCCACTCCACGCGCTCGGGCGTGGCGCACTTCGCGCTCGACAGCGAGGAGGCCGCGCTCCGCGCGGCCCGCGAGCTCCTCTCCTTCCTCCCGCTCAACAACGCCGACGACCCGCCGATCGAGCCCTGCTCCGACGACGTCGCCCGGCGCGACCCCGCGCTCCGCACGGTCATCCCCGACAGCCCGAACAAGCCGTACGACATGAAGGAGGTCCTGCGCGCGGTCGTGGACGACCACCACTTCTTCGAGGTCGCCGAGCACTTCGCGGGCAACATCGTCGTCGGCTTCGCGCGGATGAACGGGCGGCCGGTCGGGATCGTCGCCAACCAGCCGGCCGTGCTGGCCGGCGTGCTCGACATCGACGCCTCGGTGAAGGCGGCCCGCTTCGTCCGGTTCTGCGACGCCTTCAACGTCCCGCTCCTCACCTTCGTGGACGTGCCCGGGTTCCTGCCCGGCACCGACCAGGAGTGGAACGGGATCATCGTCCACGGGGCGAAGCTGCTCTACGCCTTCGCGGAGGCGACCGTCCCGAAGGTCACGGTGATCACGCGCAAGGCGTACGGCGGCGCGTACGACGTGATGGCGTCGAAGCACATCCGCGCCGACGTGAACTTCGCGTTCCCCACCGCGGAGATCGCGGTGATGGGGCCCGAGGGGGCGGTGAACATCGTCTTCCGCAAGGAGCTCGCCGCCGCCGCCGATCCCGCCGCGGAGCGGGCGCGGCTCATCCAGGAGTACCGGGACAAGTTCGCGAACCCGTACAAGGCCGCCGAGCTGGGCTACGTGGACGAGGTGATCCACCCCGAGGACACCCGCCCCAAGGTGATCCGCGCGCTCGAGATGCTCCGCACCAAGCGCCAGGAGCTCCCGCCGAAGAAGCACGGGAACATCCCGCTGTGATCCCCCTCGCGTTCGCCTTGGGCCCACTCGCCTGCCGTACGCCTCGCCTTGCGGCGCGTTGCCGTGGGGCGGCCGTCCGGGCCCGCCGGGCTCGCCGACCAGGTAGATGCTCGGCGCCCACGAACAGTCGTAGGACGCGCGCGTGCCGGAGGTGATCTGGCGGACGCGGCGCCGAAACTCGCCGGCACCTACGTAGCGCTCGGTTCCGACAGCCGGCTCAGACATCGGCGCCGCGTGCTCTCGGTCCGGTCCGCGCGCGGTCCACACAGATCGCGTCCGCTGCCTGCGCTGATGGTCGGCTCGCGCCGGCGGGCCCGGCCGGCCGCCTGGGGGCGTTGCTTGTGGCGGCTCGGCTGCGGTTTCGGAGTGAGCCCCCGGCAGGCGATTTCCCAATCCCGTCCCAAAGGGCTAGGATCAATCCGGCATGAAGCGCAAGGACATGCCGCCCCTGTCCGACACGGGCCGGCGGTACTTCGATCAGACCCGCGGAGCGCGCCTGCAGAGTCCGGGGATCGAGAAGTTCGTGCCGCCGCGCAATCGGACGCCGGGGCTGGTGGTCACCGCCGTGCTGCTCGTCGCGGCGATGGTCGCCGCGATGGTCTGGCTCACGCGCGCCGGCTGACGACGCCCCCAGAAGAACCTGGGGCCCGGCCTCCCGAGGAGCGCCGGGCCCGGTTCGCTGCGGACGCTGCGTCTACGACTTGCGGACGTTCGCGGCCTGCAGCCCCTTCGGCCCCTTCACGACGTCGAACTCCACCTTCTGGCCCTCGGCGAGGCTCTTGAAGCCGTCGCCCTGGACGGCGCTGTAGTGGCAGAAGACGTCCTCGCCGCCGTCGTCCTGCGTGATGAAGCCGAAGCCCTTCGCGTCGTTGAACCACTTCACGGTGCCAGTCGCCATTCCACTTCTCTTTTCTTCTGAGTTTACGATCCGTCGAAATGACGTTCGGTCCACCTGCTTGGTGCGGGACGGACGGAATGGGACGCTAGCGCAAAACAGCGCACCCGTGAAGTCGAGGATCCCCGAAGGGGACCAATCGCGGAGCGCCGAGCAATCGTTGCGCGGAGCGTCAGGCGAGGGCGGCTGCCCCGGCGCCCTCCTCGACCGCGAGGCGCGCCTCGATCGACTCGAGGATCTCGGCGGCCGAGGGGAGCGCGGCGACGTCGATGTCACCGACTCCCGTGACGCTCTGGCCCGTGTAGAAGAGGCCGTTCTCCTTGTCGCCCTTGACCGCCGACAAGAGCAGCGCGTCCGTGATGCAGAAGCTCTCGCGGAAGTTGCTCGCGCGGCAGAGGCAGACGTCCGCGCCCAGGCAATCGATGCACGCCTTCTTCCGCCCCGCGTAGCCATCCTTCCCGAAGAACCACGCCTTCGAGCGCGGGGGCACCGGCTCGCCGCGCGCGAGCTTCTCGGTGAAGGCATTGCGCACCGCGCGCGCGCTCATCCCCTTCACGCAGCTCTTGATGATGACGACATCCTCCACACCCTTCCCGAGGTGCATCTCCTTGAACGCCGGGTGGACGTCGCCGTCGGAGCAGGCCAGGAACCGCGTCGCGAGCTGGACGCCGGCGGCGCCGGCCGCGAGGTAGCGGCCCACGTCCGCGGCGTCGATCCCGCCCGCGGCGATCACGGGCAGCGACGTCGCGGCGACGACCTCGGCGAGCAGCGCCGGCAGCGGGTGGCCGATGTCGCCGATGTGCCCGCCCGCCTCGGCGCCCTCGGCCACGAGGAAGTCCGCGCCCCAGCGCTCGTACATCGCGGCGAGCCGGCCGGACGAGACGATGCCGGCGAACGGCACGCCGCCGGCGCGGCACCAGCGGATGATCTCGCGCGAGATCCCCGCGCCCTGGACGAGGAACGAGACGCGCTCCTCGATCGCGACCGCCGCGAGCCGCTCGAAGTCGCGCCGGTCGATCGCCGCCATGAGGTTCACGCCCACGAAGCCGCCCGGCGCCTCGGCGCGCGCGCGCGCGATCTCGAGCCGGAGCTGGTCGTCGGTCTTGATGACGCCGGAGATCGTCCCCACGCCGACGAGCCGCTCGCCCCGGTGGCGCGCGACCTTCCCGGCCAGTCCGTCCGACGCGTGGATGCCCATGCCGCCCTGGACGAGCAGCCGCCGCCCTGACCGCACCACCTGGGCGATCGCGCTCCGATCGAGCGGCGCGAGGGCAGGGACGTCCGCCGCGGTGGCGGGAAGGGCGGTGGCGATCATCGTGGGGCTCCTCTCGCGCGTCGGGAAGTGAAGCGCGCGACGGACCCGAGGCTAGGACGCGGCTGTCATCACGACGTCACGGCCGGCCCCCCCCTTTGTAGGACGCGCCGCGTCTGGGATGTGCTGCGCGTAGGCGCGCATCTCACCACCCTTGGGGGGATGAGATCGTGGACGAGTTGTCACATGATCGCGTCTCAAATGAAGCGGGGACCGCCGACCCTGAGACTCGGGCCGGCGCTGTGCGAGGCCGAGGGGGGAACGAGGCGACCGCATGGGCTCGACCGCTTGGCTCGGAACCCTCCTCTTCCTCCTCGCGACGCTCGGCCTGCTCGCCCTGCTCGTCCAGCACGTGTCGCTGCGGCGCCACCTGCGCGGCCCCGCGCCCGCCCCGGCGCCCGCGGCGGAGCTCCCCGGCATCTCGATCCTGAAGCCGCTCTGCGGCGTGGACGACGGCCTCGAGGAGAACCTCGCCTCCTTCGCCGCCCTCGCGTACCCGCGGTACGAGGTCCTCCTCGGCGTGAAGAGCGCCCGCGACCCGGCGTTCGCGGTCGCGCGCGCCGCGGCGCGCCGGTGGCCCGAGCGGATGCGGCTCGTCCTCCAGCGCGACGAGCCGGGCCGGAACCCCAAGGTGAACCAGCTCGTCGGCCTCGCGCGCGCCGCGCAGCACCCGCTGCTCGTCGTCTCGGACTCCAACGTGCGCGTCGCGCCCGACTACCTCGCCGGCATCGCGGCCGCGCTGCGGGATCCCTCGGTCGGCCTCGTCACGCACCCCGTGTGCGGCGCGGGAGAGCGCGGGCTCGGCTCGATCCTCGAGAACCTCCACCTCGCGGGCTCCGTCGGCCCGGCGATCGTCGCGTGCCACCGGCTCGTCCGCCGCGAGATCGTCGTCGGGAAGTCGATGGCGCTCTGGCGGGCGGACCTCGCGCGGCTGGGCGGGTTCGAGGCGGTGAAGGACGTGCTCGCCGAGGACCAGGTCCTCGGGAGCTGGATCCGGCGACGGCTGGGGAAGCGGATCGTCGTGGCGACGACCCCGGTCCTGAACGTGAACGAGGAGCGGAGGGTGCGCGACTTCTGGGGCCGGTACGCGCGCTGGAGCGTCCTCCAGCGCAAGCTCGTCGGCGGCCCCGCGTACGCAGCCCAGCTCATGCTCGACCCGGTCCTCCTCGCCCTCGCCGGGCTCGCGGCGGCTCCGGACGGGAGCGCGGTCCTCGCCTTCTGCGCCGTGTGCGCGGCCAAGATCGCGATCGACGGCGCGTCGGCGCGGGCGCTGCGGCCGGGCGGGTTCCCGCCCTGGCACCTCCTGCTCGTGCCCGTGAAGGACCTCCTCTTCGGCGTCGCGCTCCTGCACGGGTTCCTCACCGACGAGGTCGAGTGGCGCGGGCACCGGCTCCGGGTGCTCCCCGGCACCTACCTCGCGCCCGCCCAGGACGAGGCCCAGGCGCCGGTCGCGGCGGAGGTCTAGGAGCACTCGCGGGAAACCCGCCGCTCGTTTAGGCTACGGGACCAGGCGGGACCCCCGGGATGCTCCAGAACTCCTTCAGCGGCGACAGGCCGGCCGTGGTCGCGGTCGAGATGGGGTACGGGCACCTCCGCGCCGCGACGCCGCTGGCCGCCCACCTCGGCTGCGAGGTCCTCCACGTCGACCGGCCGCCCATCGTCGCCGAGGAGGAGCAGAAGCTCTGGCGGCGGGTGCGCAAGGCGTACGAGTCCGTCTCGCGCCTCTCGCAGCTCCCGGTCGTGGGCTCGCCGCTCCGGTTCCTGCTCGACTGGACGACGAACATCCCGCGGCTCCACCCGTACCGGGACCTCTCCGCCCCGACGAGCGGCGTGCTCACGCTCGAGCGGCTCATCCGCAGGAACCTCGGCCAGGGGCTCGTGCAGCACCTCCGCGAGACCGGCGCCCCGCTCCTCACGACGTTCTACTCGCCGGCGATCGTCGCCGACCGCGCGGGGCTGGAGCGGATCTTCTGCGTCGTCACCGACACCGACCTCAACCGCGTCTGGGCCCCCGTCCGCCCGCGCGAGACGAGGATCCACTACCTCGTCCCCACGCGCCGCGCCGCGCGGCGGCTCCAGGCCTACGGCGTGCCGCAGGAGCGGATCACCTTCACCGGCTTCCCGCTCCCGGACGAGCTCGTCGGTGGCCCGTCGCTCACGACGCTGAAGCGGAACCTGGCGGCGCGGATCGTCCGGCTCGATCCCTCGGCCGAGTTCCGCCGGTCGATGCCCGAGGAGCTGGTCCACTTCCTGGGCTCGCTGCCGCGGGAGGAGGAGGGGAAGCCGGCGCAGCTCACGTTCGCGGTCGGCGGCGCCGGCGCGCAGGCCGGGTACGCCGCGGCCTTCCTGCCGGGGTTCCGGCGGGCGCTCGAGTCGGGGTTCGTGCGGATCGCGCTCGTCGCCGGCGTGCGGCCCGAGGTGGCGGACACGTTCCGCGAGGCGATCCACCGCGCGAAGATGGAGCCGCTCCTCGGGAACGGCATCGACATCCTGCTCGCGAAGAGCTTCGCCGAGTACTACGCGCGGTTCAACGCCCTCATCGCCCGGACCGACGTCCTCTGGACGAAGCCCTCGGAGCTCGTGTTCTACGCCGCGCTCGGCCTGCCGCTCGTCATGGCCGCGCCGGTCGGCGTGCACGAGCGGTACAACCGGCGCTGGATCCGGGACTGCGGCGCCGGGCGCCAGGAGCGCGAGGTGCGCTTCGCCGCCGAGTGGTTCACGGACTGGCTCGCCGACGGCGTGCTCGCGGCGGCGGCCTGGGCCGGCTACATGCAGCTCCCCAAGTTCGGGCTCTACCGCATCCTGGAGGCGGTCGCCGGATCGCCCGGCGCGGCGGCGGCGCGCGAGGGGCTGGCGCGGTAGCGGCGGAGTTCACGGGTCCAGCAGGAACAGGAGGTCGAGATGCACGACGAGGCGTCGCCTGGGCCGGAGCGTTCCGCGGCCGTTCCGCCGCGGCCCGGCCCCATGCAGCGGTTCCGCCGGCTCGGCGTCATCGTCGCGCTCCTGATCCTCGTCGTCTTCGTCGGCGCGGACCTCCTCGGAGGGCTCGGCGCCGGGCTCCTCGATCGCCTGCGGGGCACGAACCTGGCGCCCCCGGAGGCGATCGCGGCGGTGCAGGAGAGCCGGGACCCGGGCGCGCTCGCCGACCTCCGGCGCCGCTTCCCGCGCGACCCCGTCGTCCGCCTCCTGTCGGCCTACGCCTCGCGGGATCGCGCCGAGGCCAAGGAACACCTGCGCGCGGCGCTGGAGGAGCGGCGCACGCTGCGCACCCGCTTCCCCGACGGCAAGCTCGAGGCGATGCTCCGCGCCATCCTCGCGAGCATGCTCCTCGTCGAGGGCGAGGAGGCCGAGGCCCGCTCGGTCCTCCGCCCGTCGTGCGGCGCGCAGCTCGCGGGCATCGCCGACAAGGCCGGCCTCGAGGCCGGGTGGGTGGACGCCGCGTGCCGCGGGTGACCGCCTACCTCAGGGCGCTCCACCGCTCGCCCCTGGACCCGTCAAGGAACTGACGCCGCCAGCGCGCCGGAGCGCGGCCCCGCCTCCAGGCGTCTTGCGATCCGCCCTCGGCGCTGCGAACCTCACCCTGCGGTCCGGACGCGAGGGGCGGCGGGCTCCCGGTTGCCCGGAGAGGTGTCCGTGAGGATCGTCCAGCGGGTTCCCACCGAAGGCGGGAGCCCGTTCTCCGGGGCGCTCCTCGACGGCGAGCGTGCCGCGGCGGAGCGTCTGGGGGTCGAGCTGGAACCGATCTACTGCCGGGGCGGGCACGCGGGAGCGGACGCGGAGCGGACGCTGCAGGGGCTGGCCTCATGAGATTCGTCCACCTCGTCCCGGCGCTGGCCGACGACAGCAACTTCTACGACGCGCTCACCTCGATCGCGCGGAGCGCGGCCCAGCGGCTCTCGATCGAGCTCGAGGTGATCTACTGCGGGACGGACCGCGCGCAGCTGATCGAGGCCGCGACCGCCCTCGCCCGGCGCACGCCCCGGCCCGACTGCGTCCTCCTGCCCAACTTCAAGGGCGTCGCGCACGAGCTCTTGCCCCTGCTGGACGGCGCGTCCATCGCGACCTTCGTCCTCGTCGAGGGGCTGCCACCGTCCGATCGACGCACCTGTGGTGAACCCCGGACCCGGCATGCGCGCTGGCTCGGGCAGCTCACCCCGGACGACGTGGAGACCGGCCACCTCCTGGCGCAGGTGCTCGTCGACGACGCCCGCGCCCGGAACCTCGTGGCCGCGGACGGGAGGATCCACGTGGGCGTCCTGTCCGGACCGCAGTCGTCCGCCGCGCAGTCCCGGTTCCAGGGATGGCTCGCCCTGCGGAAGGAGCGGCCGGAGGTCGTGCAGGCGAGCGTCCAGTACGCGAGCTGGGAGGAGTACGCCGCCCGCGCGGCGATCCAGATGATGCTGCGCAGCCACCCCGAGATCACGGTCATCTGGGCGGCGAACGACGCGATGGCGCTGGGCGCGCTGGCGGGGATCGGCGATTGCGGCCGCGCGCCCGGGAAGGACGTGCTGGTCGGGGGCGTGGACCTCCTCCCGCAGGCGCTCCGTCGCGTGGAGGAAGGCGCGATGGCGGTGACGGTCGGGGGGCACGTCCTCGACGGCGCCCGCGCCCTCGTGCTCCTGTACGACCACTTTCACGGGGAGGACTTCGAGCCCCACTCCCGCCGGTCGCTCCTCGAGCCGGTCACCGCCGCGGAGGTCCACGCGTACCGGCGGTTCTTCGAGGGCCGCGGCTGGCAGAAGGTGGACTTCGCGAGGTACTCGCGGGTGAAGGCGGGCGCGGCCGCGCTGCCGGAGCTGAGGCTGCGCGACGTGGTGTGACGGCGGCCGCCCCGGCGGCGCCGGTACGGTTCACCGCTGGTACACCCGGACGTGATCGACCCGAAGCTGCGCCGGGAACGGCGTCGTCTCGTCCGGATCGCCCGGCCAGGTCCCGCCCACGGCCAGGTTCACGATGAGGAAGAAGGGCCGGTCGAACGGCCAGTGGCCCGCGACCGGCAGCTCCGCGGGCGTCACCCGGTGGTACTGCACGTCGTCGAGGTACCAGCGGATCTCCCCCGGCTCCCACTCCACCGCGTACACGTGCGCGGCGTCGGCGACCGCGCCCTCGGGGAGCGTGTACGAGCCGTGGACACCGGCCGCGCCGTGGAAGGACGCGCCGTGCGCGGTCCCGTGGACGCGCGCCGGCTCGCGCCCGATGACCTCCATGACGTCGAGCTCGCCGCAGCCGGGCCAGCCGGTCGTGGGGAACGTCTCCCCGAGCATCCAGAACGCCGGCCAGAGCCCCTGCCCGGGAGGCACCCGCAGCCTGGCCTCGATGCGACCGTACGTGAAGCTCGCCTTGCCCAGCGTCCGGAGGCGCCCGGAGGTGAAGTCGTTCCCGAAGTAGTCCTCCTCGCGCGCCTCGATGACGAGGTGCCCGGCCTCGACGCGCACGTTCTCCGGGCGCGCCGTGTAGAACTGCAGCTCGCCGTTCCGCCAGAGCCCGCCCTGCTCGTGGTCCCACTTCGAGCGATCGAGCTCCGTCCCGTCGAACTCGTCGTGCCAGACGAGCCTCCAGCCCGGGCGCTCGAGGCGCGTCCAGCGATCCGGCGCCGGCGCGGCGGGGGCAGCGGGCGGCGCGGCGGCGGGCGCGGGGGCCGGCGGACTGGACGCGACCGGCGCGCCGGCGCAGGCGGCGAGCGTGGAGGCCCCGAGGAGCGCGAGGAGGGGGACGCGGGCGTGGTGCATGGAACGATGATCGGGGCGCTCGCCTCGATCGGTCAACCTGGCTGGGCCGCTGCGGGGGTCCCACGGCCGGGGGAACACGTCGGGTGAGCCCGACACCGAGGTGCGACCCGGACCAAAGGTGCGATACTGCCGCCTCTCACGGGAGGTTCACATGCGCAAGCTGGCGTTCTGCTCGCTGGTGGTGGTCGCCCTGGGCCTGACGGCCTGCGGCGGGGACGAGGTCGGCGCCTGGGAGGACGGCGCGGCGGAGGACGCGGGGCTCCGCGGCGCGCGGCGCTGCGGGACCATCGCGGGGATCGGCTGCCCGCGGGGCCAGTGGTGCGACTTCGGCCCGGGTCAGTGCGGCGTCGCCGACGCCGCGGGCGTGTGCCGGACCGTGCCGTGGGCCTGCCCGACGGTCCAGGACCCCGTGTGCGGCTGCGACGGCACGACGTACGGCAACGCCTGCCTCGCCGCGCGGGCCCAGGTGAGCGTGGATCACGCGGGCGCGTGCGCGCCCGAGCCGATCGCGTGCGACGGCATCGCGGGCCTCCCGTGCCCCGCCGGCCAGTACTGCCAGCACGCCGCGGGCACCTGCCAGTACGCCGACGCGATGGGCGTCTGCCAGCCGATCCCGGGCGGCTGCACGACCGACTACGATCCGGTGTGTGGCTGCGACGGCCGGACCTACTCCAACGCCTGCGCGGCCGCCGCGGCCGGGGTGAGCCTCGACCACACCGGCGCATGCGCGCCGCCTCCCCCTCCGCCGGGCACGTGCGGCGGCATCGCCGGCATCCCCTGCCCGGCAGGCCAGTTCTGCGATCGCGGCCTGGGGAACTGCGACGTCGCCGACGCCACGGGCATCTGCCGCACGCCACCGGCGACGTGCACCACCGCCTACAACCCGTACTGCGGCTGTGACGGCAAGACGTACTCGAATGCCTGCACGGCGGCCCAGGCGATGGTGAGCCTGGACCACAGCGGCGCGTGCAATCCGCCGCCGCCCCCACCCACCGTCACGTGCGGCGGCTCCACCGGCGTCACCTGCGCGTCCCCGCAGTACTGCGCCTACCCCGAGGGCCAGTGCCGCGTGGCCGGCGCGACCGGCACGTGCGCGACGCGCCCGCAGGTCTGCCTGCAGTACATGGACCCGGTGTGCGGCTGCAACGGCGTCACGTACTACAACCCGTGCGCCGCGGCGGGCGCCGGGGTGAGCGTGGCGTACCACGGCAGCTGCCGCTAGGATCGCACGGGGCGTGCCGCCCCGTGCGCCAGCCGGGCGCCGGATCCCTCCGGCGCCCGGGCTCGGCGCGCGCCGAGCGCCGGCGAGCGCCGTTCAGAGATACGCGATCATCCTCCCGCAGGCGATCACGCCGACCCACGCGGCCAGCGAGACGCACGCGGCGGCGCGCGCGGCGAGGGGCGCCCGCGCGCCGGCCTCCCACGCCGCCATCCCGCGCGCGGTGACGGCGTGGAAGAGGAGCGCGTTCAGCCCTGCGCCGGCGAGGAGGACGAGCTTCAGCCGGAAGGCGGGGTTCCGCGAGAGCTCGACCGCGTGCGCGGAGAAGAGGAGCGCGCCCGACGGCAGGACGAGCGCGAGGGCGCGCCGGGACCAGCGGAGCAGGTGCGCGGCGAGCGCGCCGATCGGCAGCGCCCGCCCGAGGCCGAGGAGCCGCAGGTCGAAGAGCGCCGCGCCCCCGACGAGGAGGGCGATCCCCGCCAGGTGAACGACCTCCACCGCCGGGTAGAGCCACGGCGAGGTCCGCACCGCCGCCGCCACGCCGGTCCCCTCGAGGGCCGCGAGCCAGTCCATCTCCGCTCCGCTCCCGCCGCTCAGCGCAGCTCGGTCGTCTTGCCCGCGACGGTGATCCGCTCGGCGCGGAGCTCGTCCGCCTTCTCGAGGTGCGGGTACCCGACCACCGTCGCCTTGGCCCCGGCGGCGAGGGCCTCCTTCGCGAGGCCGCGCGCCTGCATCCGCGTGGGCGGCGCGAGGACCACATTCCACGTCTTCTCCGCGGTCTCGAGCTGGATCACGCCGTGCGGCTGCTCGTACCGTGGTGTACGCACGGTCCCGGTGAGCTCCAGCGTCCGCTCCTCGTCGTACCCCGTCCAGCCATGATGGGCGGGCGCCGCCCCCGCGGCCGCCAGCACCGCGGCCGGGATCAACGCCCGCACCAGGAAGATCACGCGCATCCCGCTCCTCACTTTCTCGCCTCGAGCGCGGCCGGCGCGATCCGGCCGCGAACCGTGAAGTCTCCGCCGCGCGGCGTGAGCACGAGGAGCTCGCCCGGCGCGGGGTGGACTCCCGTCAGCGCCGCGATGTTCGCCCCGTGCGTCACGAGCACGAGCGTCCCGCCTCGCGGCCCGTGCGCCGCGATCGCCTCGCGGACCGCAGCGGTCTGCTCCCGCTCACGGCTCCGGTCCGCGAAGAGGGAGTCGAGCGGCGGCCAGCCGTCGGCCTCTCCGAACGCGAGCCGCGCCGTCTCCAGGCACCGGCACCAACGGCTCGAGAGGACGCGGCCGACCGGCACCCCGCGCGCCCGGAGCGCGGTGCCCAGCCGGGCCGCCTCGGCGCGCCCGTCCGCGGAGAGGTTCCGCTGCGTCGCGCAGTCGCCGCGCCGGAAGCCGGGCGGATCGCCCACGCCCGGCGCGGTCGAGGCGTGCCGCACGAGGAGCACCTGATCCCCGCGGGCGAGGAGGGCCCAGAGCTCCGCCGCGTCCGCCTCGCCGGCGCCGGCGAGCGAGAGCGCGATCGCGGACACGAGCGAGGCGAGCACGGCAGGGGACCCCCGGGCAGGACCGGGCTCAGGTAACGCCGGCCCGCGCCCGGTGCCACGCACGTCGGGGCGTCAGGTCCGCTGCCCCTCCAGCACCGCCACGAGCGCGAGCGCTGCCCGGGCAGGCGGGCGCGCGAGCGGGGGCGGCGGCGCGCCCGGCGCCGGCTCCGGCGCGTCCGGCTCCGGCGCCATCCCCGCCGTCGCGATCGCGTCCGGCTCCGGCGGTGTGCCCGGCTCGGGATCGATCTCGTCCGGTCCCGACGCGCCCCCCGGGGCCGTGG
>JAEYZK010000110.1 GCA_023428085.1 Pseudomonadota bacterium
GCTCAGCGCCCGCTCGTCCCCTGGGCGCCCGTCGCGACGGGCGCCTGCGCGACCACCGCGGGCCGCTCGCGCAGCCCTTCCATGATCGCGACGCCGGTGGCGCACGCCAGGAACACGATGAGCGCGAGCATCCAGGGATGGAACTCGAGCAGCACGAGCAGGCGGCGGACCGACCGGGGGAGGTGGCGTTGGAGCGCCATCACCCCTGGAACGTAGACCGCCGGCGCGCTTGCATGCAACCATCCTGTCGCGGTGGATCTGCGCGGTTGTCCCACCGCCCCCGTGGGGGGCCGATTCCGCCCCGCGGCGCCTGCCTGCGCGGGAGGCCAGAGATGATCGACAAGCGCACCGCGAGCTTCGTGCGCTCGCTGGCGGTGGGGCAGATCGAGGAGGAGATCCTCCTCCCCTTCCCGGACCCGAAGCTCGCGGAGAAGGAGAAGCTCGGGGCGGTGCTGGGGCGGGTCGAGGCGCTCCTCGCGCCGCGCGCCGCCGCGTTCGCGGAGTGGGATCGCGCGGGCGCGATGCCGCCCGCGTTCCTCGACGAGCTGCGCGCGGCCGGCCTCTTCGGCCTCGCGCTCCCCGCGCGCGTCGGCGGGCTGGGCCTCTCCACCACGGGGGCGGCGCAGGTCCTCCAGGCGATCGCGCGGCACGACGCCTCGGTGGCGCTGACCGTCGGCGTGCACGCCTCCATCGGCGTCGGCGGCCTCCTGCTCGCCGGGACCGAGGAGCAGAAGGCGCGCTGGCTGCCGCGGCTCGCCTCGGGCGAGCTCATCGGCGCGTTCTGCCTGACGGAGCGCGAGGCGGGCTCCGATCCGGCGTCGCTCCGCACCACGGCGATCCGCGACGGCGCCGCCTGGTTCCTCTCCGGCGAGAAGGGCTGGGTGAGCAACGGCGGCATCGCCGGGCTCTTCACCGTGTTCGCGCGCACCGCGCACGAGGGGAAGGGGCAGCTCACCGCGTTCCTCGTCCCGCGCGACGCGCCCGGCCTCACCGTCGGACCGCCCGAGGACAAGATGGGCATCCGGGCCTGCTCGACCACGATGATCGCGCTCGATCGGGTCCGCGTCCCGGCCGATCAGGTGCTCGGCCCGGTCGGCAAGGGGTTCAAGCTCGCCATGCGCGTGCTCAACGCCGGGCGGACGGGGCTCGGCGGCGGGTCGGTCGGCGGGGCGAAGCGGCTCCTCGACCTCGCGCTCGCGCACGCGCGCACGCGCCGGCAGTTCGGCAGGCCGCTCTCGTCGTTCGCGCTCGTCCGCGGGAAGCTCGCGCGGCTGGGGATCGAGTGCTACGCGGCCGAGAGCGTCGTGGACCTCACCGCGGGCCTGCTCGACCGCGGCTTCGAGGAGGTCGCCGTGGAGGCGGCCATCGCCAAGGTGATCGCCACCGAGGCGCTCTGGCGGACGGCCGACGAGGCGCTGCAGCTCGCGGGTGGCGCGGGCTCCATGCGGGCGTTCCCGTACGAGCGCGCGCTGCGGGACGCGCGGGTGAACCGGATCTTCGACGGCACCAACGACGTGCTGCGCCTGTTCGTGGCGCTCACCGCCGCGGGCGACGCGGCCGAGGAGATCCGCGATCTCGCCGACTCCGTGCGCGGGGTCTTCGCCGATCCGATCAAGGGGTTCGGCCTGCTCTCCGAGTACGCGCGCCGCCGCGCCGGCCTGCCGCCGGCGCCGAGCCGCGAGAAGGGCCGGTTCACGCTCCTGCCGCCCTCGCTCGCCGCCGAGGCGGGGCGGTTCGAGGCGCTCACCGCGGCGCTCGCCCAGTCCATGGACCGGACGCTGCGCAGGCACGGGAAGCGGCTCGTCGAGGAGCAGCTCGCGCTCCGCCGGCTCGCCGACGCCCTCGTCGACCTGTTCGCGTTCGCGGCCATGCTCTCGCGCGTCGCGGGGCGGCTCGAGAACCACGGGGAGGCGGCGGCGGGGCCGGAGCGGGAGCTGCTCCGGGCGTTCGCCGCCGGCGCCGAGCGGCGGATCACGGCGGGCCTCGAGGGGATCGACGGTCCGGAGGACGCGTCGCTCGGGGCCGTCGCGGAGGCGCTGCTCGAGGCGGGGAAGTACCCGTGGGAGGGCGGCTGACCGAGGCCGAGCTCCCGGCCGCCCTTCGACTCCGCCCGCCTTCGGCGGGCTACGCTCAGGGCGACCGGAACGGGAAACCGCGTGGTCCAGCAGCCCGCTACGCCGCGCCCTGCTCCGGCCGCTGCTCCCGCAGGAACTCCTCCGTCAGCCGCTGCCACCCGGCCTCGCCGAGCGAGGTGAGGGGCGCGTGGAGGAGCGCGCCGCCGTCGGCCGCGGCGAGGCCGAGCTCGTGCTCGAAGAACCGCTCGAGCCGCTCCGCCTCGCGCCGCAGCCAGCCGCCGGCCTCCGCCTCCGCGGGGAAGCTCATGTACGCCGTGTCCGCGGGCGTGAGCGAGAACAGCCACCCGTCGCCGTACGGGTCGCGCTTCACGACGCCGGGGTCGCCGGCGACGCGCGCGTTCGCCCGCACCACCATCCCGTTCACGGGCGCCTCGATCCGCACCGAGCGCCGGCCGGCGTGCAGCACGGCGATGGGCTCGCCGCGGCGGACCACCATCCCGGGCCGCGGGAGCTCGACCGAGGTCACCGAGGGGAGGAGCTCGCGGGCCAGATCGTCGATGCCGAGCATGAGCTCGGCGGGGCCGCGCGAGGCGATCCAGGTGTGGTTGGGCGCGTGGAACGCACCGCGGCGGAAGGCGAACCGGCCCGCGCGGACCGTGCGGCGCGCGCGGAGCTTCGAGACCTGGCCCAGCGCGATGGCGAGCAGGATGGCCGGGATCGCGATGAGGAGCGCTCCGAGCAGGAAGACGCCTGCACGGCCGAAGAGGCCGGCGACGAAGGCTCCGAGGATCTCCAGGTACTCGATGAACGTGGCCACGGCTTCCTCCGGTGGGCGCGCTGCGGAACGGCCGCCCCAGGCCCCCCTATCGCAAGCCACGCGCCAGAGGCTCCTTCGAGGAAGATCAGGGACTTACGAGTAAGAATACCCCGTAGGGCTGATTATGATCTCAGCAGTCGGCGCGCTCCGCCTTAGAAACCCTCGTTTTTCAAGCAGGTTATCTGGATCCGTCGAGGATCTCAGCACCGCTGACCTTCTCAAGTCCTCGGAAAGCGAGGGATCTCGCCCCGGGTCGCCCGTTCCTGGGCGACGAGGACGCCATAGAGCGTCTCGTGGACCGGGACCTCGATGCCCGCCTCCTCCGCGAGGCGGAGGACCGCCCCCGCCTGGTCCTCGAGCTCGGACGGCTTCCCGGCGCCGACGTCGCGCTGCATGGAGACCGTGGCGTCGGGCGCGACGGCCTCGAGGACCTGGAGCGTCGCGGACACCGCGTTCGACGGCAGGGCCACGCCGCGCGCGCGCGCGAGCGCCGCCACCTCGTGCATGGCGCGCTCGTGCACGGCCCGGAGCTCCGGCACGGCGAGGTGGACGCCGAGCGGCGCGCGCGAGGCGGACGCCACGAGCCCCCACGGCTCGACGAGGAGGAACTTCTCCCAGGTGGCCCGCTCGACGTCCTCGACCACCTTGGCGACGACGCCGGCGCGGGCGAGCGCCGCGGCGAGCGCCTCGAGCCGCGGGCTGCGCGTGCCTGCGAGCGGACCGCGCTCTCCCATGACGACGATCGGCGCGGCGCCGAGGTGCTTGATCGAGCCCGGCGCCTGGATCCAGGCGAGCACGTTGATGACGCCGCCCGCGACGCGCTCCGCGCCCAGCGCGCGGCCGAGCTGGTCGGCGGCGTCCACGCCGTTCTGGAGCGGGACCACCGGGGCGCCCGGCGCGGCGAGCGGCGCGAGGCGCGGCGCGAGCTCCGCGACCTGCCACGCCTTGACCGCGACGAGCACGGCGTCCGCGGGCGGCAGCGCGGCGGGGTCCTCCGCCGCAGCGGCGACGGGGGCGGTGAAGCTGCCGAGCGGCGAGTCGATCCGCAGCCCGTCCCGGCGGATGGCCGCGAGCGCCTCGCCGCGCGTGACGAGGACGACCTCCTCCCCGGCGCGGGCGAGGAGCCCTCCGAGGAGCCCGCCCACTCCGCCTGCCCCGACGATCGCGACTCTCATGTTTCAGGCTCCCGTGAACGAGCCCGAGCCCGAGCCCGAGCCCGCATCCGGACCCGTTTCAATTCGAACTCGGCGCCGCAGTCCAATCCCAACTTGGGGCTGCCCGCACGCTACCCCAGCAGAGCGACGCGCCACGAGCTTGCGGGCGAGCACCGGCCTGCCGAACCTTGACCCCGTGATCGAGGTCCCGATGACACGGTTCCACGTCCTCCTCGCCGCCGCCCTCGCCGCGCTCCCCGCAGGAGGCCGCGCCGCCGACGATCGCCCCGCGGGCACGATCGACGTCGGCTCCGGCCGCACCGAGGTGCTCTCGAAGAGCCTCCCGGTCGGTCAGCGCATCGACCTCCCGGAGGGCTGGTTCCGCGTGGAGGAGGAGGGCGTCGAGGACGGCCAGGTCGGATCGTTCACGATCGTGTCCTCCGAAACCGGGGTGGGGGCCCCTGCGGAGCAGGGAGAGGGGCCGGAGGCCCCTCTCCGCGGGGGAGCCGCGCGCAGCCGCGAAGCGGCGAGCACGGCCCAGGGACCCGCGCGACCGGGGTGGGGCAGTGATCGGATTGCGGGCTCTGCCGGCGGGGCGGGGGCGCAGCCCCCGTACGATCGACCCTGCCGCGCGGAGCGGAACGCCTACCTGCGGCAGCTCTGGAAGGAGTCGGGGATCGACGTGTCCGATCCGGACGCGCTCCTGGAAGGGCTCGACGCGGGCACGTCGGGGCCGGCGACGGGCTACCACTGGTTCGCCCTCGCGACCGACGCCTTCCGGAACCTGTCGTTCTCGTCGGAGCTGCGCGACCGGGCCGGGGCGCTCGTCCGCTGCGTCCAGGCGGCGCGGGGCGTGGGGCCGTAGCGCCCGCGCGCTCACTCGCGGGTCGTCAGCAGCCGCGTCCAGAGCGTCGGGTTCTCGGCGACGAGGTCGGAGCCCCACACCCGGAAGACGGTCGTCCCCTCCGCGCGCCGGAAGAGCCGCTCGGGCGCGTTGCCGGCGCGCCCTTCGCGGTCGTGCACGGTGACGAGCTCGAGGAGCCGCAGGCCGTCGGGGCCGGCGGACACGGACGCGTCCACCCGGTAGCGCCGCTCCCGGCCGCCGCCGAGCTTGTCGATCTCCTCGCGGGTGAGGTGGAGCCACCCGGCGCCGAGGCAGGCGCCGGCGCCGTTCACGACGCGCGAGGGCTCGAACCGGTTGCCGAGGAGCGGCATCACGCGCGCCGAGCGCTCGCAGCTCGCCGCCTTGGCGCCCGTGCACCGCTCCCCCTCGGCGACGAGGAGCATCGAGTCGCCGGCGCGCAGGAGCCCGAGCTTCGCCCGCTCCGGGTTGGCGCGCAGCGACCCGAGCGCCTCCACCGCGAGGGCGTGCCCGCGGACCTCGACGAGCGCCACCGGGCCGAGCGCGTCGCCGCTCGCGTACCGGCTGGTCAGGATCCAGACGAGGCGGTGCGTCGCGTCGAGCTCGCTCACCACCACGTCGCCCTCGCCGATGGGCCGGTCCGGCAGCAGGGCGCGCGCGGTGCTGGGATCGGCGCAGAGGACGGCGGGCGCCTCCCAGCGGACCTGCGCGCCGGAGCAGTCGAGGGCCGGGGTCGTGGCGCGGCGGGTCTGCGGATCGTAGCCCTGGAGCACGAGCGACAGCCACGCCTGCGCGTCGAGGGCGGCGCCCTCGCGCAGCGCGCCGGTGCAGAGGGGCGCGCGCGGCCAGGGGTGCGGGAGCGCGGCGCAGCCGGCGAGGGCGAGCAGGAGCGCGAAGGGTGCGGTGCGGACGGTCACGTGGATCTCCTCGCGGGGTGAGCGCCGGGGCGGCTCACCGCGGGTTGCGGCTGCGGGGCGTCACCCGCTGCTCCGCGTCGGACTCGCCGGGGACGCGCCGCCCGGCCACGGCGGCGTCGGACTCGCCGGGGGCGCGCCGCCCGGCCACCGCGGAGTAGGCCCGCGCGAAGGACTTCCCGAACAGCACGTCGGTGACGGCGCTCTCCTCGTCCGCGAGCGCGTGCCACCGCTCGACGAAGGTGCGCCAGAGGCCCGCCTCCTTGAGCGCGCGGAGCAGCCCCGACTTCCCCTCGCGCGCGGCGGCGGCGGTGACCGCGTCGGGCGAGAGCTCGTCGAGCATGGAGCGGGCGCCGGCCTGGACGCCGTTCAGGAGCGCCACCTGGTGGATCATGAGGTCGGCGAACGCGCCGGCGAGCTGGCGCGAGCGGGACTCGCCCTCGGCCGGGGTGAGCAGCCATCCCACGAGCTGCCGCGCGTCGGCGATCCGCGCCAGCGCGCCCTCGCCCTTCGGGACCCGGATGCCCATCTCGCGGCCGAACTGCTCGTAGCCGCCGCGCAGCTCGAGGTAGCCGCGCGCGGCCGTCTCGAGGGCCTCGGCGAGCGCGCCCAGGAACCGCTGCAGGGCCTCCGGCGTCGCGGGCGCCTCCGCCGCCGAGAGGTAGGCCTCGGCGAAGGCGCGCACGAGGCGCAGCGCGTCGCCGCCGAGCCCGCCGCCCGACGCGACCGGGACGGCGATCGACTGCGGCGGAGGGGGCGCGTACGGCTGGGCGGGCACGTGCGAGAGCGGCGCGGGCACCGGCGCCGGCGCCGGCGCGTGCGCCATCCCGTGCAGCGCGGCGTACGGGTAGCGCGTCGCGATCGCCGCGAGCGCGGCCCGGCGCTGCGGCTCCGAGAGCGGGGTGAGGACGCCGTCGAGGGCGAGCTGGAAGCTCTCGCTCGCCGCCTTGCAGGCGTCGTGGAGCACGCCGAGCTGCCAGGACGCGGCCTCGAGCGCGCTCTCGACCGTGGCGTCCGGCGGCGAGGGCTCCTCGACCACCGGGGCGACGTGCGCGGGCGCGGGCTGCACCGCCGCCGCCTCGGGCCGGGTCCCGACCGCGTCGCCCACGCCGCCGAAGCCGAGGCCTCCCGACGCCACGGCGGCGGCCACCTCGGCGGCGACCACCTTCGCGAACATCGTGACCGGCTCGGGCGGCGGCGCCTTGCCCTCGGTGGCGCCGCGCGAGAGGACGAGCCGGAGCCGCCCGACCGTGAGCTCGGTCACGGGGGAGATCGGGGCCGGCTTGTGGCGCTCCAGCCGGGCCCCGTCCACGTAGGTGCCGTTGGTCGAGCCGAGGTCGATGAACCGGATCCCCTCGTCGTCGAACTGGATCACCCCGTGGAAGCTCGACACGTAGGGACGGTCGAGGCGCAGGTCGTTGAGATCGCCGCGCCCGACCCGGACCGGCGAGTGGATGAAGGCGTAGGCCTCCACCCCCTTGCCGTCGAGGTCCTCCACCTGGACGCGCAGCGGTTCCATGGCCGCCTAGGCCTCCTCGAACTGGATCGTGAAGCCGCCCTGGGCGTCGACCCCGACGGTGACCGACCGCGCGAGCGTGCCCGCCGCCATGCGCTCGAGGAGCGCGCGCGACAGGGCGGGCATGAGCGAGCCACGCAGCACGTGATCGACGTTGCGCGCCCCGGTCTCGGGGTCCTGGCAGCGGCTCGCCAGGTGGTCGACGAGCTCCGGCGCGAAGGTGGACCTCATCCCGTGGCTCGCCGTGAGCCGCCGCGCGAGCGTGCCGAGCTTGAGCTGGACGATCTCCTTGAGCACGTCCTGCGGCAGCGGCGCGAACGGCACGATGTTCATGCGGGCGAGGAGCGCCGGCTTGAAGTGCTTCGAGAGGATCGGGCGGATCGCCTTCGCGATCTGATCGGCCGTCGGCTTCTCCTCGTCGTCGAACGCCGCCATGACGAGGTCCGAGGCGAGGTTCGAGGTGAGGATCACGAGGGTGTTCTTGAAGTCGACCTCGCGCCCTTCGCCGTCGGTGAGCAGGCCCTTGTCGAACACCTGGTAGAACAGGTTCATCACCTCGAGGTCGGCCTTCTCGCACTCGTCGAGCAGCACCACCGAGTACGGCCGCTGGCGCACCGCCTCGGTGAGGCGCCCGCCCTCGCCGTAGCCGACGTAGCCGGGGGGCGAGCCGATGAGGCGCGAGACCGAGTGCTTCTCCTGGAACTCGCTCATCGCGATGGTGGTCATGAACCGCTCGCCGCCGTAGAGCAGGTCCGCGAGGGCGATGGCCGTCTCGGTCTTGCCCACGCCGCTCGGCCCGACGAAGAGCAGCACGCCCACCGGCGCGCCGGGGTTCCGGATGCCGGCGTGCGAGATGCGGAGCGCCTCGGCCACCGCCCGGATCGCCTCGGGCTGACCCTTCACGCGCTCCGAGAGCCGCTGCTCGACGTCGAGCACCGCCTGGATCTGATCGGAGCGCATCTTCCCGACCGGCACGCCGGTCCAGGCCTCGATCACCTTCGCGACCGCGCCGGCGTCCACCTCGGCGTGGAGGAGCGGGTCCTCGCCCTGGACCTGCGCGAGCGCCGCCGCGGCGGCGTCCACCCCGGCGCGGTCGCCCGTGCCCTCGGCGAGCGCGGCGCGCGCCCCCCGCAGCGCCTCGAC
>JAEYZK010000196.1 GCA_023428085.1 Pseudomonadota bacterium
CGGCGGGCGGGCGCATCGGACCTCCGGCTCCGGCCGGTGGCGCGGGCGCGCCCATCGCCGCCACGGCGCGCTCGACCGCGGAGATGACGCCGTCGGTCTTGCCGTCCCAGCGGCCGACCTCGACCCCGAGCGCGCGGAGCGTCCCCTCCGCGCCGGCGTGGGCGACCGGGACCCCCGCCACGATCCGCAGGCCGCGCCCGTCGCGGACGAGCGCCTGGATCGTGGGGAGCGATCCCTCGCCCATGAACTCGACGACGGCGAGGGCGGCCGGACCGCTGCACAGGCCGAGCACCTGGCTCGGATCGCCCGCGACCCGGGGCCGATTCCCGATCCGCGCGGTCAGCGGCGCCAGCAGCGCCACCGCGAACCCCTTCGTCCCTGCGAGGACCGCGTCGATCGCCTGGCTCATGGGCGGAACGTTCCCTCCGACCTTCCGCGAGCATGTTACCCCGCCCGGGCGTTGCGCTCCTAGGGCGCCCCTGCACCCCGCGTTCATGCGACAGAGCGCTGGCGCGCCGATCCCCGTTCCGTCACGTTGACAGCGCCCCACGATGTTGCATACGTTTTCCACCTCCTCCGCTGGTCTCCCGGAATCCCTCGCAGCACCTCCTCCGACGGGCGACCCGCTCCCCCCCCGAGATCCGACATGCCCGCCGCCGCTCCCACCGCCACGCACGCCCCGTCCGACATCGCCGAGCTCAAGCACAAGAAGGTGGCCGAGCTCGCGAAGCTGGCGCGCGACCTCAACATCGAGGCCGCCGGGGCCATGAAGAAGCAGGACCTCATCTTCGCGATCCTCCAGGCGCAGTCGAAGGCGGCGGAGGAGGCGAAGGAGGAGATGGAGGTCGGCGGCGAGGGGACGCTGGAGGTCCTGCCCGACGGGTTCGGCTTCCTCCGCAGCCCGGACTTCTCCTACCTTCCCGGGCCCGACGACATCTACGTGTCGCCGTCGCAGATCCGGCGCTTCAACCTGCGGACCGGCGACACGGTCCGGGGCACCGTGCGCCAGCCCAAGGACGGCGAGCGGTACTTCGCGCTCCTCAAGGTGGACTCGATCAACGGCGAGCCGCCCGAGGAGAACCAGGCCAAGGTCCTCTTCGACAACCTCACCCCGCTCTACCCGACCGAGCGCCTCCACCTCGAGCACGACGCGGCGGAGATGACGACGCGGGTCGTGGACCTCTTCTCTCCGATCGGCAAGGGCCAGCGCTGCCTCATCGTCTCGCCCCCCCGCGCCGGCAAGACGGTCCTCCTCCAGCACATGGCCCACGCCATCACCGCCAACCACCCGGACGTCACCCTCATCGTGCTGCTCATCGACGAGCGGCCCGAGGAGGTGACGGACATGGAGCGGACGGTGAAGGGCGAGGTGGTCGCCTCCACCTTCGACGAGCCCGCCACCCGCCACGTGCAGGTCGCGGAGATGGTGATCGAGAAGGCACGGCGCCTCGTGGAGCACAAGCGCGACGTGGTGATCCTCCTCGACTCGATCACCCGCCTGGCCCGCGCCTACAACTCGGTCGTCCCGCCCTCCGGCAAGATCCTCTCCGGCGGCGTGGACTCGAACGCCCTGCACAAGCCGAAGCGGTTCTTCGGCGCGGCGCGCAACATCGAGGAGGGTGGCTCGCTCACCATCATCGGCACCGCGCTCGTCGACACCGGCAGCCGCATGGACGAGGTGATCTTCGAGGAGTTCAAGGGCACCGGGAACTCCGAGATCGTGCTCGACCGCAAGCTGATGGAGAAGCGCATCTTCCCCTGCATGGACATCGGGAAGAGCGGCACGCGCAAGGAGGAGCTGCTCCTCCCCACCGACTGGCTCTCGAAGATCTACATCCTCCGCCAGACGATCCTGAACGGGCTCGACAACGTCGAGGCGATGAAGTTCATCCTCGACAAGTTCCGCCAGGTGAAGAACCACGACGAGTTCTTCAAGATGATGGTCGGCGGCGGGAAGTAGGGACCCGTGAACGGGCCCGCCCGGCCGACGGCTCCGGCGGGCTGCCGCGGGGCGCGCCACGCTTGACGCAACCCCCCGATCCGACTAGATCGGGCCCCTCACAGCCGAGCCCGGACCATCGCTCCTCTGCGGTGCAAGCGGCTCGAAAGGCAAAGCCATGAAGCCCGGGATTCACCCCGACTACAAGCCGGCCAAGGTCCTCTGCGCCTGCGGGAACACGATCGAGACCCGATCCGTCCGCGGCGACTTCCACATCGAGATCTGCGCCCAGTGCCACCCGTTCTTCACGGGCAAGCAGAAGATCATGGACACCGCGGGCCGGATCGAGAAGTTCAAGAACCGCTACGGCGCGCAGCCCGCCGCCCCGGCGCCGAAGAAGGCCGCCGAGGCGCCCAAGGCCGCTCCGGCCAAGGCCGAGACGCCCAAGGAGAACCGCGCCGCCAAGCGGGCGAAGGCCGGCAAGTCGAAGAAGGCCGAGGCCGCTCCCGCCGCCGAGGCGCCCGCCGAGGCCAAGGCGGAGTAGCCCCCGGGGCTCCCCCGCATGTCGCGCACGCCCAGGCGCGGCCCGACCCGGGAAGGCGTGCGCGAGTACGTGCTCGTGACCGCCTTCCTGGTGCTCGCCGCCGCGGGGGCCGTGATCCTCTTCGGGGACGAGCTCCGCGCCGCGCTCGGGCTGCGCTGACGCGGGCCCCCGCCGCGGGCCGCTCCTCGCGCGGGCGAGCGGCGCCCGGTTCGCGTATCCTCCCCCGGTGGCCCCGACCCCGCCGCTCATCCTCGTCGTGGACGACGAGGCGCCCAACCTCGAGTCGCTCGGCAAGATCTTCGAGCGCGAGGGGTGGCGTGTCGCGCTCGCCTCGAGCGGGAGCGCGGCGCTCGACGTGCTCCGGCGCGAGCGCGTCGCCGTGGTCGTCACGGACCTCATGATGCCCGGCATGACCGGCGAGGAGCTCCTCCGCGCCGTGCGGACCGTCGCGCCCGGGACGGAGGTCGTGCTCATGACCGCCTACGGCACGGTCGAGTCGGCGGTCGCCGCCATGAAGCAGGGCGCGTACGACTTCATCACGAAGCCGGTGAAGCGCCACGCCATCGTGAAGACCGTGCGGCAGGCCCTGGAGCGCGCGTCGCTGGTGGCGGAGAACCAGGCGCTGCGCGCGCGGCTCACGGCGCTCGCGCCCGGCGAGAGCGGCGGCCTGCTGGGCGACGCGCCGGCGTTGCGCGCGGTCCTGGACGCGCTGCGGCAGGTGGCGCCCACCTCGGCGACCGTGCTCCTCACGGGCGAGAGCGGGACGGGCAAGGAGCTCGCGGCGCGCCTCGTGCACGATCTCTCGCCGCGCGCGCCGGGGCCGTTCGTCCCCATCAACTGCGGCGCCATCCCCGAGGGGCTGCTCGAGTCCGAGCTCTTCGGCCACGAGCGCGGCGCGTTCACCGGCGCGGTCGCGCGCAAGGAGGGCCGGTTCGAGCGCGCCCGGGGCGGGACGCTGTTCCTCGACGAGGTGGCGGAGCTGCCGCTCCTCCTCCAGGTGAAGCTCCTCCGCTTCCTGCAGGACGGCGTGCTCGAGCGCGTCGGCGGCACCGAGAGCGTCCGGGTGGACGTGCGCGTCGTCGCCGCGACGAACCGCGAGCTCTCCGCCGCGGTGAAGGCCGGGCGCTTCCGCGAGGATCTCCTCTACCGCCTCGACGTCGTCTCGCTCCGGCTGCCGCCGCTCCGCGACCGCCGCGAGGACGTCGCGCTGCTCGCGGTCGCGTTCCTGCGGCGCGCCGCGGAGAAGAACGCGAAGCGCGTGACCGGCTTCACCCCGGGTGCGCTGGCGGCGCTCGAGGCGTACGCCTGGCCCGGCAACGTCCGCGAGCTGCTGCACGCGGTCGAGCGCGCGGTGATCCTGTGCCGCGGCGAGATCGTGGACGTGCCCGACCTGCCCGAGCCGATCCGGGCGCAGGCCGGCCTCCACGCCGGGGCGCTCGACCGGCCGCAGACCGTACCCGCCGCCCTGGTCGTCCCGCTCGGCACGACGATGGAGGAGATCGAGCGGCTGGTGATCAAGGAGACGCTGCGCCAGACGCACGGCGACAAGAACCTCGCGGCGCAGATCCTCGGCATCGCCGCGCGGACGATCTACCGGAAGCTCGATCGCGACGAGGAGGGGAAGCTCGTCGAGCCCGGGGCGGGCGGGGCCGACGAGAAGAGCTGACCGGCGTCCGCGGCGCAGCCGCGTCCCCGTCGCGCGGAACGCGGCGGTCCAGCATTCACCCACCGTGAGAGATCGGCGGGCGTGATATCGCCGCGGCGGCGATGCCATTTTGGCGAGCGCGGCCGGCGCCGCGCGGCCGGATTGCCAGAATGGCAGCGCCCCGGACGGAGCGCGGGGAGGAACGTGGGCAGCCCGGGGATTTCCGCGTGCCGACGGCAGGTTTGGATCGGGGTGGACCGGGGTCGAGGGTGGCACGTCGGTTGCTCCCTCGCCCCTTGGGCCCGCTCCCATGCTCGACCTCTTCTTCCGAAAGTACGCCTGGACGGCGAACCTGCTCCTCCTGTTCCTGGGCGCCTGGTTCACGGCCAAGATGGTCAACACGCTGGTGGGCGCGCAGATCCGGCCGCGCCCGCGCGCGGACCTCTCCGTCCCCGCCGCCGCCCCGTCGCGCGTCGTCCCGCCGACGGAGCTCGACGACGCGAAGCTCTATCGCCTGATCGGGACCGAGCCGCCGGCCGTGGTGCAGGCCGAGGAGCAGGCGCCGGCGCCCACGCGCCCGCAGAACTGCGACAAGGCCGACGCGGAGCCCGTCCGCTCGGAGCTGCGCCTCGCGCTCGTCGTCGGCGTGCAGGCCGAGGTCCCGCGCAACTCGCTCGCCAGCATCGCGGACCTCAACACGCGGGAGACCCGCGTCCTCGGCGTCGGGGAGGAGTACCAGGGCGCGAAGTTCCTCGGGCTGCGGCGCCTGCGCACCGGGGGCGACATCACCGGCAACGCCTTCCGCCTCGTCGCGATCGTCTGCAACGCCGGCACGAAGGAGTACATCGAGGGCGAGGCCACCGGCGAGGGCGGCGGCGGGTACACCGGCGGTCCGGTCAGCGTCGGCACCGCGCCCGTCCCGCCCCCGCCCACGAACGCGGTCACGGGCGTGCGGAACGTCGGCCCGAACCGCTACGAGATCGACCGGTCCGTCATCGACAGCACGCTCAGCGACATGAGCAAGATCGCCATGGACGCCCGGATCGTCCCCTCGTTCAAGAACGGCCAGGCGAACGGGTTCAAGCTGTTCTCGATCCGGCCCGGGTCGCTCTACTCCGCCATCGGCATCCAGAACGGCGACGTCATCTCGCGGATCAACGGCTTCGAGATGAACTCGCCGGAGAAGGCCCTCGAGCTCTACACCAAGCTGCGGGAGTCCGCCCGCGTCACCATCGACCTCGAACGCGCAGGGCAGTCGATCTCCACCGAGTACTCGATCACCCCTGGTCGCTAGCCGGACCCGAAGGCCACTCCATGCGAACGCTCCTCGCCACGACCCTCCTCCTCCCCGCCCTCGCGCTCGCCCAGCTGCCGCCGCCCACCGAGGGTGGCCGCCCGACCGTCCGCACCCCGTCCCGGCAGCTGGACGCGGACCCATCCCGCCCCGGGGTCCAGCCGCTCCCGCGCCCCACGGACGGCGCGCGCGGCGCGCCGCCCACCACCGGCTCCGCCCCCGTGCGGCCCGGCGGGCGCGGCACGGTCCGGCGCGTGGCCCCGGCGGCGCCCCGGACGCAGCGGCAGCCGCAACAGCAGGCGCAGCAGCGGCCGCCGGCGGAGGGCGGGGGCCAGGGCGAGGCGACGATCACCGCCGTGGGCGAGAAGTGCGTGCCGCTCCAGGGCCGGTTCATGCTGGCCTTCAACAAGGCCGACATCATCGACGTGCTCGAGCAGGCGAGCCGCTGGACGTGCCGCAACTTCATCTACACGGAGGACATCGCGCGCGGGAAGATCACCCTGCTCTCGAAGACCCCCGTGACCGCGGAGGAGGCGTACTCCGCGTTCCTCGCCGCCCTCAACTCCAACAACATCACCATCTACGCGTCGGGCCGGTACTACAAGCTCGGGCGATCGCCCGACTCGAAGAAGATGCCGATCCCGACGCTCACCGATCCGGATCAGCAGACCCCGGCGACGGAGCAGGTGGTCACCAAGGTCATCCGGCTCCGGTCCACCGACGCGGACATGCTCCGCGGCGTGCTCGGGAACTTCATCTCGCCCCAGGGGGCGGACATCCAGTCGATCCCGCCGGACACGCTGATCATCACCGACATGGCGCTCAACATCCGCCGCATCGAGAAGATCCTCGAGACGGTGGACAAGCCGGGCGGCGGCGACGTCATCCAGGTCATCCAGCTCCGCTACGCCGCGGCGAAGGACGTGGCGGACAAGCTGAACCAGATCTTCCAGGCGCAGCAGGGGACGGGCCGGCGCGGCGTGGCGGGCGGCCGGATCGGCACCGGCCCGGTGGTGCGCAACCCGCAGGGCCAGCCGCAGCAGCCGCAGCAGCCGCCGCCGGGGCAGGCGCGGGGGGGCGACGTCATCAGCCTCAGCAAGGTCATCCCCGACGACCGCACCAACAAGCTCATCGTCATCGCCGACGAGCGGAGCTTCGAGCGCCTCCAGGAGCTCATCGAGCAGCTCGACGTCCCGACCGGCGCCGACGGCGGCATCCACGTCGTGTTCCTCCGGAACGCGAGCGCCGAGGAGCTCGCCCAGACGCTCTCCAACCTCGCGCAGGGGCAGACCCGCCGGCCCGGCGCGGCGCCGACGCCGCCGCCGCAGCAGCGCGGCGCCCCGCCCCAGGCGGCCCCCCCGCC
>JAEYZK010000244.1 GCA_023428085.1 Pseudomonadota bacterium
GGTGTGGGCTGCGCAGCGGGCACGGGCTGCGCAGCGGGGATCGGCGGGAGCGCCGGGGCGGGTCGCGCCGCGCGGTACCCGGCCTCGACGCCCTTCGCCGCGAGCTCCGGCGCCGCCGCGAGGACCGCCTTCACGAACCGCCGCGCCTTCTGCTCCTGGCCGCGCGCGAACGCCACCCCGGTCGTCCAGGGCGCCTTCGCGGCGGTCCACGCCACCGTGCCCACGATGTCGAGCGCGTGGCGCACGCCGCCGTACCGGAGCGTGAGCGAGACCGGCTCGCCGGGGCGAAGGGCGATCCGCGCGACGATGCGGCAGCCGCCCGGCCCGAGGTCCTCGGTCAGGCCCGTCCAGCGCCCCGCGCCGAAGCGGACCTCGGTGGGGCAACGCGCCGGGACGCGCGGAGCGCGCCGGGTCCGCTGCGGGACTGCGACCATGCCGCCCTTATCCACGAGTCGTGGACCGAGATCAGCCGGAAAAAGGGGACCTCGTCGCCCGCGACCGCGCGGAGCGGACTGCGGGCGCGGCGCGGTCAGGGGGGCTCGATCCGGACGGCGCCCGCCGGGACGATCTCCACCGCGGTGACGAGCACGCGGCGCCGGCCCTCGCGCGACTCGTGCTCCTCCTCGAACGGGAAGAGCACGCCCGCGATCGGCTGCAGGCGCCCGTAGGTCACCGCCGTCTCGCGCCGGCCGACGCGGGTGGACGCACGCAGGATCCGGCCGCTCGAGGCGTCGAGCTCCGCGGTGAGCACGGCATCGCGGTGGAGCCGGAGCTCGACGCGCCGCACGCGGCGGCCCGCGCGCACCGCCTCCCCGCGGTCCACGAGCGCGGCGCGCGCGCGCGCCAGGGCCGCGGGCAGGAACGCCCGCGCCGCCTCGAGCCGGATCTGGTCCGCGCGCAGGAGCCCCGTGACCTCGGCGCCGTCGCGGAACGCGCGGCCGCCGGCGAGCGTCAGCGTCTCCCACTCGAGCCCGCCGAGCGAGACGACGGCGTGGTACCGATCCGGCGGCTGGAGCAGCCGCTCGAGCTGCGGCCGGGAGCCGGGCGCGGTCGCGCCGTCGTCCACCACCCCGCGCACGCGGACCCCGCCCACCCCGAGCAGCGCCTCCACGCCGCCGTACAGGCGGAAGGTGCGCGCGAGGAGGCGCGAGAACGGGTCCGGCGCGGGGCGCGCGGCGCGCGCCGGTGGCTTGGAGCGCCGCGCCGGCGCGGCCGTGGCCGGGAGGGCGAGCGAGAGCGCCGCGGTGATCGCGGCCGCGGTGAGCAGCAGGGCGCGCACGGTCGTCCGAGTGTGCCCTCCTCGGGGCGGAACCTGCAAGGTGGTCCCGGGAGGGCAGGGTCCCGAGGGGCCCGTGAGTTGCTCCCCGCGCCCGAGCCCCGGCGCTCCTCGGGCTCGGCGCGGGCTCGTTCAGTGGGGGGCTGGCGCGCGAAGATCAAGTCTTGTCGTCCGCGCCCGTTCGGTGCGAGAACCCCGCCGCTCCATGCTCGACCTCTCGACGCTCAACCCGCCGCAGCGCGAGGCCGTGACCACCACCGAAGGCCCGCTGCTCGTGCTCGCGGGCGCGGGCTCCGGGAAGACGCGCGTGATCGCGCACCGGGTCGCGTGGCTGCTCGTCCAGGACGTCGAGCCCGAGGCGATCCTCTGCGTCACCTTCACGAACAAGGCCGCGACCGAGATGCGCGAGCGCGTGGTGGCGCTCGCGGGGCCGCCCGGGGTGGACGTCTTCGTGTCCACGTTCCACAGCTTCGGCCTGTGGCTCCTCGGCCAGGAGCACGAGCGGGCCGGCCTCCCGAAGCGGTTCGCGATCTGCGACGCCGGCGACCAGCTCGCGCTCGTGAAGCGGTGCATGCGCGAGGTGTCGATCGACGATCGCAAGTTCGACGCCCACCGCGTGCTGTCCATCCTCTCGCGCGCGAAGAACGAGGGGCGGAAGCGGATCGCCGTGAAGGCGGCCGGGCAGGGCGACGACTACGACCTCGTCGCCTCGGAGGTCTACCCGCGGTACCAGAAGGCGCTGCGCGCGATGCGCGCCGTGGACTTCGACGACCTCATCGTCCGCCCGGTCGAGCTCCTCGGCGCCGACGAGGCGCTCCGGGCGAAGCTCCACGCCCGCTTCCGCTACCTGCTCGTCGACGAGTATCAGGACACGAACGTCGCCCAGCTCGATCTCCTGAAGCACCTCGCGGGCCCGGAGAAGAACGTCTGCGCGGTCGGCGACGACGACCAGGCCATCTACGGCTGGCGCGGCGCCGAGGTGAAGAACATCCTGCGCTTCGAGAAGCACTTCCCCGGCGCGAAGGAGGTCCGGCTCGAGCAGAACTACCGCTCGACGGGGCGGATCCTCGACTGCGCGAACGCCGTCATCGCGAAGAACCCGGGGCGCAAGCCGAAGGCGCTCTTCACCGCCGCCGGCCCGGGCGAGAAGGTGCAGGTCGTCGCGCTCGCGGGCGAGGAGGAGGAGGCGAGCTTCGTCGCCGAGGAGATCGCGCGCCAGCGCGGCGAGGGCCGGCCGTGGTCGCACTTCGCCGTGCTGTACCGGCTCAACGCGCTCTCGCGGCCGTTCGAGGAGGCGTTCCGGGAGGCCGGCGTCCCGTACGCGGTGCACGGCGGCCCGGCGTTCTTCGACCGGTCCGAGGTGCGCGATCTGCTCGCGTACCTGAAGCTCTGCGTGCAGCCCGAGGACGACGTCTCCCTCTCGCGGATCGTGAACGTGCCCGCCCGCGGCATCGGCGACACGTCGATGGAGCGGGTGCACGACCACGCCATCGCGCACAAGCTGCCGCTGCTCGAGGCGATGCGGCGGGCGGAGGAGATCCCGGACCTGCCGCGCGGCGCCGGCGAGCGGATCGCCGCCTTCGTGACGATCGTGGACGACTACGCCGCCCGGTTCCGCAAGGGCGACCCGGCGGAGGTCGCGAAGGCGCTCGTCGCCGAGGTGGACCTCTTCAGCCACGCGCGGGCGAGCGTGCAGTCGCTCGAGGCGGGGACCCGGAAGGTGGAGGCGCTCGAGGGGCTCCTGCGCTCGCTCGAGGCGTACACGAAGCGCAAGGCGAAGCCGAGCCTCGCCGCGTGGCTCCAGCGCCTCGCGCTCGACTCGCGCGACGAGGAGGACCCGGCGGCGGAGGGCGGGATCACGCTCATGACCCTCCACGCCGCGAAGGGCCTCGAGTTCCCCGTCGTGTTCCTGGTCGGCGTCGAGGAGGACTACCTGCCCTGCGCCGGCATCCAGGGCGAGCCGCGGGATCTGGAGGAGGAGCGGCGGCTCGCGTACGTCGGGATCACCCGGGCCCGGGAGCGGCTGTATCTGACCCGGGTCACCGCGCGGACGAAGCGGGGGAAGCTGCTGCTCCGGACCCCGTCCCGGTTCCTGGCGGAGCTCCCGGAGGGGGCGCACGAGGTGGTGGATCCCGCCCACATGGTCGCGGCGCCGCAGGAGATCGCGGCGCACACGGAGAACGTCATGGCGGTGCTGCGTGCGAGGCTGGGATCTGCTAAGTAGGCATGGCGGTTTCGGGCCCGAAGTGGCCGTTCATCCTGAGCGTAGCGGCCGCCCTGGGGGCGGCCGCGGAGTCGAAGGAGGGCTCGGGCGCGGTCTCGTTCACGGGATCACCCTTGACAGGGCCCCGGGCATCCTCTAAAAGGCGCGTCTCACTTTTTCGAGATTTCGCAGGTTTACCCATGTCCAAAGGCACCACCCACAGCGCGACTCGCAGCGAGGCCCTGGCCGATCGGAAGTGGTGGGTCATCGACGCCACCGACCTGACGGTAGGCCGCGCTGCGACCCGCATCGCGTCGATCCTCAAGGGCAAGCACAAGCCCAGCTACACGCCGTCGATGGACGTGGGCGACTTCGTCGTGGTGGTGAACGCGGGCAAGGTCCGCTTCACCGGCAAGAAGGAGACCGACAAGGTCTTCTTCACCCACACGATGCACCCGGGCGGCGAGAAGCTCACCCCGATGTACAAGCTCCGCCAGAAGCACCCGGAGGACATCCTCCAGAACGCCGTGCGGCGCATGCTGCCCAGGAACGCCCTCGGCCGGCAGATGATGACCAAGCTCAAGGTCTATGCCGGAGACAAGCACCCGCACGCCGCGCAGAAGCCGGCCGCGCTGAGCCTCGCTCAGTAAGGACGAACCACGATGGCACCTCAGCTGAACCAGAACGTCGGCCGCCGCAAGGAGGCCGTGGCGCGCGTGCGGATCGCCCCGGGCACGGGGAACATCACGATCAACGGCCGCACGATGGACGAGTACTTTGGGCGCGAGACCTCGAAGATGATCCTGGTCGAGCCGCTCAAGCTCGTCGATCAGATGGGCAAGCTGGACGTGTTCGTGAACGCCCGCGGAGGCGGCCTCTCCGGCCAGGCCGGCGCGATCCGGCACGGCATCAGCCGGGCGCTCTGCGAGCTCAACCCGGAGTTCCGGCCCGTGCTCAAGAAGGCCGGGTTCATGACGCGCGACGCCCGCGCGGTCGAGCGCAAGAAGTACGGCCGCCCCGGCGCCCGCAAGCGCTTCCAGTTCTCGAAGCGCTAGGCGCGAGGACCTCTCGAGGCGCGCACGGCCGGCCCCGCGGAAGCGGCGCCGGCCGTTCGTATTTGCGGGGCGTGCCGCCCCGCCCCGCAGACTCGTGCCCTGTTCGCGAACGACGCTCGCTCGCCTAGTCTTCGCCTCCACCTTCCCCCTTCACCGCCTGCTTCACGTTGCGTCCGGCGTCCTTCGCGGCGCCGCCGACCGCCCGGCCGGCCTCGGCCGACTTCTGTCCGATCTCGCGGCCGGCGTCGGCCGACTTGTGGCCGATCTCACGGCCGGCCTCGGCCGACGCGTGGCCGATCTCGCGACCGGCCTCCTTCACCTTCTCGCGGCCCGGCTTCGTGGCGCGCCAGGTCTCCTTCGCGCCGTCGCGGAACAGGTGGCCCACCGCCGTCGCGCCACGGCCGACGGCGCGCCCCGCCTCCTTGAACCCCGACTTGACCTGCTCCTTGGCGGACCCGGAGGGCGGAGGCTCCTCGGCGCGGACCGCGGAGGCGGGCGCGACCGCCACGAGGGCGGCGAACAGGATGGACCGATGGGAGCGGAGCATGAGCGGACCTCCGTGCGCTTCGTGGGAGAGGATCATACCTCCGCCTCTCGTGTCGGCACACTCCCGTGGGCCGGACCCCGATGATAACCCGTGAACGAGCCGGCTCCCGCGTGCGCCCCGAGGAGAGGTCGGGCGCGCGCGCCGGAGCGTTCACCGGACTGGGTCCCGAGGACCCGGCATTGGAGTTGTCCAGATCGGGGTGCTAACCTCGGGGACGCATGGAACTCAACGAGATCCTGCAGGTCGCACTGCGCGCGAGCGCCTCGGACATTCACTTGAAGGCCGGGCTCCCACCCATGTTCCGGGTGGACGGTGCGCTCGTGCCGCTCAAGGACGCGCGGCGCCTCCCGCCCGAGGAGATCGGGCGGATGTGCTTCGGGATCATGAACGAGTACCAGAAGGAGAAGTTCAAGCAGACGAACGAGGTGGACCTCGCGTACGGCGTGCCCGGCCTGGGCAGGTTCCGCGTCAACGTCTTCCAGCAGCGCGGGACGATGGGCGTCGTCCTCCGCGTCATCCCGTTCAAGATCCAGTCGATCGAGCAGCTGATGCTCCCCAAGGTGCTCGAGAAGATCGCGGCCGAGCAGCGCGGGCTCATCCTCGTCACGGGCACCACGGGATCCGGCAAGTCCACCACGCTCGCGGCGATGATCGATCACATCAACGCCACCGAGACCTGCCACATCATGACGATCGAGGATCCGATCGAGTTCCTCATCCGCGACAAGCGCTCGATCGTGAACCAGCGCGAGGTGGGCGTCGACACGATGAGCTTCGGGCAGGCGCTGAAGAGCGCGCTCCGCCAGGACCCCGACGTGATCCTGGTCGGCGAGATGCGCGATCTCGAGACGATCGAGACGGCGCTCACCGCCGCCGAGACCGGCCACCTCGTCATGTCCACGCTGCACACCCTCGACGCCACCGAGACCATCAACCGCATCATCTCCGCGTTCCCGCCGTACCAGCAGAAGCAGGTCCGCCTCCAGCTCGGCTCGGTGCTGAAGGGTGTCATCAGCCAGCGCCTCGTGCCGCGCGCCGACGGCAAGGGACGCGTCCCCGCCATCGAGGTGCTGCTCGCCACCGCGCGCGTGCGCGAGCTCGTCGAGGACAAGGACCGGACGAAGGAGATCCCCGACGCCATCTCCCAGGGCCACACGACGTACGGGATGCAGACCTTCGACCAGTCGCTCATGGGCCTCCTCCGGTCGAACCTCATCACCTACGAGGAGGCGCTCCGGCAGGCGACGAACCCGGACGACTTCGCCCTCCGTGTCTCCGGCATCTCCGGCACCTCGGACTCGAAGTGGGACTCCTTCGAGAAGCCGCAGGAGGCGGGCGTCGCGCCTGCCCGCCCTGGCCCGGGCGCCGGCGGTCCACCGCGCCCGCCG
>JAEYZK010000312.1 GCA_023428085.1 Pseudomonadota bacterium
CACTGACCACCGATCACTGACCACCGATCACTGACCGCTGGCTTGGACGCTATACTCCCCCCCATGGACACCCGGAAGCCGAACCTGCTGGTCGTGGACGACGAGAAGAACATCCGCCGCACGCTCCGGATGGTGCTCGAGGCGGAGGGGTTCGAGGTGCAGGAGGCCGAGTCCGCGGAGGAGGCGCTGAAGCTCCTCGAGGCCGAGCCGGTGGACCTCGGGATCTTCGACATCCGCCTCCCCGGCATGGACGGCCTGACCCTCCTCTCGAAGGCGCGCGAGCTGTGGCGCGACCTCCCGGTGATCGTCATCTCCGGCCACGCGGACACGAGCGACGTCGTGGACGCGATGAAGCGCGGCGCCAACGACTTCTTCTCGAAGCCCGTGGACCGGGACCGCGTGCTCGTCTCCGTGCGGAACGCGCTCTCGCGGCGGACCCTGGAGGAGAAGGTCCAGGTGCTCTCCGCGCGCGAGCGCCGGTTCTCGGACGAGATGCTGGGCGAGAGCCCCGCGATGAAGAAGCTCCGCGAGGAGATCGCCAAGGTCGCGCCCACGAGCGGCCGCGTGCTCATCACCGGCGAGTCGGGCACGGGCAAGGAGCTCATCGCCGCCGAGATCCACCGTCAGTCGAAGCGGGCCGAGGGCCCGTTCGTGAAGGTGAACTGCGCCGCGATCCCCGCCGAGCTCATCGAGTCCGAGCTCTTCGGCCACGAGAAGGGGAGCTTCACCGGCGCCGCCGCCCGGCGCCGCGGCCAGTTCGAGGCCGCCGACGGCGGCACGCTCTTCCTCGACGAGATCGGCGACATGAGCCTCTCCGCCCAGGCCAAGGTGCTCCGCGCGCTCCAGACCGGCGAGATCACGCGCGTCGGCAGCGACCGGACGCTGACCGTGGACGTGCGCGTGGTCGCGGCGACGAACAAGGACCTCGAGGCCGAGGTGCGCGAGGGCGCGTTCCGCGAGGACCTCTTCTTCCGCCTGAACGTCGTCCCGCTCCGCTCGCCCGCGCTGCGCGATCGGCTGGACGACGTCCCGCTCCTCGCCGAGCGCTTCTTCCTCCTCGCGGTGCGGGACAACGGCATGCGCCCCAAGCCCGTGGAGCCCGAGGTCTACGATCGCCTCCGGGGCCACCGCTGGCCCGGCAACGTCCGCGAGCTCCGGAACGTGTGCGAGCGGATGGTGATCATGAGCGGCGACCGGATCACGGTGGCCGACGTGCCCGAGTCGATCCTCCAGGCCCGCGCCGCCCCGCCCCCGGCCGCGGCCGGCGGCCCCGCGGACCTGTCCCGGTACGGCGCCGTGCCCCTCCGCGAGCTCCGCGATCTCGTCGAGCGCGACTACATCCTCAAGAAGCTCGAGGAGCACGAGTGGAACATCACGCAGGCCGCGCAGGCGCTCGGGGTCGAGCGGACCAACCTGCACAAGAAGATCAAGCAGCACGGCCTCTCGCGCGCCGGCCGGGGCGCGCCGCCTGCGGCCGGGGACGCGGACGGGGAGGACGACGACGCCGCGTAGCGCCTAGCCCGGCTGCGCCGGCGTGGGCCCGAACCCCACGAACCGGTACCCGTGGCCGGTCTCCGTGGCGATCGCGGCCGCACACGGGCCGAGCTTCCGCCGGAGCGACTTGACCACCGCGTCGACCACGTTGCTGCCGCCGAACTGCTGGCGCCAGACCTCCCGGAGCAGCTCGTCGCGGCCGATCACCTGGTCCGGGTGGTCGCGCAGGTAGCGCAGCACGCCGAACTCGAGCCGCGTCAGCGGGACGCGTCGCCCCGCGATGCGGAGGCCCCGGGTGGCGTCGTCGAGGCTGCAGACCGGGACGGTCGCCGCGACGGAGCGCGCGCCGAGCTGCGCGTCCACGAGCCGCGCCATCCAGCCGAGGACGCCGTCCGGCCCGAACTCCAGCACGAGGGTGAGCAGTGGGCCGCCGGCCGCGCGGGGCTGTGCCAGCGCGCTGGCGACCTCGAACCCCATCGCCGCGACGGCCGGAGACGGCACCCGGTGGTCGGCCACGTAGAGGCGGCGGGAGCCGGCGTGCTCCAGGTACGCCCGCTTCGCGTCCAGCCAGCACGCGGCGCGCAGCAGCGCCGACCCGTCGCCCGCCTCGCGCGCCAGGAGCCTCCGCGCGAACAGCGCCGGCGCGCCCGGCGGCAGACCACCGGACGCGCGCAGGTCCCGGCACCAGCGATCGACGACCGGGTCGCGCGCGCGGAGCCGGGCCGAGACGAGGGCCGCCGGGAGGATCGTGTAGAAGGCGGCGACCTCGCCCGGGGCGCCGCGGATCAGGCGAAACGACCGAGGGAACTCCTCCCACCAGGCCCGCACGCCCTCGACGTCCGGCGGATCCTGGTCCTCCACGAGCCGGAGCAGCGCCGGGCCGTCCTCCGGCCGCGCCGCCTCGACGGAGTGCAGCGCCGGCTCCCCCGGGAAGAACGCGTTGCGGAGGGTCGGCTGATCGACGAGGTACAGCATGTCCGCGGTGTAGCGCCAGAGATGGGCGTTCCGCGCGGCGGTCACCTCCGTCCGCAGGCGGCTCCACGCCCGGGAGCGGAGCTCGTGGTAGCGGGCCGGGTCGTGCGACTCGAGGCTCGCGGCGATCGCGGCGCGCACGGTCTCGTGGACCTTGAGGCCGTCCTCGGCCACCTCGACGAACGGCAGGTCCCGGAGCCGCTCGAGGGCCGCGTCGGAGGCCGCGCCCTCGCCGGCGTCCGGGACCATGGCGCCCAGGACCGACCGCGTGGCGCGCCGCACCAGGCACGCGGCCTCGAGCAGCCGCCGCTCCGTGGGATCGGGGACGTCGCGGAGGAAGATCGGCGCCAGGATCTCCACGATCGACCGGCGCTCGCCGCCGCCGGCGCCGGAGGGCACGGGCGGCTCCCGCTCGCGCCCGGGCTGGGCGGCGAGCTGGAGCGCCAGCGGATGCCCCCCGCACAGCCGGGCGAGCCGGGCGGCCTCGGCGCGCCCGAGCCCGGCGCGCTCGAGCACCGCCCGGGCCTCGTCACCCGGGAGCGGACCGAGGGGCAAGGTCCGCACGAGCGCGCTCCAGCCCGGCGCGCCCGCCCAGGCCGCGACCGGCGCCTTGCGCCCGGAGAGGACGAGGCGCACCGACGCGGGCAGGCCCGGCACGAGCTCCTCGCGGAGCCACTCGTCCAGGAGCCGGAAGCGATCGTACTGGTCGAGGATCAGGACGAGCGGTGAACCGAGCGCCGACAGCGCCGCCGCCGCCGCCGCGACGCTCGGGACCGGATGCCCGAGGCGCTCGCCGAGCGCGGCGAGGAACCCCGGCGCGGTCGGCGCCACCGCGTCGCAGTCCAGGTGGCACCACGCGATGCCCGCGCTGCGGAGGCGCTCGACGAACACCTCCAGCAGGCTCGTCTTCCCCACGCCGCCGATGCCGAGGAGGAAGGTGACCGCCGGCCCGCCCTCACGCGCGCAGGCCAGGAGCTGTTCGAGCTCCGCCTCGCGCCCGACGAACCCGGCGCGGCGCTGCGCGCGCAGCCGGTCGGCGATCCGGAGCGGCTCGGCGTTTCTCATCGCTTCCTCATCACCCCTTCATGCGGGCCGCCGCGCCGACCGGCATCCTCGGAACACCCTTCACCCAAGGAGATGTACCCATGTCCCAGACGTCACGGCAGTCCAGCTCCGCGCGCTCCGGCCACGGCCACGGAGCGCGGCTCCCCGAAGTGGTCATCGCTAACTCCCGGCCCGAGAAGGCGCCGGGGAAAACGAGGTCGTTCACGCTGCCGCGCGCGGTCCGGACGGTGGTCGCCGTGGCGCTCCTCTCCGCCTCGGCCGGGTGCGAGGCGGCGGAGTACGCTCCTCCCGCGCACGCCCGACCGGGCTCCGGCGTGGGGCCGGAGGTCATCGTGTTCTGGAGCGACACCGCGTACCGTGCGCTCGTCGCGCACGACAAGTACGCGAACCCGCTCGGGGCCACCCGGCTGCTGGCCATGATGCACCTCGCGCAGCACGACGCCGTCGCGGCCGTGCACCCCCGCTACCGCTCGTACGCGCTCGATCGGCGGAGGCCGGGGGCCGACCCGAAGGTCGCGGCCGCCGCGGCGGCCCACGCCGTGCTGTCCGCCGCGCTCCCCGGACAGCGCGCGCTGCTCGACGCCGCCCTCGACGAGAGCCTCCGGTCTGCCGGCGGCGCGGCGGGCTCCCGCCGCGCCCGCGGCCTGCAGCTCGGCGCCGAGGCGGCCGCCGCGATCCAGCGGCTCCGCGCCGACGATCGGCTCGCCGAGGCCCTCGCGGTGACGTACACGCCGCGCACCGGACCCGGCGCGTTCCAGTTCGTGCCTCCGCTCAACGCCGTGGGCCTGCCCGGCTGGGCGCTCCTCCAGCCCTTCGGCCTCGAGCGCGCCGATCAGTTCCGCTCGCCTCCCCCGCCCGCCCTCGCCAGCGCCGCCTACGCCGCCAGCTTCGAGGAGGTGAAGGCGTTCGGGAGCAAGACCAGCGCGGTGCGGACCCCCGACCAGACCGCGTACGCGAAGTTCTGGTGGGAGTTCTCGGACATCACGTGGAACCGGATCGCCCGGCAGGTCGCGGCGGAGCGGGACCTGGCGCTCCCCGAGGCCGCGCGCCTGTTCGCGCTCCTGAACGTGACCCTGGCCGACGGCTACATCGCCGGCTGGGACGCGAAGCAGCACCACGACTTCTGGCGGCCGACCACGGCCATCCACGAGGCCGCGCACGACGGGAACGACGGGACGGACCCCGACCCTGCGTGGGAGTCCGCCGAGCTCGTGCCGCCGGTGCAGGACTACCCGTCCACCCACAGCGTGCTCGGCCGGGCCGCGGCCGAGGTGCTGACCGCCGTCCTCGGCGACCACGTCGCGTTCACGGTGGGTACCACCACCGCGGCGCCGGCCGGCAGCACCCGGACGTTCTCGAGCTTCCGCGCCGCTTCGGCCGAGAACGCCGACTCCCGCGTCCGGGGCGGGCTGCACTTCCGCTTCTCCTGCGAGGCGGGCGAGGAGCTGGGGAGGCGGATCGCGGAGCACACGCTCGGGAACCGGCTGCAGGCGCGCGCGGCCGGCGCCGCGACCGCGGCGCGCTGATCGCGGCCAGCCACGCCCGCGGTGGCGCCGGCCGGCGGCCGGTGTCACCGCGGCGCCCGATCGCTACAGGCCCTCGGGCAAGCCGGTCCCTGCGTCGAGCTTCCAGCGGTCCAGGTCCTCGAGGTCGAACCGGACCTCCACCTGGCGCGACGCGCCGACGACGAACAGCACCACGCCCTTCGTGCGGGCGAGGGAGTCGAAGAGCGCCTTGCTCCGCTCCATGAGCAGGTCGAAGACGCCGGGGTGCTCGACGACCGCGACCCGCGCGCCGATCACGCACGCGGCGCTCGCGGTCGGGCCGCCCGCGCCGAGCGCGTACCGGAAGAACCCCACCTCCCAGCCCGGGCACGCCCGGCCGAGGAACTGCAGGAAGGTGCCGGCCACGTCGGTCGCGATCGCGTTCTGTTCCGGGGTGAGGGTCACCGTGGTTCCTCCTGGGGGGAGGGTAGCACCGGAAGGCCCTGGAGCGGGGGGAGGAGCGCGGAAGCGCCGGGCGGGCCGCGCCCCGTGCGGCGTCCGCCCAGGCCGGGTGCGGGACCGGGAGCGGGTGCGGAGACGGGCCCGGGAACGGAGACGGGGTACGGCGAGGGAGCACGGTTCACGGAGCGTCACCGTCCCCCGTGACCCACCGCCGTACCCGTTCCCGCCCCCGCCTCCGCAACCGAACCCGCTCCCGGTC
>JAEYZK010000321.1 GCA_023428085.1 Pseudomonadota bacterium
GCGCGAGGCCGGTGCGATCGTCGAGCGGCGCGCCCACCGCGCGGGCGAGGTCGGCCGCGACGGCCGTCAGGGCGTTCGGGGCCGGCGCGCCCGCCGGCGGCGCGGCGGCGAGGGCGGCGAGGAGGGCGGGGAGGGCGAGCACGGGAGTCACTTGCGGCAAGGAGGGTGGGGTCGCCCCCTCGGATCACAGCGCGCGCAGGTCCAGCTCCGCTGGACCGGAGCGAGCCGGGGGCCCGGGGGGCCGGGCCTTCGCGGCCCCCCGGCAAGATCGCCGGGACGCAGTCCCCGGTTCACCGATCATCCATGAAGAAGTTCTCGGGCGGCTTCGTCTCCGCGCCGCCCGACTCGGTCGGCGCGGTGCCCTCGAGGAACGGCAGGAACGGCGCGTTCGCCTCGTCCGGCCCGGCGAGCTTGCCGGAGGCGACGTCGATCCGGACCTGCTCGACGCCCGGGACGAGGTCGAACTGCGCGGCGGGCCTCCCGCCCAGCGCCGCCTGCATGAAGGTGATCCACGCGGGGAGCGCCGCCACCGCCCCCGTCTCCCGCGGGCCGAGCGGCGCGTGATCGTCGAACCCGACCCACACGCCGGCCGCGAGCTCGGGGGTGAACCCCACGAACCACGCGTCCCGGTGGTCCTGCGTGGTGCCGGTCTTGCCCGCGGCGGGTCGCTCGAGCTGCTTGGCGGAGGCGGCGGTGCCCGCCTCGATCACCTCGCGCATCATCGAGGTGAGCAGGAACGCGACGTCCGGCCGCGTGCCGACCTCGGGGAGCTCGAAGAACGGCGCCGCGAGGGAGGGATCGGCCGGGTCGGGCGGCGGCAGCGCGGTGGTGGACGGCGGCGTCGCTCCGGCCGCCGCGGCGTCGAGGGCGTCCGGCGCGCCGGTGACGGGCAGGACCCGCGGCGGCTCGACCGGCGGGTGCTCCTCCAGCACCTTCCCATGCCGGTCCTTCACCGAGAGGATGAGCGCCGGCGCCGTGGAGAAGCCATGCGCGGCGATGGAGGTGTACGCGTTCGTGAGCTCGAGCGGCGTCACCTCGCCGGTGCCGAGCGCGAGGGTGAGGTTCTTCGGCAGCTCCGAGGCGACCCCCATGCGCCGGGAGAAGTCGATCACCGCGTCCACGCCCAGGGCGTTCACGAGCTTCACGGCGACCGTGTTCTTCGAGTGCGCGAGGGCCGCCCCGAGCAGCATCGGGCCGTCGAACGCGTCGCGCTCGAAGTTGCGCGGCTTCCACTCCTTGCCCGTCCACGGGTCGCGATACAGGTCGGGCGTGTCGTAGACGATCGTGCCGGGCGTGAAGCGCCGCGACTCGACCGCCGTCCCCCAGACGAACGGCTTCATGGCGCTGCCCGGTTGCCGCTTCGCCTGCAGCGCGCGGTTGAACTGGTTCTTGGCGCCGTAGTTCAGCCCTCCGACGAGCGCGCGGACCCCGCGCGTCTGCGGGTCGATCGCGACCAGCGCGCCCTGGACGAGCGGCGTCTGCTCGAGCGAGAGCGAGAGGAGCTTCTTCTCGCGCGCCGCCCGCTCGGGCGGCACCTTCCCGATCAGGACCTGCACCTGCACGACGTCGCCCGCGCGCACGACGGCGGCCATGGTCTTCGGCGCGGCCGTGGCCGACTGCGGGTTCCACTTGCGCGCCCACGCCACGTCCGCGAGCGGGAGCGCGCCGCGCGCGTTGCCGAGATCCACGACGGCGCTCTTCTCGTCCACCTTCACGACCAGGCCGGCGTACACCTCGCCCGTCGCCAGCGGGCGGGCGCGCGCCATCCGCGCGACGTCGCGCTCGGCGACCTCCTCGCCGGGCTCGAGCAGCTCGGGATCGACCTTGCCGAGGTCCCAGACGAGCACCTCCCCCGGCCGCGGGTCGATGCTCTCGAGCTGCTTCCGCCAGAGCGGCAGCGCGCCCTGGAGCTGCGCGGGGGAGAGGTGGAGGATCGGCCCGCGCCAGCCCTGACGGCGATCGACGGCCCGCAGCCCGGCCTGGACCGCGAGCTCGGCGTACCGCTGCAGCCGCGGATCCATCGCGATCTGGACGACGAGCCCGTCGGTCGCGACGCGCGCGGCCCCGTAGCGCTCCTCGAGCGCGCGGCGCACCGCGTCGGCGTACCACGCGCCCGGCGGATCGGGCTGCGGCGGGCGGACCGCGATCGGGCGCTCCATCTCGGCGTCGAACTGCTTCGGGGTGATCCACCCCTCCTCGCGCATGCGCCGGAGCACGTACTGCTGGCGGCGCTTCGCCGCCTGGGGGTGGTTCACCGGGGACCAGCGCATGGGGGACTGGATGACGCCGGCGAGCGTCGCCGCCTCGCCCAGCCCGAGGTCCTTCACGCCCTTCCCGAAGTAGAAGCGGCTCGCCTCCTGGATGCCGTAGCGGAGGTGGCCGAAGTAGATCTGGTTCAGGTAGAGGTAGAGGATCTCGTCCTTCTTGAGGTTCTGCTCGAGCCGCGGCGCGAGCACGAGCTCCTTCACCTTGCGCTTCACCTTCCAGTCGGTGGAGAGCAGGAACGTCTTCACCACCTGCTGGGTGATCGTCGAGCCGCCGCAGTGCACGCCGCCGCGGAGGACGCCGCGCCCCAGGCAGCGCGCGATGGCGACGTAGTTCACGCCCTCGTGCTGGTAGAAGCGCGCGTCCTCCGCTGCGAGGACGGCCTTCTTCATCACCTCGGGGATGTCCTGGATCGGCACCACGGTGCGGCGCTCGCTGAAGAACTGGAAGGCCTCGGTCCCGTCCGCGGCGTACACGCGGGTGGAGACGAGCGGCGCGTAGTCCTCGAGCGCGTCGAAGGCGGGGAGCTCGCGCGTCCACCAGAAGACGAGGCCCGCGACCCCCAGCACCCCCGCCAGGGCGACGAGGGCGGCGTAGCGGACGATCTTCCAGAGCCTGCGGCGGGACTTGCGGGGCACTCGGGTCTCCTGCCCGCTCCCCCCCGCCGCGGGCGGAGGGGGCGGATCCTGGGGAGGGGCGGCGGGCGTCTGCACGGCGGGGTGCCGAACGATATCCCCGGGGGAGGGGTTGGGCAAAGTGCGCGGATCCATTTCGTCCACGGCCAGGAGCAGGGGGCGTGCCACCCGCGGAAAACGCCGCCGCACCGGGCCCCGCCGCGCGCCTGTGTCGCCCCCGCCACACGCCCCGTCGCCGCGGGGACGCGGGCGTGCGCCTACTCGGTCCCCCGCTTGATGCCCAGCGCGCGCATCTTCTTGTACAGGTGGCTCCGCTCGAGCCCGAGCGCGCGGGCCGTGTCGGACACGTTGCCCTCGTTCTGGTCGAGCGCGGACAGGATGATCTCCCGCTCCGCGTCCTCCACGAGCTCGTGGAAGCTCGCACCCGCGCGGTACCGGTCCGTCCGCGGTTTGCGCGCCCCGGGCAGGACGCGCGCCACGTCGTCGGCGCCGATCTCCGGGCCGTCGGAGAGGATGACGAGCCGCTCCACGAGGTTGCGGAGCTCGCGCACGTTGCCCGGCCAGTCGTGGCCCTGCAGCGTGAGGAGCGCCTCGCGCGCGAGGCGCATGGGCCGCCGGCCGTTCCGCTCGCACGCCTCCGCGAGGAACCGGGCGCAGAGCTCCGGCAGGTCCTCCTTGTGCGCGCGGAGCGCCGGCGTGTGGATGGGGACGACGTTGAGGCGGTAGTAGAGGTCCTCGCGGAAGGTGCCCTTCTCGACCTCGGCGGGCAGGTCCTTGTTGGTGGCGGCGATCACGCGCACGTCGCACCGGAGCGTCTGCTGCCCGCCGACCCGCTCGAACTCGCCCTCCTGCAGGACCCGCAGCACCTTCGCCTGCATCGCGGCCGGCATGTCGCCCACCTCGTCGAGGAAGAGCGTGCCGCCCTCGGCGAGCTCGAACTTGCCGCGGCGCGCCGCGACCGCGCCGGTGAACGCGCCGCGCTCGTGGCCGAAGAGCTCGCTCTCGATGAGCTCCGCCGGGACGGCCGCGCAGTTGAGCTTCACGAACGGCGCGTCGCGCCGGCGCGAGTGCTCGTGGAGCGCGCGTGCGACCAGCTCCTTGCCCGTGCCGTTCTCGCCCGTGACGAGGACCCGCCCCTCGGACGGTGCGGCGCGCCGGATGATCTCGAACAGCCGCTGCATCTCCGGGCCGCTCCCCACCATGTCGAGCCGTCCGGCCTGCCGCCGCAGGTCGGCGTTCTCGGCCCGGAGGCTCTGCATGGCGAGGGCGTTCTTCACCGCGACGAGGAGCTTGTCCTTCTCGGTGATCGGCTTCTCGAGGTAGTCGAAGGCGCCCAGCTTGAAGGCGGTCCGGACCGTCTCGATGGAGCCGTGGCCCGACATGATCACGACGGGGAGCTCGGGGCGGGTCTCGCGCGCCTTCTCCAGCACGGCGAGCCCGTCGAGGTCGGGCATCCGCACGTCCATCACGACCACGTCCACGGGCAGCCCGGCGATCTTCTCCAGCGCCTCGCGGCCCCCGCCCGCCGTCTCGACCGCGTACCCGGCCATCGACAGCGCCCGGGAGAGCGTCACCTGGATGTTCTTCTCGTCGTCGACGATGAGGACCAGTGCGGACATGAACGGATGTTAATCCCCGGTGGGAACGCGGAAGCCGAAAACCTTTGACACGCGTTGGCTTTGGAGGGAAGACGAGTCAAGGACCCAGCTCAAGGCACACGGTCGATCTTTTCTGGAGGATTCATGCGTCGCGTTCTACTGCTCGCACTGTGCGTGTCTGCCACACTCGCCCTCACCGCTTGCCCGAGCAAGCCGAGGAACGGCGAGTGCAAGTCCAGCCAGGACTGCGCCGAGCAGACCGGCTTCGGGAAGGTCTGCGTCGAGGGCCGCTGCCAGGAGTGCGCGGCCGACGGCGATTGCCAGGACGGGTTCGTCTGCCGCGAGAACAAGTGCACCCCGAAGCCGCAGTGCGCCGGGGACGCGGACTGCCCCGCGGGCCAGACCTGCCAGGGCGAGCGGTGCGTGGCGCGAGCCGCCGGGACCTGCGGCTCCGACGCCGACTGCACGGGCGGCCAGACCTGCCAGGCGGGCCGGTGCGCCGCCCCCGTGAGCCAGGGCGAGCCGTCCGAGGAGTGCCGGGACGCGTCGCGGTTCACGGTGCGGTTCGGGTTCGACCAGTCCACGTTGACGCCGGACGCGCAGGGCACGCTCCAGGACCTCGCCGGCTGCCTCAAGGAGGCCCCGGCGAAGCGCGTGACGGTGCAGGGCAACGCCGACGAGCGCGGCACCGCCCAGTACAACGTGGCCCTCGGCGCGCGCCGCGCGGAGGCCGCCCGCAAGTACCTGTCCGACCTCGGGTACAACGGCACGATCGACACCGTCAGCTTCGGCAAGGAGCGGCCGGTGTGCCGGCAGTCCAACGAGGAGTGCTGGTCGAAGAACCGGCGCGCCGACTTCGTGTTCGACCGGTGATGAGGCTCCGCGCGCACACGGTCCTGGGGCCGGCGCTGCTCGTCGCGGCGTCGGCCTGCTGGGTCCCGCTCGAGCGCGGGGCCCTGATGGAGCAGCGGCTCGACAACCTCGAGGGCGCCCAGGCGCGCCGGCTCGACGACCTGCAGCGGCGGCTCGAGGAGCAGGAGCGGGTCCTCAAGGACCGCGTCGCCGCCGTCGATCGGAAGCTCGCCGAGGCGCAGAAGAAGATCGACGAGCTCAACCAGGCGGCCCGCCGCAGCGGCGCCGATCTCGGCGTCTCGGTGACCCGCCTGCAGGACGAGCTCGCGAAGGCCAAGGGCGATCTCGAGGTCGAGCAGCACAAGCTCGGCGAGCTGGAGCAGAAGCTCGCCCAGCTCCAGCAGAGCACCGACACGAGGTTCGCGGCCCTCCGCGGCCGCGGCGCGCTCGACGAGGCCGAGGCGAAGCAGCTCATCGAGGGCCTGCCCCGGCAGGACGACCGCGCGGCGTTCCTCGCGCTCGCCCAGGCGCAGGATCAGAAGGGCAACGCCGGGGTCGCGCGCGCCCTCTACGACGAGTACGTGCGCCGCTTCCCGGGCGACCCGGGCTCCGCCGAGGCCTCGCTCCGCTCCGGCGCGCTCGCCGCGTCGCAGGGCCGGTGGAAGGAGTCGTTCGTCTCCTACGGCTGGGTCTACAAGAACGCGCCGCGCTCGGAGAAGGTGTCGGACGCGATGCTCGGGATGGCGCAGGCGATGCTCGAGCTCGACGAGCTCCGGCCCGAGGCGCCGACCATGCTGCGGGACCTCGTGCAGCGGTTCCCGAGGAGCGCCGCCGCCGCCAAGGGCAAGGAGCTCCTGGCGAAGCTGGAGCCGCCCAGGAAGAAGGCGAAGCCGAAGAAGAGGCCCGCCGCCCCCCCGGCGCCGAAGGAGTAGGCACGCTCTTCATCCCTACCGGTGGGTGTCCTGAGCACCCCGGGTCCGTGGGACGCACCAGCCTGAGCGCCTGACGAGGCCGTCTCCGTCCACGGAAACGGCCTTTTTCATCCCTCGACATCGGGGGATTCCGCCCGCTGTTCCTGGCCCTCCCGAGGAGCCCCCGCGGGGCATTCTCCTTGCAGCGTCCCGCGCAGCGAACGCCGGAGGACGCGATGACGACGCGGAAGAGGATCGGTCAGCTCCTGGTCGAGGTCGGAGCGCTGGACGCGTACCAGCTCGAGAGCGCCCTCGCGCACCAGCGGCGCTGGGGCGGGCGCCTCGGGCGGGCGATCGTGCACCTCGGGTTCCTGCGCGAGGCCGATGTCCTCTCGGCCGTCGGCTCCCAGCTCGGCGTGTCCTACGTCCCGCTCCGGGACAAGGAGATCCCGCGCGACGTCCTCTCGCTCGTCCCGGAGAAGGTGATCCGCAGCCGGAGGGTGCTGCCGATCGCCCGCCTCCGCGAGCACCGCCGCGGTCCGCTCGTCGTCGCCTGCCCCGACCCCGCCGACCTGCGCGTGCTCGACGACCTGGCCTTCGCCACCGGCCTCGAGATCCGCCCGACGCTCGCCTCGGAGGAGGAGCTCGACGGCGCCATCGAGCGCCACCTGCAGGGCCCCGCCGGCGCCCACCCGCCCCCGCGCGCCATCGACCTGCCCGAGGACACGAGCCCGCTCCGCGGGGTGCATGGGGCCGGCGGGTGATCGGGCGCGCCGCGCGGGGCGCCCCGGGCGCGGAGCTCAGGGACCGTGAAGGTATCGCCTTGGCCGAACCGAAAAGTCTCTCTCGATGACTATCGGTCTTCTCGCACCCGGGTGCTGGCGTCCGTCCCGCGCGCGGCGCCCGCTTGGTCACTCGTCTTCGCGCCGTTGGAACCGAGCGGGCCCCGTCTCGGGGAGAGCAGTCCGGTCCCCACCAGGGCCAAGCGGATCTACGTGCAGCGCGGAGTCCTGGCAGAGCAAACCAACGCCGACCTACCCGCCCAAGAAGATCACGGCCGGCCGCCCCAGTCCATGGGACGCACGGCCCTTCACGGTCTCAGCCGCCGGAGCGCCGGAGCCCGGCCCCCGCGGAGCGGTACACCGAGGGCGCGCAGCTCCGTGGA
>JAEYZK010000325.1 GCA_023428085.1 Pseudomonadota bacterium
GCCGTGGACGACGCGCTCCGGCTCGCGGGCGGGGCCGCGGCCGGCGGCGTCCGGCTGCACGTCGGCGGCGCGGCGGAGGCGGAGGGCGACCTGCTGGACTGGCGCGAGGCGCGCGTCGAGGCGCAGCTCGATCGCCTCCAGGCCTCGTACGCGGACGTGCGCATCGAGGCCGCGGCGCCCGCACGGATCTCCGCGGCGCGCGGCCGCTGGGAGCTCCTCCCGGTCACGCTGCAGGGCCCGAACACCTCCCTCACGCTCCGCGGCGCGCGGCTCCCGTCCGGCGAGCTGGACGCCGCGGCGGACGGGGCGTTCGACCTCCGCTTCCTCTCGGTGCTCGTCCCCTCGCTGCGCCGCTCGAGCGGGCAGCTCGGCCTCCAGGCGCGCTTCTCGGGCAGCGTCGGGGAGCCGCTGGTCGTCGGCACCGGGAAGGTGGTGGACGGCGCGTTCCAGCTCAAGGGCGCGAGCCTCGCCTTCGCCGGCGTGGGGGGCGTCGTCGCGTTCTCGCAGAACAAGGTGATCTTCGACCGCCTCGACGCGACCGTGAACGGGGGCCAGGCGCGGCTCGAGGGCGAGATCGAGCTGGCGCGGCTCGTCCCGGTGCGGCTCCGGGCCGGCGCGGTGCTCGACGCGATCCCGGTCACGGTGCCGGGGCTCGTCCCGGCGACGCTCTCCGGCCGCCTCGAGGTGGCCGGCGCACCCGACAGCGCCGCCCTCACCGGGCGCCTGCACGTGATCCACTCCCGGTACACCTCCGACGTGGACCTCCAGTCGAGCCTGCTGAAGCGGAGGGCGCCGGCCGCGCCCCGGCCCTACGACCGCGCCGGCGAGTGGCTGCGGCTCGACGTGCAGCTCGCGGTGGACGGGGACGTGCGGGTGGAGAACGATCTCGTGCACGGGCCGGTGTCGGGCGAGCTCACGCTCACGGGGACGCTGGCCGCGCCGGGGCTCGTCGGCAGCCTGGCGATGGGCCAGGGGAGCCGCGCCACGTTCCGCGGCAACGAATTCGAGCTCTCGCACGCGGTGCTCGACTTCTCCGATCGCTCCCGCATCGCCGCCGCCCTCGACGTGAACGGCGAGGCGCGCGTCCGCGAGTACCAGGTCTTCCTCCACGCGTTCGGGCCCGTGGCCGAGCCCCAGGTGAAGCTCACGAGCCTCCCCGAGCTCCCGGAGCAGGACATCGTCACGCTCCTCTCGCTCGGGTTCACGCGCCGCGACGCGGGCGCGCAGGCGGGCGTGAGCGGCGTCGCGACCGCGACCGCCGCCCAGGCGCTCCTCTCCGCGTCCGGCCTCGACGAGCAGGTGCGCCGGTTCCTGCCGCCCGGCGGGCCCATCCGCGATCTCTCGATGCGGATCGTCACCGGGGTGTCCGCCGAGACCGGGCAGGTGGAGCCGCGCGCGGAGTTCGAGTCGTGGCTGCTGCGCGACCGGCTGCGGCTCCGGTTCCAGACCCCGCTCGGCGCGGGCCGCGGGCGCAAGGCGCAGGCCGAGGTGCGCCTCGGCGAGCACATGGCCGTCCAGTACCAGTGGGACGACGAGGACGTGAACGTGCCGGCCGGGGACCACGGCGTGGACCTGAAGCTCCGGTGGGACTGGACGGACGATCGGTGAACGTCCCCGACGCGCGCCCCGGTCGACGTGAGGGACGTCCTTCACGAAAGGTGATGGTGATCGCCGCCGCGGTCGCGTCGCTCCTCCTGGCCGCGCCCGGCGCGGCCCGCGCCCAGGGGGACGCGGAGGGCCCCGAGCGCCCCCGCGTGCGCGGCATCGAGCTGGTGCTGCCCGCGGGCGATCTCCCGGGCGCCGCCCGCGCGCTGCTCGACCTGCGGGAGGGGGAGCCGCTCTCGCCGCGCACCCTGCGCACCACGGTCCAGCGGCTCTACCAGACCGGCCGGTACCGGAACGTCGTGGTGCGCGCGCGCCCGACGCCGCCGCCCCCGGGCCAGGCGGGCCGCTGGGTGACGCTCACCGTCGAGGCCCAGCTCCAGCGCCGGATCGTGCGCCTGTCGGTGAAGAGCGTCGGGCCGCCCGTGCTGGGCGACGGCGCGCTGCGCGACGCGGCGCGCCTCGTCCCCGGGGAGCCGTTCGACGACGGGGATCTCCGCGCCGTCACGGCGCGCGTGTCGGCCGCCATGGCGCGCAAGGGGTACCGCGCCGCGCGGGTGGACGCCACCGTGCGCGGCGAGGCCGGGGTGACGGTGGAGCTCACCGTCTCGGCCGGGCCGCCGACGCGCGTCCGGTCGGTGCGCGCGGAGGGCGACGCCGCGCCGGCGGCGGCCGCGCTGGCGCGGCTCGCCACGCGCCCGGGCGCGGTGTTCGACCAGGACCTCCTCGCCGACGACCTGCGCGCGCTGCGCCTCGCCCTGCACGCCGCCGGTCACCGCCGCGCGCGCGTCGGCACGCCGGAGCAGCGGGACGTCGGGCAGGAGATCGAGCTCGTCATCCCGGTCGCGGCGGGGCCGCGCATCGCGCTCGCGTTCCGCGGCAACGCCGCGTTCCCCGCGGCGGACCTGGAGCGGCAGATGGGGCTCGAGCCCGACCAGCCGCTCGACGTGAACGCGGTGGACGCGGCCGTGGAGCGGCTCCGGGCGTTCTACCGCGCGCGCGGGTTCACCGCGGCCCGGGTGGAGGCGGAGGAGCGGCCGCGGGGCGGGGAGCTGGTGCTGGCCGTGCAGATCTTCGAGGGGCTCCGGCACCGGATCCTCGCGGTCCGCTTCGACGGCCCGACGGCCCACGCGCCGGGCTGGCTGGACGGGCGCCTCCGCGCGCACCTCGCCGACGACGCGGTCCCGGAGGCCGACGCCGGCGACGCGGAGCGGCTGCAGGCGGCCGCGTTCCCCGGCCTCCCCGCGCGCCCCGGACCGCCGGCGGCGCTCCCTCCGGGCGACTTCTACGAGGAGGCGAGCTGGGATCGGGCCGGCGAGCGGATCGCGGAGGAGCTCCGGGAGGAGGGGTACCTCGAGGCGATCTATCTGGGCACCACCGTCGAGCTGGACGCGCGGCGGCGCGGGGTCACGCTCACCGTCCGGCTGCGGGAGGGCCCGCGCACCTTCTTCGGCGACGTCGCCGTCGAGGGGACGGAGCGCGTCGGGCTCGCCGACCTGCCGCGCGAGGCGCGGGTCGCGCCCGGCGCGCCGTTCTCGTACGCGCACGTGGAGGAGGCCCGGTCCGCGCTCCTCCGGCGCCTGGCCGCCCAGGGGCACATCTTCGCCCGGGTGGAGGTGCGCGAGGACTTCGACCCGGCGCGCCACACGGCGGCGGTGCGGTTCGTGGTGGAGGACGGGCCGGAGGTCCGGGTGGGCCAGATCTTCGTCACCGGGAACCGCCGCACGCGCACCGACTTCATCCGGGGCCGGCTCGCGCTGCGGGAGGGCGCGGTCTTCGACCCGGTGGCCGCCGGCCGCAGCCAGGGGGCGCTGCTCGACACCGGCGTGTTCCGCTCGGTGAACCTGCGCCTCGAGGACCCCGAAGCGCCGCGCGCGACCAAGGACGTCCTCGTGGAGGTGGTCGAGCGGCCCTACGCCTCGCTCACCCAGGCCTTCGGGTTCTCGATCGCCGAGGGGCCGCGGGCGCAGCTCGAGTACACCCGGCCGAACCTCCTCGGCCGCGCGCTCGAGCTGTCCCTGCGCGGCAAGATGAACTATCCGGTGAACGTCTTCGAGCTGCGGCCGGATCTCGAGGGGCGCGCGCCGCGCGACCGGGTCGAGGGGCAGGTCGATCTCGGGCTGCGCGCCGGCCGCCTCATGGAGGTCCCCGTCCCCACGGCCGCGCGCCTCAACCTCATCGGCCAGGTCCTGCACCGCCCGGCCTACGGGCTGCGGCAGGCCTCGGCCGTGGCCGGCGTGGACATGGGCCTCACCTCGCGGGCCAGGGCCTCGCTCCAGTACGAGCTGGAGGTGGACGTGATCGAGCGCACCGGCGCGGTCGGTCCGATCACGATCGTGGATCGGGAGCGGCTCCGGTTCGACGAGGGGACGACCACGCTCCACTCCCTCCGGCCGTCCTTCACGCTCGATTTCCGCGACAACTCCGTCCACCCGCGGCGGGGCTGGATCGCCGCGGGCTGGGTCGAGTACGAGCGCTCGCTGGGCACGTCCGACGAGCGGGTGCTCTTCGGGGCGCTGCCGGGTTCGGACATCCACACGAACCTGCTCAAGGCCTCCGGCCTCGTCTCGGCGTACCTGCCGATCGGCGGCGCCAGCGGCGCGGTCCTGGCGCTCTCGGTGCGGGGGGGCCAGGTCTTCCCGCTCGACGGCCGGTCGCGGACCATCGTGCCGAAGCGCTTCTTCCTCGGCGGCGCCTCCACCCTGCGCGGCTTCGGCGAGGAGCAGCTCATCCAGCAGGACGTCCGCGCGCAGCTCGCAGGCGAGGGGCGGCTGTGCGCGGCCGCACCGAACGACCCGGATTGCACGGAGACGGGACGCCGCATCGCGGGCGGCGACGCGCCGGTGTCGGAGGGCGGGGAGGCGTTCGTCCTCGGGAAGGCCGAGCTGCGCCTGCCGGTGACGCGGCGGATGGAGCTGGGCCTGTTCCTCGACGCGGGCAACCTCTGGCTCGATCCCAGGAACGTGGACTGGCGGATCCGACCCACCGCCGGCGCCGGGGCGCGGTTCGTGACGCCGATCGGGCCCGCCGCGCTCGACGTGGGGTTCAACCTCGATCGCGACCCGGGGATCCACGAGCCGCTGTACGCGGTGCACTTCACGATCGGGCTCTTCTAGGGGCGCGCGGGCTCCGGTGGGGCGCGGGAGCGGGCGCGTTCACGGGGCCGTCGCGGTGCCCATCACCCCGAACCCGAACAGCGCCGGCCAGGCCCGGGCGCCGGACAGGCCCGCGCCCTCGAGCAGCGCCGGCAGCGATCGCTCGTCGAACCGCCGGTGCAGCCGGGCCATCCCGCGCCACAGGAGCATCGACGCCGCGCAGCGCGGGCCGGCGCCGAGGGCGCCGCGGAGCGAGGCGGCCCCGGCGCGGGGCTCGAGGAACACGACGCCGCCGCCCGGCCGGAGCACGCGGCGGATCTCGCGCAGCGCGCCGGGCGCGTCGGGGAGGAGGTAGAGCAGGCTGTGGCCGGTGACGCCGTCGAAGCTGCCGGCCCCGAACGGGAGGGCGAGGGCGTCGCCGCGGACGAGCGGCAGCGGCCGCCGCGCCGCGCGGGCCTCGCGCGCCGCGGCCCGGAGCATGGCCGGGGCCCGGTCCACGCCGACGAGCCTGAGCCCGGGGGCAGCCTCGGCCATCTCCAGCGCGCTCGTCCCGGGACCGACGCCGAGGTCGAGGATCCGCCCGACCGGGACGAGCCGGGCCATCGTCCGGCAGTCGGCGCGCCAGACCTGGTGCCCCGTGAGGAACGCGTACGCCGCCGCGCCGGGGCCGAAGGCCGCCGCGGCGGCGGTGCGGGCGAGGGAGGCCATGGGGCAAGGTAGGGCCGCACGGCCTCAACGAAAGCGATCGTACAGGAGCCCCCACCGCACCCCGCGGTCGGAGACCGTCAGCTCGGAGAACCCGGCGGCGCGCATCGCCTCGGCGACGACCACCGCGCCGCCCACGATGACGTCGGCGCGCTTGGGCTCCATCCCGGGGAGGGCCGCCCGCCCGGCGACCGGGAGGCGCGCCATCCGCTCGACGAGCGCCTCGATCTCCTCGAGCGCGAGGCGGGCCCCGTGGACCTTCTCGCCGTCGTAGCGCGGGAGGGCCTGGGCGACGGCGGCGAGCGTCGTCACGGTGCCGGCCACGCCGACGAGGCGCGCCCCGGGCGCGGCGCGGAGGTCCGCGAGCGCCGCGAAGGTCCGCCGCGCGTCCTCCCGCATGGCCGCGAGCTCGGCCGGCGCGATCGGGTGGGCGCGGACGTGACGCTCGGTGACGCGCACCGCGCCGACCTGCAGGCTGACGCGCGCGCGCGGCGCGGCCCCCTCGCCCACGATGAACTCGGTGGAGCCGCCGCCGACGTCGAGCACGGCGAGCGGACCGGGCCCAGGGCGAGCGGCCGCAGCGTCGCCACCGAAGTCCCGCCACGCCGTCACGTACACGAGCCGGGCCTCCTCGTCGCCGGGGATCACCTCGGGCGCGAGGCCGGCCTCGTCGCGCGCGGCGTCGAAGAACGAGGCGCCGTTCGCCGCGTCGCGCGCGGCGCTCGTGGCCACGCAGGCGATGCCCTCGACCCCGAGCGCGCGCGCCTCGCGGGCGTAGGCGACGAGCACCGCGACCGTGTCGCGGATGGCCGCGGGGTCGAGGCGCCCCGTCGCGTCCACGCCGCGGCCGAGCCGCGTGATCTCCGCGCGCTCGGCGACGGGCACGAGGGCGTCCCCGCGCCGCTCGGCGACGAGGAGGAGGACGGTGTTGGTGCCGACGTCGATCGTCGCGAAGCGCCGCGCGGTCACCGCGCCGGGCCCCACGCCGGCGTCACGAGGTCCGCGCCCGCGCTCCCCAGGATGACCGACTGGCGGTTCCCCTTGGGATCCGAGACGACGAGCTGCCCGAAGCCGTTCCGGTCGGTGCGGAAGACCATCAGCCGGCCGTTGGGCGCCCAGGAGGGCTCCTCGTTGGTCCGGCCCTGGTCCTGGGTGATCCGGCTGATGACGCCGGTGTCGGGGCTGATCCAGAACAGGTCGAACACCCGCCGCTCGTCGCGCGCGGTGAAGGCGATCGCGTCGCCGCGCGGGCTCCAGACCGGCGTCTGGTTGTAGTTGCCCTGGAAGGTGAGCCGCCGGACGCCCGTGCCGTCGGCGTTCATCGCATAGAGCTGCGAGGTGCCCGCGCGGTCGGAGGTGAAGGCGATCCGCTTGCCGTCCGGCGACCAGGTCGGGGTGACCTCGGTCGAGGGGTCGCGCGTGAGCCGCTTCGCGCCGCTGCCGTCCGCGTTCATCACCCAGACGTCGGTGTTGGCGCCCTCCGTGTGGCAGAACGCGATCCGCGCGCCGTCGGGCGAGTAGACGCCGCCGAACGAGTTCCCGCGGTGCGTGAGCGCGCGGAACGTGCGGTCCGCGAGCCGGTAGACCCAGAGCTCGTTCCGGCCGGTCCGGTAGCTGGTGACGAGGATCTCCTTCCCGTCGGGGCGCCACCGCGGCACGAGGAGGATCTGCTTCTCGTCCAGGTGGACCTCCGCGTTCCGCCCGTCCACGTCCAGCGTGATGAGCTGGTAGCGGTCGTCCACCTTCCGGATGGCCGCGATGCGGGTGGAGAAGACGCCCGGCTCGCGCGTGTAGTAGCGGACGATCTCGTCGCTCATCTGGTGCCCGAGCGACCGGGCCTGGCCGGCGGGCACGCGGAGGGTCTTCACGAGGACCTCGCGCGCGGCCCGGACCTCGTAGAGGTGCAGCTCGCCGACGTGCGCCCCGCCCTCGCTCCGCACGACCGCCTTCACGAGCCCGTCCGCGCCCACGTCGGCCCAGCGCGTGAACGCGACCGAGGCGACGGCGAGCCCCTCCTTCGGATCGGCGAGGTACCCCTTGGGATCGAGCACGTCGAAGAGCCCGGACAGCGCGAGGTCGGCGCGCACGACCGACGTCGCCTCGCCGGCCGCCGCGCGCGCGTCGGTGTCACCCGCCGTGAAGGCCTGGACGGCGATCGGGAGCGGGCGGAAGTCGGGCGCGGTGATGACGATGGGCGGCCGCTCGGTCGCGGGTGCGGCCGCGGCGCCGGCGGCGGCGAGGCCGACGGCGGCGGCCGCGCAGGCCTGGAGGATCGAGGGGAAGCTGGGCGCGTGCATGGGGACTCCTGTCTCAGATCTTGAACTTCAGGGTGCGGCCGCCGCGCCGGAACTGCTGTGCCCACTCGCTCGGGGGCGGCGGCAGGCGCGTGGCGCGGATGGCGCGATCCAGGGCCGCGTCGAAGGCCGGGTTGCCGGAGGGCTTCGTGATCTTGAACCGGCTGATCGTGCCGTCGGCCTCCACCCAGATGGTCATCTGCGCCTCGAGGTGGAGCCGCTCGCGGTCCGGGATCGTGCTCGGGACCTGGTAGTTGGAGTGGACGGCCTTCGAGACGAGGGCCTCGTAGCGGTCGCCCGCGCTGCCCTCCTCGGAGTCGCCCTCCGGGTCGCCCTCCGGGTCCCCGTAGAGCTTCTCCTGCTGGAGCTGGCGCTCGGTCCGCGCGAGCAGCGCGTCCACGCCGCTGCCGTTGGCGCGGTTGCGCGCGGGCGCCTGCCGGGCCGGAGCGGCGCGCACCGGCGGCGCCGGCGTCGGGGCGGGCATGGCCGTCGGG
>JAEYZK010000331.1 GCA_023428085.1 Pseudomonadota bacterium
GTCCAGGGCTTGAGCCCGTCGCCCCAGAAGCCGCCGTTCGGGAAGGTGACCTGGAAGGTGAAGCCCGACTCCGGCATCGTCATGAGCGCGTCGTGCACCTGGCGCGTGTAGGGCACGACCTGGTCGATCGTGGAGTTCGCCGGCGTGTTCACGATCCCGAAGATGACCCCCTGGTCCTCGGTCGGGGCGAGCTCGCGCGGCGCCTGCGTGAACATGGCGACCGTGAGCAGGCTCACGGCCGCCCACGCGACGTAGATCGGCCGCCGCGATCCGAGGGTGCGCTCGAGGCGCCGGTCGTACGCCGCCCTGAGCCGGTCGAAGCCACGCTGGATCCAGGCCGGCAGGCCGCGCGCCTCGCCGTCGCGCCGGAGCAGGGCCGCGGACATCACGGGGGAGAGCGTCAGCGCCACGACGCCCGAGATGGTCACCGCGCCGGCGAGCGTCAGCGCGAACTCGCGGAAGAGGGAGCCGGTGAGGCCGCCCTGGAAGGCGATCGGCGCGTACACCGCGGCGAGCGTGATCGTCATCGCGATGATGGGGCCGACCAGCTCGCGCGCGCCGCGCAGGGCCGCCTCGGTGCGCGTCCTCCCCTCGCGCAGGTGGCGCTCGACGTTCTCCACCACCACGATCGCGTCGTCGACGACGAGCCCGACCGAGAGCACGATGGCGAGGAGCGTGAGCAGGTTCAGGGTGAACCCGAACGTCTGCATGAGGAAGACGGCGCCGACGAGCGAGACCGGGATCGCCACCACCGGGACGAGGACCGACCGGAGCGACCCGAGGAAGAGGAAGATGACGATGACGACGATGAGCAGCGTCTCGCCGAGCGTCTTCTGGACGTCGCGGATGGCGCTGCGGATGTAGCTCGTGCCGTCGTACGCGACCCGCGCCTGGAGCTGCTCCGGCATGTCCCGCTGGACGGCGTCCAGCTCCGTCCGGATGCGCTGGATGACGTCGAGCGAGTTGGCGTTCGGGAGCGGCCAGATGCCCATGAACACGGCGGTCTGGCCGTTGAAGTTCACCATGCTGTCGTAGTCCTCGGCGCCCATCGCCACGTCGGCGATGTCGCCGAGCCGGACCACGACCCCGTCCCGCTCCCGCACCACGAGCTGCTGGAACTCCTTCACGGAGCGGAGATCGGTGTTGGCGGTCAGGTTCACCTGGACGAGGGAGCCCTTGGTCTGCCCCACCGCCGCGAGGAAGTTGTTCTGGGCGAGCGCCGCGCGGACCTGCGCGGGGGCGATGTTGAGCGCCGCCATCCGGTCGGGCTTGAGCCAGATGCGCATCGCGAAGGTGCGGGCGCCGAGGATGTCCGCGCGCTGCACGCCCTCGACCGCCGAGAGCCGCGGCTGGACCACCCGGACCAGGTAGTCGGTGATCTCGTTCTGCTTGAGGACGTTCGACGAGAAGCTCAGGTAGGCGGAGGCGAACTGCGTGTCGGAGGACTCGATGTTGATGATCGGGACCTCGGCCTCGGGCGGCAGGTCGCGCCGCACCTGATCGACCTTCGAGCTCACCTCGGCGAGCGCCTTGGTGGAGTCGTAGTTGAGCTTGAGGTGCGCCTTGATGGTGGAGAGGCCGAGCTTGCTCTCCGACTCGATGTAGTCGATCCCGTCGGCGGCGGCGATCACGCGCTCGAGCGGCACGGTGACGAAGCCGCGCACGAGGTCCGCGTTGGCGCCGACGTAGGCCGTCGTGACCGTGACGGCGGCGTTCTCGCTCTTCGGGTACTGGCGGACGTTGAGCGACCGGATCGCCTGCACGCCGGCGATGACGACGAGCAGGTTGACCACGACGGCCACCACGGGCCGCCGGATGAACAGATCGGTGAACGACATGGGCGGCCTCAGCGCTCCGACGGGGTGGGCTGGAGCTGCGCCTTCGGCGCGAGCGCGTTGTTCACCGCCACGGCCATCCCGTTGCGCAGCTTGAAGGCGCCGCTGGAGACGACCTGCTGCCCCGGCTCGACGCCGGAGGTGACCGCGACGAAGTCGCCGCGGCGCTCGCCGAGGCGGACGAACTGTTGCTTCACGGTGAGCTGATCCTTGCCGGCCGGGTCCTTCTTCTGCTCGAGGAGGAAGACGGTGTCGCCGTACGGCGCGAAGAGCACCGACGTCACCGGGATGAGGACCACCGACCGCCTCTCGCTCGAGAGCACCTCGACGTTGGCGAACATGCCGGCCCGCAGCCGGCCGTCGGCGTTCTGGAACGTCGCCCGGACCTTCACGTTGCGCGTCGCCTCGTCCACCCCGGGGTTGATGGCGGTGATCTGGCCCTTCCAGGTGGCGTCCGGGAAGGTGTCCGTGCGGAGCTGCACCGCCTGGCCGGGCTGCAGATCGGCGAGCGCCTGCTGGGGCAACCAGAAGTCCGCGTGGATGGGCGTCACCGACTGGAGGGTGGCGATCGGCGTGCCCGCGGAGAGCACCTGCCCGACCTCGATCTGGCGGATCGACATGCGGCCGTCGAACGGGGCCCGGATCGTCTTCTTGGCGATGATCGCCCGGAGGTTGGCGACCGCCGCGGCGGCCTGCTTGGCGCGGGCCTGGGCCGCGTCGAGGTCGGCGGGCGCGTTGGACTCCGCCTTCCGCAGGCTCTGCGCCCGGTCGAGGTTGACCTGGGCGAGCGCGGCGTCGGCCTCGGCCGCCTCGAGCTGCGCGCGCTCGGCGGAGGTGTCGAGCCGGACGAGCACCGCGCCCTGCTTCACGGCGGCGCCCGACTCGAAGGTGATCTCCCGCACGAGGCCGGGGACCTCGGCGCCGAGCGTGACGCCGCGCGCCGGGACGAGGCTGCCGATGGCGCTGCGCGTCGCGACCCACTCGGTCGCCTGCACCGGCGCCGACGTCACCGACTCCGGGGGTGGCGCGAAGGACGCGCCGGCCTTGATCATCGCGCCGATCTGGGCGGCCTTGACGCCCCCGAGCGCCCCCACGAGCAGGAGGAGGCCCACCGGGATCGCGATCCACAACTTGGTCTTCGTCTTCATCGTTCCACTCCCCACGGACTGACGGCTGTGCTTATGCCGGAGCGCTGGAGTTCGCCCGCGGATCACGTGTGTGGACGGTGAAGAAACGTGAACTTCATCGGAACCCCGTGGGGGACGCGGCAGGCGGCCGCGGCGGTGCGCCTCCGTGCACGTCCCGCGCGGAGCGCTTAAGGGTTCACGGGTCAGGCGTCGCCATGAACCTCGTTCCCCTCCTCCTCGCCGCCTCATCGCTCCTCCCCGCGCCCTACGCCCCGGGGGAGCGCATGCGGTTCAGCATCGATCTCATGGGCATGCGGATGGGGACCGCGACCATCGAGGTGGGCGATCCGGGGCTCTTCGGGATCCCGATCCGGCTCGAGGCCCACACGACCGGCGTGGCGAACGCGGTCTACTCCTTCCGCCAGGAGCTCACGAGCCACCTCGATCCGGAGTCCGGGCTCCCGACCCGGTTCGTCATCGACCAGCGCGAGCGGAACTGGAAGCACCTCGACACGACGGACTACGACCGCGTGAAGGGCGAGGCGGTCCTCGTGGAGCGCGGGAAGCGGGTCCTCACCAAGCGGACGCCGATCCCGCCCGACGTCGTGGACTTCGTGGCGCTCGTGTTCCAGCTCCGCCGGATGCCGCTCGCGCCGGGCGACCGCCGGACCTTCCCGGTCCTGTCGGGCGTCCAGCTCCGCGACGTCATCGTCGAGGTGATGAAGCGCGAGACGGTGACGACCAAGGCGGGCAGGTTCTCCGCGCTCAAGATCCGCGTGCCGACCGGCTTCACCGGCAAGTTCAGCGAGAAGAAGCCGACCTACCTCTGGCTCTCGGACGACCCGCGCCGCATCGTGGTGAAGCTCACGACCGACTTCTCGTTCGGCTCCGCCGTCGGCGAGCTGCGGTCGTACGAGGCGGGGGGCACCGCGTCGGACACGGCACGGCGGGACTGAGGGCGCGCGCGGCCGTCAGAACAGCCGCGGCCGGCGCGCCCCGAGCTCCGCCGCGAGCCGCTGCGCGACCCGGTTCTCGGGGGCGCGCGGCGGGTCCTGCTCGAGCGCGAAGGCCTCGACCTCGGCGAGGAGCGCGTCGAACCGCGCCGCGTCCTGGAGGAGGACGGCGAGCGTCTCGGCCTCGGCCACGCGGGCGAGCAGGTCCGTCGGGTGCAGGGCGCGCGCGCGATCGAAGTGGGCCCGGGCGGCCGTGGCCCCGCCGCCGGCCGCGATCGGCAGCCCGGCCCGCCAGGCGCCCAGCGCCCGGTGCGGTCCGGCGGCGTCCACCCGCTCGTCGAGCTCCGCCGCGCGCGCCATCATCGCGAGGCACGGGTCCTTCACCGCGAGCACCGCCGCGTACCCGGTGAGCTGGGCCGAGCGCATCGTCCCCTGCGCCAGCAGGTACAGCGGCTCGGCGCCGAGCGCGGGGACGCCCGAGGCCGCCGCCGCGGGATCCTCGCCTCGATCCACGGACGCGGCGAACGCGGGCGCGATCCGGCGGAGCGCGCGCTCGGCCGCGCGGGCGGAGGCGAGCCAGGCGTCGCGGGCGCGGGCGGGATCCCGGGCCGAGAGGGCGCGGAAGGCCTCGGCGCGCGCGACCCAGACC
>JAEYZK010000337.1 GCA_023428085.1 Pseudomonadota bacterium
GCCGGGGGCGTCGCCGGGGTCGGAGCCGGGGGGGGCGCGGCCGGCGCTGCCGGACGCCCGCCGGAGGGGGCGATGGCGCGGGCCTCGGTGGGCTCGAGGTCGATCCCGGCGGCCGCGGCAGGGCGGGTGATCCGCGCCTGGACCGCCGGGCCGTTCACGAGGAACCTGAGCTCGACGGTGCCGGCCGGCGCGCGGTAGGGGAACGCGACCGGGCGCGGGAAGCCGAGGCGCTCCTCCTCCGGCAGGACCTCGGCGACCGCGCCGACGATCTGGGCCGTGGTGAGCGGCTGCCGGATGAGCGCGACGGGGCCGCCCGCGGTGGCGAGCGTGACCCCCGCGCCCGTGCAGAGGAGGATCTCGTCGCCGGCTTCGGCGAACAGTCGTTCGATGAGGAGGTCGAGGCGGGCCATGGTCACCGGGCGAGGAGGGCCACGCGGGCGACGTGGCGCTTGTTGACGAGCGTGACGGCGTCCGCCTCGACGAGCCGGAGGAACGGCGCCGGCTCGTTGAGGAAGTCCACGAGGCGCGCGTGCGCCGCCGGCCGGACGTACGAGACGATCCCGCGGAGCACGGCCCCGTCGGAGAGGAGGAGCTCGACCTCGTGCTCGGTGGGGATGGTGGGCAGCTCCTCCGGCTCGGCCTCGCGCGCCACGCGGACCGCCGAGAGCGCGGCGCGGTGGAGGAACGTCATCTCGCCGGTCTCCGCGTCGAGCGCCGGCAGGAAGTCGCCGCGGCCGTTCAGGAGATCGAGCGGGCGCTCGGGTCCGTCGTGGTCCGGCGCCGCCTCGGCGAGGAAGAGCGCGATCCTGCGGGGGGCGCCGCCGGGCAGGAAGACCTCGGCGGCGACGCGGTGCTTGGGGACGCGGAGCTCGTCCATGCGGAGCCGTCCGATGCGAGCCACGTGCCTGCGCCGTGCGCTGCGCGACGGGCCCGTTCACGCCGGCCCGCGTACCCAGGGGTGGCGGGGACCCTGCCTGCGGCCCCGGCGACGCCGGGCAGGCGCAGCCCTCGCGAGCTCCCCGCCGGCTTCGCGAGGCGGCGGCGCCCCGGGCGTCGCCGAGCCTGCCGGCGCCCGCCGCGATGCCCGCTGGTCCCGGTGGGTCGCGGGGCGCAACCCGTGACACCGTCCGCCGGCTCGCGCATCGGCGAGGGGGGAGGATCTCGAGATGCGAAACGGCGGCTCTTGGATGCTCGCGCTCGTGACGTGGGTCGCGCTGGGCGCGTGCGGGGGCGGGGACGGTTCCGGCGGCGACGGGGGCGGAGGCGGCCCGCCGCTCGGCGAGAGGAGCGCGCGGACGTGGGTGGTGCCGGACGGCGCGCCCGCGCTCCCGGCCGAGGACCGGGCCGGGTTCACGGATGGGCTGCTCTACTACAACGCGCACACCGAGGCGAACCCGGCGGGCGAGATCCGCGGGCAGCTCGACGCCGCGGGCACGCTCCGGTTCGCCACGCTCGACGGCGCGCAGGAGACGCCCGCGGTCGACACCCCGGCGGTCGGCGCGGGCGTGCTCTCGGTGGACGAGGCGACCGGCGCGGTCCGCGGCTTCTTCGTGATCCGCGGGCTCTCCGGCGCGACGGCCGCCCACGTGCACCTCGCCGCGCGCGGGGCCCCGGGGCCCGTGATCGCTCCCATGGTCGGGGGGCCCGAGACGTGGGTGGTCCCCGACGACGCGACGGCGCTCACCCGCGCGCAGATCGACGCCTTCCTCGCGGGCGAGCTCTACTTCAACGCGCACACGGACGCGTACCCCGCCGGCGCGATCCGGGGGCAGCTCGACAGGGGCGGCGCGGCGCGGCTCGCCGCGCTCGACGGCGCGCAGGAGGTGCCCGCGGTCCCGACGGCCGCCTTCGGCGCCGGGCTCCTGGCCGTGGACGAGGCCACGGGGCGGCCGAGCGGCTTCCTCGTGACCTCCGGGCTCGCGCCGACCGCCGCCCACGTGCACCGGGAGGCGCGGGGCGTGGCGGGCCCCGTCGTCCTCCCGCTCGCCGGCGGGGGGAACCTGTGGGTGGTCGCCGACGACGCGGCGCCGCTCTCCGAGGACCTCCGGGGCGCATTCACGGCGGGTGAGCTCTACTACAACGCGCACACCGAGGCCAACCCGAGGGGAGAGCTCCGCGGGCAGCTCGACGTCTCCGGCGCGGCGCGCCTCGCGGCGCTCGACGGCGCGCAGGAGGCGCCGCCGGTCACGACCGGCGGCTTCGGCGCAGGGATCCTCGCGGTGGACCAGGGCAGCGGGCGCGCGCGGGGGTTCATCGTGACCGGCGGCCTCGACGCGCCCACCGTCGCCCACGTCCACCGGGAGGCCCGCGGGACCGCCGGGGGCATCCTCCTGCCGCTCGGGCCGTGACGTGGGGGCCGCGGGTCACCCCCGCCCGCGCGCCGCCTCCGGCACGCCCAGCAGCGTCGCGAGCCGGGCGGCGACCCGCTCCGGGCGGAGGCCGGCGCCGGGCGCGACGAAGATGGTGTCGTCGCCGGCGATCGTGCCGAGCACCTCGGGGACCTGGGCGAGGTCGATGGCGCGGGCGATGGCGTTGGCGCTCCCCGGCACGGTGCGGATCACGACGAGCGAGCCGTTCGCGCCGATCGAGGCGATCTGGCCGCGCAGGAGCGCGAGCGGATCGCCGTCGGGCGGGAGCTCGTAGAACGTCCCGCCGTCCGGCCGCGAGACGCGGCGGGCCCCGAGCCGGGCGAGGTCGCGCGAGAGCGTGGCCTGGGTGGCGCGCTCGCCGGCCTCGGCGAGCGCGGCGAGTAGCTCCTCCTGCGTCCCGATCCGCCGGGTGCGGATGATGCGGGCGACCGCCTCGCGGCGGCGATGGGGCGCGGGCATGGCGGTCACCCCGGCGTCACGAGCGAGCCCACGCCGCGGTCGGTGAAGAGCTCCGCGATGACCGTGTGCGGCTGGCGGCCGTCGAGCACGTGCACGCGCTCGACGCCGCCGGCCAGCGCGGTGAGGATCGAGTGCGCCTTCCACTTCATGCCGCCGGTGATCGCCCCGGCCTCGAGCCGCCGCGAGAGATCGGCGGCGGTGAGCTGCCGGACGAGCTCGCCGTCCGGGGAGTCGAGGATGCCGGGCACGTCGGTGAGGTGGATGAGCTTCGGCGCCCCGAGCGCCACCGCCAGCGCGGCGGCGACCTCGTCGGCGTTGATCGAGAGCGAGGTGCCGTCGTCGGCGAGGCCGATCGGCGAGATGACCGGCACGTACCCGCCGTCGAGCAGCATCCGCAGGAACTGCCGGTTCACCTCGACGATCTCGCCGACGTGGCCGAGGTCGCGGCCGGTCTCGAAGTCCGCCTTGCGCGCCCGCAGCAGGCGCCCGTCCTTGCCGGAGAGCCCGACCGCGCCCGCGTTCCGCGCGTTGAGCAGGGCGACGAGCTCTTGGTTCACCTTGCCGGTGAGGACCATCTCGACCACGGGCAGCGCCTGCGCGTCGGTCACCCGCAGCCCGTCCACGAACTCGCTCCGCTCGCCCAGCTTCTCGAGCGTGCTCGAGATCTCCGGCGCGCCGCCGTGGACCACCACCGGCTTCAGGCCCACCTTCTTGAGCAGCGTGACGTCCTCGGCGAACGCCTCCTTGAGGCTGTCCTTCACCATCGCCGCGCCGCCGTACTTGATCACCGCCACCTGCCCGGAGAACGCGGCGATGTACTTGAGCGCCTCGGCCAGCAGCGCCCGCTTGAACGACGGGCTGTAGTTCGCCACCCGGTCGTCCCGGCCCACGCCGCCGTCGGCGTTCTGGACGATGAGCGAGGTGTAGTCGGCGTTGATCTTCACGTAGTCGTAGGAGAGATCGCACCCCCAGGCGACGGCCCGCGCCTTCCCCGCCGCGAGCTGGACGAGGATGTCCACCCGCGTCTCGCGCATCTTCGCGCGCAGGATCTCCCGATCGACGTCGGTCGGCACGCCGCCGGCGAACACCACCTCGCCCTGGATCACGACCCTCGCCTTGAAGGGATCGACGGGCCACCCGCGCGCGCCGGCCCGGGCGCCCACCGTGGCGAGGATCCGCCCCCAGTTCGGGTCGGCGCCGAAGAGCGAGGCCTTGACCAGCGGGGACGACGCGATCGCCCGGGCGCACTCCGCCGCGATCTCCTCGTCCGGGCCGCCCTCCACCACCACCTCGAGCATCCGGGTCGCGCCCTCGCCGTCGGCGGCCATGGCGCGGGCCATCTCGCCGAGCAGGTCGGTGAGCGCCGCCTCGAACCGCTCGAGGTCCGGACCGGCCTCGCCGATGCGCTGGTTCCCGGCGAGCGCGTTGGCGAGGAGGTAGACGGTGTCGTTCGTGGACATCTCGCCGTCCACGGTCACCATGTTGAGCGTCCGCTTCACGGCGCGCCCGAGCGCCTCCTGGAGCGGCGCGGGCGCGATCGCCGCGTCGGTCACGACGAGGCACATGCTCGTCGCGAGCTGTGGCGCGAGCATGCCCGAGCCCTTGCAGATCGCGGAGATCACCGCGACCTTGCCGCCCAGGACCACCTCGCGCGCCGCCATCTTGGGCCGCGTGTCGGTCGTGAGGATCGCCTCGGCCGCGAGGTCCGGGTGGTCGCCGAGCTGCTCGACCAGCGCCGGCAGCGCCGTGACGACCTTCATCGCCGGGAGCCGCGCCCCGATGACGCCGGTCGAGGCGGTGAGCACCGCGCGCTTCTGGATGCCGAGCGCGTCCGCGACCGCGCTCCGGATGACCGAGACGTCGTCGAGGCCGGCCGGGCCGGTGAGAGCGTTGGCGTTCCCGGAGTTGGCGAGGATCGCCCGCATGCCCTCCGCGGGCACGCGCGGGCGGGCGTCCTGGATCGGCGCCGCCGCCGCCTTGTTCTGCGTGAACACGCCGGCCGCCGCGGCCGGGTGGTCGGAGACCACCAGGGCGAGGTCGCGCCGCTGCGGCTTGAGCCCACAGTGCACGCCGCCGAACCGGAACCCCCGCGGAACTTTCAAGGGTCAGCCCCCCAGGAGATCGAGCCCGGCCGTCTCGGGCAGGCCGAGCACCGCGTTCATCGCCTGCACGGCGCTGCCGGCCGCGCCCTTCACGAGGTTGTCGAGCGCGCTCGTCACGACCGCGATCCGCGCGCGCGCGTCGAAGGCGACGCCGACGAGGCACCGGTTGTTGTGGAGCACGTCCTTCACCTGCACCTTGTCCGCGGGCCGGAGCGCTACGAACGGCTCGTCGCGGTACGCGGCCTCGAGGGCGGCGGTGAGGTCGGCGGCGGTCGCGCCGTCCCGCACGCGCAGGTGGGCGGTGGAGAGGATGCCGCGGCGGATCGGCACGAGCACGGGGGTGAACGAGATCGGGCCGCACCGGCCGCCGTACCGGGCGATGGTCTGCTCGATCTCCGGCACGTGCTGGTGCTTCGCGAGGCGGTACGCGCGGAGGTCGTCCGCGATCTCGACGAAGCTGAAGTCCTCGCTCGCCTTCCGGCCCGCGCCGGAGACGCCGGAGAGCGCCGTGATCGCGATCCCCTCGGGCGAGACCACCCCCGCCTTCACGAACGGGGCGACGCCGACGGCGATCGTGGTGGCGTAGCAGCCCGCGTTGGCGACGAGCCGCGCGCCACGGAGCCCCTCGCGCCCCAGCTCGGGCAAGCCGTAGACCGCCTCGGCGAGGAGCGCAGGCGCGGGGTGCTCGAACCCGTACCAGGTCGGGTAGAGCGCGGGGTCCTTCAGCCGGAACGCGCCCGAGACGTCCACGACGTGCAGCCCCCGCCCGACGAGCCTGGGGGCGAGATCGGCCGAGGCCTCGGCCGGCGTGGCGAGGAAGACGAGCTCCGCGTCCACGTGCTCGGCGTCGGAGAGCTTCCCGTACGCCAGCGCGGCGGTGGGCGCGGGCACGGGGACGCGCGCGCCGACCTTCTCGCCGGCCCAGCGGTCGGAGAGGGCCGCGACGAGGCGGACGTTCGGGTGGCGGGCGAGGATCCGGGTGAGCTCGAGGCCGCTGTAGCCGGAGGCGCCGACGATGGCGACGGTGCGCTGTTGCATAGCGAATGCATAATCATGCATCCGCCTGGCGCGTCAAGCGAGGGGCGCCTCGCGCGGGCAAAATGAAAGGGCCGGCGCATGCGCGCCGGCCCAGTGCCCAGGAGAGGATTCGAACCTCCACGGTTTTGAGGCCGCCAGACCCTGAATCTGGTGCGTCTACCAGTTCCGCCACCTGGGCGAAGGGCCATCCTCATTAGCCCCCGGCCGGCGGGGTGTCAACGGGGATGATGATGAGGGTACGGCCACTTGGACCTGCGCTGTGCGGTGGCGCGCGGGCCCGGGCGCGGGCTCGTTCACGGGGTGGGTGGGGCTAGCGTTTCCAGTGGAGCGGGATGCCGAAGATCCGGGGACCCGGAGGCGGCGCCTCGCGCGCGAGCCGCTCGAGGAAGGCCCGGACCTCGTGGCCGCGCCCCTCCTGGACGAGCTCGAGCGGGACGCCGCCGAGCACGGGGCTGTGGAGCTGGAGGAACGCCTCCGCCGCCTGCGCGCTCGTGAACACCTTCCGGGCCGCCGCGCGGATCTCGTCGAGCTCGGTCACGGATCACCACCGGACCGCGCACGCCACGATCGCGCCGGGCGCGCGCGGCGGCGGCGCGGGCGGGTCCTCGCACGCGCCGTCCACCGCGCGCAGGGCCGCGATCATCTCCTCCGGATCGACGGCCCCGAGCACGCGCCGCGGCGCCTCGCGGCCGCGCCCGTCGAGGAAGATCACCGTGGGGAGGCCGGGGACCGCGTACTTCTTCGCGGCGATCGCGTCGAACGCGTCGGTGTACTCGGTGCCGTCGATCTTCACGGCGACGAAGCGGGAGGCCTCGGCGCGGACGCGCGGATCGGCCCAGACCGTGCGGTCGAGCTCCTTGCAGGCGGCGCACCACTCGGCCCAGAAGTCGAGGATCATCGGCTTGCCCTCGGTCCGCGCGCGCTGCACCGCCGCGTCGTAGTCGTGCATCCACGCGAAGCTCGCCGCGGCGCGCGCGCGCTCCCGGGCGCCGCCCGCGCCGATGCCGTACACGAGCCCGCCGACGAGCAGGAGCAGCCCGAACGCCTTCGCCGCCGCGACGAGCGGCCGCTCGCCGAAGCTCGCGGTGAGCGCGCCGGCGAGGACGCCGAGGGCGGCGAGCCCCGCCGCGACGAGCACCGGTCCGCGCGCCGCGGAGAAGGCGCCGCGCAGCCCTGGGAACGCGCCGAGGAGGAAGACGAGGCCGGCGGTGAGGAGGGCGACGCCGAAGACGGACTTGACCGTCTCCATCCACGGCCCGCTCCGCGGCAGCGAGAGCGAGAAGGCGCCGATGAGGAAGAAGAGGAGGCCGAGGCCGAGCGCGTACGCGAACATCACCGTGACGCCCAGCGCGACCGAGCCCGACGCGGCCACGAACGCGAGCGCGGCGGCGAGCACCGGCCCCGTGCACGGCGCGGCGATGATGCCGGAGACGAGCCCCATGGCGAACGAGCCCGCGTACCCGGCGCCCCCCACGCGCGAGAGCCGCGCCTGCCAGGACGACGGGAGCTGCAGCTCGAACAGGCCGAACATCGAGAGCGCCAGGTTCGCGAGCACGAGGCCGACGAGCCCCATCACCCACGGGCTCTGCATCACGCTGCCGAAGGCTGCGCCGGAGAGCGCCGCCGCGAGCCCGAGGGCCGAGTACATGACCGCGATGCCGAGGACGTACAGCCCCGAGAGCCCCATCGCCTGGGCCCGGCTCCCCGCCCGCTTCGCGCCGAAGATCGAGACCGTGATGGGGATGAGCGGGTAGACGCAGGGCGTGAGGCTCGTCAGGACGCCCCCCGCGAAGGCCGCGGCGAAGGCGAGGAGGGAGCCCCGGCCGAGCAGCGCGCCGAGCCCCAGGTCGCCCGATGGGCCGGTCACCCCCGCGGAGAAGAGGTCCGGCAGGTACGCGACCACCCCGAACGCGGCGAGGGCGAGGGCCAGGCGGACGGCGAGGCGCATGGGGCGGAGTCCTGTCGTTTCGGGCATTTGTGCGCCGGGGAGTCCTTGAGCCACAGATCCCTCCTTTTATACTCGACCGCCGGGGCCACGGTTACGCACCCTGGCGTGCCGCCTGCTCCTGGGAGCCCTCCACACGCGATGAAGATTCCCATCTACATGGACAACCACTCGACGACCCGGGTCGATCCCCGGGCGCTCGAGGCCATGCTCCCGTTCTTCTCCGAGTCGTACGGCAACGCCGCCTCCAAGAGCCACGCCTTCGGGTGGCGCGCGGCGGAGGCGGTCGAGGAGGCCCGGGAGCAGGTCGCCGCGCTCGTCGGGGCCGAGGCGCGGGAGATCGTCTGGACGAGCGGCGCGACCGAGGCCGACAACCTGGCCGTGAAGGGGGCGGCCCGGTTCCACGCCGGGCGGGGGCGCCACGTCGTGACCTGCCGCACCGAGCACAAGGCGGTGCTCGACGCGGCGCGGGCGCTCGAGCGCGAGGGGTTCGAGGTGCAGCTCCTCGACGTGGAGCGCGACGGCCGCCTCGACCCCGCGCGCGTCCGGGCGGCGCTGCGGCCCGACACGGTGCTCGTGTCGGTGATGCACGCGAACAACGAGACGGGGGTCGTCCACCCCATCGCCGAGATCGCCCGCGCCGCGCACGAGCGGGGCGCCCTCTTCCACTGCGACGCGGCCCAGTCGGCGGGCAAGCTCCCCTTCGACGTCGAGGCGCTCGGGGTCGATCTCGCCTCGCTCTCCGCGCACAAGCTGTACGGGCCGAAGGGCGTCGGCGCGCTGTACGTGCGCCGCCGGCCGGTCCGGGCGCGGCTCGTCCCGCTGCTCGACGGCGGCGGCCACGAGCGCGGGCTGCGGCCCGGCACGCTCGACGTGCCCGGCATCGTCGGCTTCGGGAAGGCGGCGGAGCTCGCGGGCGCGGCGCTCGCGTCCGAGCCGGCGCGGCTCCTCGCGCTCCGCGAGCGGCTCCGCGCCGGGCTCCTCGCGGGGCTCGACGGCGTCACCGTCAACGGCAGCCTGGAGCACCGGCTCCCGGGCAACCTCAACGTGAGCTTCGCCGGCGTCGAGGGCGAGGCGCTGATGATGGCGGTCCGCGAGGTCGCGGTCTCCGCCGGCTCGGCCTGCACGAGCGCCTCGCTCGAGCCGTCGTACGTGCTGCGCGCCATGGGCGTCTCCGGCGCCCTCGCCCACGCCTCCATCCGGTTCGGGCTCGGGCGCTTCAACACCGAGGAGGAGGTGGACCACGCGGTCCGGCTCTTCGTGGAGAAGGTGAAGCGGCTCCGGGAGCTCGCGCCGGAGCTCGCGGAGGCGGAGCCGACCCCGTGACGGGGCAGGGCGCAGGCCCGTGACACGCCGGCCGTCGCCGATTAAGAGGAACCCCGCATGGCCAACCTCGAGCTGAGCGCAGACGCGGCCCGCCACCTCCGGACCCTCGCCGAGCAGCGCGGGACGCCGCAGGGCGGTCTCCGCCTGGGCGTGCGCGGCGGCGGCTGCTCCGGCCTCTCGTACGTGGTGGACTGGGAGGCGGCGCCGTCGGACCGGGATCAGGTGTTCGAGCGCGACGGCGGACGGGTGTTCGTGGATCCGAAGAGCGCCCAGTTCCTCGAGGGCACCGTCGTGGACTGGCAGCGCACGCTGATGCAGAGCGGGTTCGTGTTCCGGAACCCGAACGTGAAGTCGAGCTGCGGCTGCGGAGAGTCGTTCGCGGTCTGAAGTCCCGCGGGCCGCGGCGCCGCGCGCAGGTGTACGCTCCGGCGCGGTCGTCGCACACCGCCGCGCGCGCGGGCGCCTTTGCAGCGGGCCGCCCCATGTGGAACGCTACGGGGCGTGAACGCTCCGGGGGACCTCGCGGACGCGGACGTCGCGCGCGCCGGCGGCCACGGGATGGCGCCGGGCCGGCGGCTCGTCGCGGCTGCCGTGGCGGTCAACCTGTTCGTCGCCGCCCTCGTCGCGGCGGGGCTCGTCCAGAGCCACAGGCACGAGCGCGCCGAGGCCAGCCGCCAGGCGGAGAACGTCGCGCGGCTGCTCGCCGGGCGCCTGCGAGCGGCCTTCGACAGCGTGGACCTGGCGCTCCACGCGGCGGCGGACGAGGTCGCGCGAGGGCTCGCGACGGGAGGGGTCGACGGGGACGAGCTCGAGCAGGTCCTCGCGCGGCAGCGCCTCCGGGCGCAGTCGGCGCTCGGGATCCGGATCCTCGACGCGCGCGGCGTCGCGCGCTGGGGGGCGCCCCCGGTGCCGGCGCCCATCGACCTGAGCCACCGGCAGTACTTCCGGACGCTGCGGGAGGATCCCGCCGCGCCGCTCCAGATCTCCGGGCCCGTCCGCGGGCCGGTCCTCGACCGCCTCGTCCTCGTCCTCGCCCGGCGGATCTCGCGGACGGACGGGTCCTTCGGCGGGGTGGCGACCGGCGCGGTCGAGGTCGGCGAGCTCTCGGGGATGCTGTCGCGGGTGGACGTGGGGTCCGGCGGGACCATCGCCCTCCGCCTCGCGGACCAGACGCTCGTGGCGTCGCACCACCCGCTCCCCATGGCCATCGGTACGCGGTACGCCTCCCCGGAGGTCCAGGCGCTCCTCGCCGCCGGAGACGACTCCGGCGCCTACGAGACCACCTCGGGGGTGGACGGCGTGCGGCGCTTCTACGCGTTCGCGAGGGTGGGCGGCTACCCGCTCTACGTCGTCTCCGGCCTCGCCCGGCAGGACGTGCTCCGGCACTGGCGCCTGCAGACCGTGGGGCTCCTGGCGCTCTTCGCCTGCTTCGCGACGGGGACGATCGCGGCGGCCCTCGCGGAGCGCCGCGCCCTGCGCCGGCGGGCCGCGTTCGAGCGCCTCGCGCGGGCGCAGCGCGAACGGCTCCGCGAGAGCGAGGAGCGGCTCCGGATCGCCTTCGAGACGAGCCCCGACGCGATCGCCCTGACCGACGTCGAGGATGGGACGTTCCTCACCGTGAACCAGGGCTTCACGCGCCTCGTGGGCTGGCCGGAGGCCGAGGTCGTCGGCCGCCGCTCCAGCGAGCTCGGGATCTGGGACGACCCGGCCGATCGGGAGCGCCTGACCGGGGAGCTCCGGGCCGGCGGGGCCGTCTCGAACCTGGAGGTGCGGTTCCGGACCCGGACCGGCGGGACGCTCGACGTCCTCCTCTCGGCGCGGCTCCTCACGCTCCGCGGCCGCGCCCTGATCCTGTCCGTCGGCAGGGACATCAGCGACTGGAAGCGCGCCGAGGCCGAGCGCGACCGCCTCCGGCAGCAGGTGCAGCAGGCGCAGAAGCTCGACAGCATCGGGCAGCTCGCCGGCGGCATCGCCCACGACTTCAACAACCTCCTGACCGTGATCCTGAGCTGCGCCGACACGCTGCGGGACGACCTCGGCGCGGGCCGGCCCACCGACCCGGAGGCGGTCACGGAGATCGCCGCGGCGGGGATCCGGGCCCGCGATCTCACCCGTCAGCTCCTCGCGTTCGCGCGCAAGCAGCGGTCCGCGCCGGAGTCGCTCGACCTCAACGCGGTCGTCGCCGGGACCGAGCGGCTCCTGCGCCGCACGCTGCGCGAGGACGTCGCCGTCGTGGTGCGGGCGGAGGCGGGGCTGTGGCCCGTGTGGTGCGATCCCGTGCAGATGGAGCAGGTCCTGCTCAACCTCTGCGTGAACGCGCGCGACGCGATGCCCGACGGCGGCCTCCTCACCCTCGAGACCCGCAACCTCCCGGCGGCGCCGGACGGCGAGGGCGCGGGCGAGGATCGCGTCCTGCTCGCGGTCCAGGACACCGGCGTCGGCATGTCGGCCGAGGTCCAGGCGCACCTCTTCGAGCCGTTCTTCACCACGAAGCCGCTGGGGAAGGGGACGGGGCTGGGGCTCGCCACCGTGCACGGGATCGTCACCCAGGGCGGCGGACGGATCCGCGTCGAGACGCAGCCCGGGCGTGGGACCCGCTTCGAGATCACGTTCCCGCGCACGCGCCGCGCCGCGCGCGACGAGGTCCCGGCGGGCGAGGGCGCGCGGCGGGGCACCGAGACGGTGCTCGTGGTCGAGGACGATCCCCAGGTGCGGAGCGTGACCGTGCGCGCGCTCGAGGCGGCGGGGTACCGGGTGCTCGTGGCGGGGCACGCGGCCGAGGCGCTCGCGCTCGCGCGCGTCGCCCCGGAGAAGCTCGACCTGCTCGTCACGGACGTCGTCATGCCGGGGCCGAGCGGGACCGTGCTGGCGACCGAGCTCCGCCGGGCGCGCCCCGACCTCCGCGTCCTCCTCGTCTCCGGGTACGCGCGCGAGGCGCTCGTCACGGGCGCCGATGGCGCGCACTTCCTCCAGAAGCCGTTCACGCCCGCGGGGCTCCAGGCGCGCGTCCGCGAGATCCTCGACCGCTCCCCCTGACGCGCCCCGGCCGCGGCTCGGACCCCGGCCGCGCGGCGGCCGCCTCCAGGCGGCGCAGGTC
>JAEYZK010000398.1 GCA_023428085.1 Pseudomonadota bacterium
CGCCCGCGACGCGGAGGCCCGCGGCCTGCGCGGCCGGACCGAGGCGCTGCGCGAGGCGCTCGCCGAGGCCTCGCTCACGACCCGGGAGCAGGCGCTCGAGCTCGCCCACCTCGAGGAGCAGACCCGCGAGCGGTGCCAGGTCGAGCTCCGGTGGGAGGTCGCGCGGTTCCACCTCGAGAAGCCGCCCGGCGACGAGGAGCGGACCCGGCTCGAGGAGCTCAAGGCCCAGGCCGAGCGCATGGGCGCGATCAACCTCACCGCCATCGAGGAGTACGACGAGCTCGCCCGCCGCCACGAGTTCATGAGCGCGCAGAAGACCGATCTCGAGCGCTCGCTCGCCGACCTCAAGGCGGCGATCGTGAAGATCAACCGGGCCTCGCGCGAGCGGTTCCAGGAGACCTTCGACCGCGTGAACGAGAAGTTCCAGGCGGTCTTCCCCCGCCTGTTCAACGGCGGTCGGGCCGGCCTCGTCCTGACGAACGCCGAGGGCGACGGCGAGCAGGGCGTCGAGATCTTCGCCCAGCCGCCGGGCAAGAAGCTCCAGAGCGTCAACCTGCTGTCGGGCGGCGAGAAGGCCCTCACCGCCGTCTCGCTCATCTTCGCCATCTTCCTCATCAAGCCGACGCCGTTCTGCCTCCTCGACGAGGTGGACGCGCCGCTCGACGACGCCAACGTCGGCCGCTACAACGAGATGGTGAAGGAGATGTCCCGCAACTCGCAGTTCATCCTCATCACCCACAACAAGCGGACCATGGAGATGGTGGACACGCTGTACGGGGTGACGATGGAGGAGCCGGGCGTCTCGAAGCTCGTCTCGGTGCGGCTGTCGGAGCGCGCGCGGGAGTCCGCGGCGGCGTAGAGGGGGATCAGTTGTCAGTTGACAGTTGTCGGTCGTCAGGGCCACTGAAGACCGACACCTGATCACTGACGACTGGCCACTGACAGACATGGACCTCACCCAGATCGAGCTCCCCGACCTCACCCGCGACGAGCTCCTCCTCATCGGCCTCGCGGTGGCCGTCCTCGTGGCCCTCCTCGCCACGATCCTCGTCGTGCGCCGCCGAGCTCCCGCTGCCGTCGCCGGGCGCCCCGCCGTTCGCGCCGCCGCCGCCGGCCGAGCCCCTCCCCCGCGAGAAGACGCCGCCCCGCCCCGCGCCCGTCAGCGCCGAGGAGCGCGAGGCCGAGGAGGTCCGCAAGAAGGAGGAGTACCGCGCGAAGAAGGAGGCCGAGCGGCTCGAGCGCGAGCGCCGGGCGCAGGAGCGCGCGGAGGCCGAGGCCCGGGCGCGCGCCGAGGCGGAGGAGCGGGCGCGGGCCGAGGCCGAGGCGAGGCGCGCGGCCGAGGAGGAGGCGCGTCGCAAGGCGGAGGCGGAGGCCGGGCGCACCCTGGCGGCGGGGCTCGAGAAGACCCGCACCGGCTTCATGGCCCGGCTCAACGCGCTCTTCTCGGGCGGCAAGCTCGTGGACGACGCGGTGCTGGCCGACCTCGAGGAGGTGCTGTTCACCGCGGACATCGGCGTCCGCACCGCGACGCGCCTGCTCGAGTCGGCGCGCGACCGCGTGCGCCGCAAGGAGCTCTCCGACCCCGAGCGCCTGAAGGCGGTGCTCCGCGGGGAGATCGCCCAGATCCTCGCGCTCGACGGCGTGGCCCAGAAGGCCCCGCTCGAGCTCGGCGCGGCGCGGCCCTGGGTGATCATGGTGGTCGGGGTGAACGGGTCGGGCAAGACGACCACCGTGGGCAAGCTCGCCTCGAAGCTCCGGGGCGCGGGGCACTCCGTCCTCCTCGGCGCGGGCGACACGTTCCGCGCCGCGGCCGGCGAGCAGCTCGAGATCTGGGCCGAGCGCGTGGGGGCGCCCATCGTGCGCGGCAAGGAGGGCGCCGACCCCGCGGCGGTCTGCTTCGAGGCGATCCAGCGCGGCGCCGAGGAGCGCGCCGACGTGGTCCTCTGCGACACCGCCGGCCGGCTCCACACGAAGACGCCGCTCATGGAGGAGCTCAAGAAGGTGAAGCGGGTCATCGGCAAGGCCGCCGACGGCGCGCCGCACGAGGTGCTGCTCGTCCTCGACGCCACCAACGGCCAGAACGCGATCGCCCAGGCCCGGCAGTTCCACGAGGCGCTCGGCGTGACCGGCATCGCCCTCACCAAGCTCGACGGCACCGCCAAGGGCGGCGTCATCATCGGGATCTGCGACGAGCTCCGGATCCCGGTCCGCTGGGTGGGCGTCGGCGAGAAGGTCGCCGACCTCCGGCCGTTCTCGCCCTCCGAGTTCGTCGAGGCGCTCTTCCAGTGACGCGGCACCGCGTGGTCCTGCTGGACGTGGACGGGACGCTCGTGCTGTGCGCGGGCGCGGGCCGCCGCTCGCTCGAGCGCGCCGTGGCCGAGGAGCTCGGCCTGCCCCCCACCGATCTGTCGGCGGTCCGCCTGGACGGCTCCACCGACCGGCTCATCGTCCGGCACGCGATGGGTCTGCTCGGCCGTCCCTTCGACGAGGCCGGCTGCGACCGGCTCCTCGAGAGGTACGTCGGCCTCCTCCCGGGCGAGCTGCACGCGCCGGGGTACCGGGTCCTGCCCGGAGTGGTGGCGGCCCTGGAGCTGCTCCGGGACCGGGGCGTGGCCCACGGCCTGTGCACGGGGAACGTGCGGGAGGGCGCGCGCCTCAAGCTCCGCCACGGCGGGCTCGACGGCTTCTTCGAGTGGGGCGCCGACGCCGTGGGCGGGTTCGCCGAGGACGGCGAGGTGCGGGCGCGCATCGTCGAGGCCGCGATCCGCCGGGCCGCGGCGCGGGTCGGCCCCTTCACGCTCCGCGAGGTGCTCGTCGTCGGCGACACCCCGCTCGACGTCCAGGCCGGCCACGAGGCGGGCTGCGAGGTGCTGGGCGTCGCCACCGGCAAGTTCGGGCGGGACGACCTGCGCGCCGCCGGGGCCGACCACGTGGTCGAGACCCTCGAGGAGCCCGCGGCCCTCCGGCTGATGCTCGGCGCGGGCGCGCCGTGAGCTCCCTGCCGCCCAGCTTCGGCGCGGGCGCCCGGGTCCGCGCGGAGGCGGCGGGCGCCGGTGACGCCGCGGCGCTCCAGGCGGTCCTCGACGCCGCCCGCGACTACTTCGAGCGGACCGAGGGCGCACCGGCCGCCCGGGACGCCGCCCGCGCGCTCATCGCCGAGTCCGAGGCCGACGGGACGCGCCGCGTGTTCCTGCTCCGCGGCGCCGCCGGCCCGCCGCTCGGGTTCCTCGACCTCCACCTGCACCAGCCCGAGCCGGGCGTCGCCCACGTCGGCGTGCTCGCGCTCCGCCCGGAGGCGCGCGGCCGCGGCGTGGGCCGGGACCTCGTCGAGGCGCTCGTCACCGCGCTCGCCAGCGCCGACTTCACGGCGCTCCGCTGCTCGGTGGGCGACGAGAACCCCGAGGCGCGGGCGTTCTGGGAGCGCGTCGGGTTCGCGGAGGTCGGGCGGCTCGGGGGCGGAGTGACCGTGCTCGAGCGGATGCTCCCGTGAGCTACTCCGTCAAGGCAGGCGCCGCCGCCGGCGTCTTCACCCACCGGAGCACGCGGCCGCGGAGCCCTTCGTAGACGCTCACCACGGCGACGTAGCCGAACCCGACCTGGAACAGGACGAGGAACGGCAGCGCCGAGTAGAGGCCGCGCTGCCACAGGTGGACGACGCCGTAGGTCATGTAGCCGGCGAGCACGAGCTCGACGATGGGCTGCAGGGTCGCGCCGGCGCGGTACTTCTTCCGCGCCACCGACTCGCCCTTGGCCTGCACGCCGTGCTTGGGCGTCCGGACGAAGCCGGTCTGGTAGCCCATGAGCGCCTCGACCACGGCGCGGGCGTTGTTCACGGAGAGGCCGATGCCGAGCGCCATGACGAGCGGCAGCGACTTCACCGACTGCCACCAGCTCATCCCCTGGGCGCGCTGGCTCACGACGTAGAACACGAGCACGCTCACCGTGGCGGCCGCGAAGAGCGGCAGGTCCACGAGGACCATCTCGTACGGGTTGTGCGCCTCGCGGATGACGAGCGAGATCGGGAGGAGGATGGCGAGCGGGATGACGACGAGGTAGGCGAGGTTCGCGGTGAGGTGGATGACCGCCTCGCGCTTCACGTCCTTCGGCAGGTCCGCCTGGAGCACGGGGCGCAGGAGCTTCAGCGCGCACTGCACGGCCCCCTTGGCCCAGCGGTGCTGCTGGCTCTTGAAGGCGTTCATGTCCACCGGCAGCTCGGCCGGCGAGACGATCTCGGGCAGGTAGAGGAACTTCCAGCCGCGGAGCTGGGCGCGGAACGAGAGGTCCAGGTCCTCGGTGATGGTGTCGTGCTGCCAGCCGCCGCCGTCCTCGATGGCCTTGCGGCGCCAGATCCCCGCGGTCCCGTTGAAGTTGAAGAACCGGCCGGACCGGTTGCGCGCCACGTGCTCGACGAGGAAGTGGCCGTCGAGGAAGACGGCCTGCGCCTGCGTGAGCGCCGAGTACGACCGGTTCAGGTGACCCCAGCGCGTCTGCACGAGGCCGATGGCCGGATCGGTGAAGTGGTGGATGGTCCGGAGGAGGAAGCCGGCGTCGGGGATGAAGTCCGCGTCGAAGATGGCCACGAACTCGCCGGTGGCCGTGCGCAGCCCGTTCTCGAGCGCGCCCGCCTTGAAGCCGGTCCGGTCGGTCCGGTGGACGTAGACGATGTCGTAGCCCGCCGCGCGCATCCGCTCCACGCGCTCGCGCGCGATGGTGCGGGTCTCGTCGGTCGAGTCGTCGAGGACCTGGAGCTCGAGCTTCTCGCGCGGGTAGTCGAGCTTCGCCACGGCGTCGAGGAGCCGGTCGACGACGTACATCTCGTTGAAGATCGGCAGCTGCACGGTGACGCGCGGCAGCTCGGCGAACCGGGACTTCGGGACCGCGAGCTGGAACCGATGGCGCAGATACAGGTACGTCATCGCGTAGCGGTGCACGCCGAAGACGGCGAGCGCGACGAGCAGGACCGTGTAGCCGATGACGACCGAGAGCTCGAGGAAGGTCATGGAGTGCGGGGCGCGCAGGCCCTGGCAGGTTGCTCTCGGGAGGTGAGACCCGAGCCAGTGAATCACCCGTAGGAGGCCCGTGGGTTCCGGCGGACTATAGCCTCCCGACCCTGCTTGTCAATGAGGGGAAGGGTGCGTGCTTGCTAGCGAAAAAGCACGAGACACTTTGCCGTCCCCCACCCGGCAGGGGCACGGAAGGTGCTTGCTTCAATCGCGCCTGGACGTCGCACGCTTCGGGCGGGCCGGAGCCGGGGCCGGCGCCTTGGTCACCACCTTGAGCACCTCGACGGCGCGACCCAGCGGGTAATCGCTCTCGACCGCTGCGGCGGTCACGACGGTGGGGGCCTCCCCGTTCCGGAGGTGGTTCTTGAGGTCACGCTCGGTCGGGGTGGCGTCGCGGACCGCCGGCGGCGCGTCCGCCACCATCACGTTCGGGGTGATCCCGAGCTCCTGGATGGAGCGGTGGCCCGGGGTGTAGTACCGCGCGGTCGTCAGCTTCATGCCCGAGCCGTCGTCGAAGTCGAACAAGGTCTGGACCGAGCCCTTCCCGAAGGTCTGGGTCCCGAGCACCCAGGCGCGCTGGTGATCCTGGAGGGCGCCCGCCACGATCTCGGCGGCGCTCGCCGTCCCGCGGTTCACGAGCACGATCATCGGGTAGCCCCGCTCCGCGTCGGGCCCGTGCGCGCGCACCACCTCGACGCTGCGGGCGTTCCGCCCCTCGATCGAGAAGATGACCCCTTCCTCGAGGAACAGGTCGGCCACCTTCGTCGCCTGGTCCACGAGGCCGCCCGGGTTGTTCCGCAGGTCGAGCACGAGGCCGTGGAGCTCCCCGCCCAGCGCCTCGCGCCCGTCGCGGAGCGCGCGGGCGACGGAGGCGTCGGTGGCGTTCAGGCCGATCTGGAACGACTTCACCCGCACGTACAGATACCCGCGCTCGCGGTCGAGGACCCGCGACTCCACGCTCTGCGTCTGCACGCGGTCGCGCACGAGCGTGAACCGGAGCGGCGCGGCCGCCCCGTCCCGCTGCAGCTCCAGGGCGACCGAGGTGCCGGCGCGGCCGCGGAGCCGGCGGACCGCGTCGGCGAGCGGCATCTCGCGGGTGCTCGCGCCGTCGATCGAGACGATCCGATCGCCCGGGCGGATGCCGGCCCGCTCCGCGGGCGAGTCCGCCAGCGGCGCGACCACCGTGAGGAGGCCGCCCTCGATCGCCGGCTCGAGCCCGACGCCCTCGTACAGGCCGATCATCTCGTCCTGGAGCTGCCGGTACGCGTCCGGCCGGTAGAACCCCGAGTGCGGGTCGAGCCGGGCCGTCATCCCCTCGACGGCGCCGTAGGCGAGGTCCTGCTCCTGGACGGGCTCGACGTAGTGGCTCTGGATGTCGAGCAGGGCGCGGGACACGAGGTCCATCGCGCGGTACGGCGAGGTCGCCCGGCGCCCGGCGGCGGCGGCGACGTGGTCCAGCGTGAGGCCGGCGAAGAAGGTCGCGGCGAAGGCGAGGACCAGGGCGAGGCGCTTCATCCGGCCATTGTACGCGGCGTCCAGCCGCGCGCGAACCGGGCCGCGCGGGGTGGGAGGCGGGGCGTCGGCGGACCACACGGCCGCGACGCGACGCGCTAGTTCCTGAGCCACTGGCGCGGGTCCACCGGACGCCCGTGCTCGCGGATCTCGAAGTAGAGGTAGGGCCCCTTGAGCGAGCCGGAGTCGCCGACGGTGCCGAGGACGCCGCCCGCCGGGACCTCCTCGCCCATGGCGGTCCGCATGGTGGCGAGGTGGGCGACGAGGCTGTGGTAGCCCTCGCCGTGATCCAGGATGACGAGGTTTCCGTACCCCTTGAACCAGCCGGCGTGCACCACGCGGCCGGCGGCGATGGCCCGCACGGGGGCGCCCGGGGGCGCGCCGATGTCGATCCCGTTCTGGACGGTGACGGTCTTGAACCTCGGGTTGAGCACGCGCCCGAACCCGACCGTCACCGGCCCCGCGGCCGGGGCCGGGAGCCGCCCCTTCGCGGCGGCGAACCCGGTCGCGCCCGCGACCGGCGTGCGCGGCGGCGGCAGCGTGGACACGAACGCGGCGAGCTTCCTCGCCTGCTCTCCGGCCTCGACCGCGGCGCGCTCGTGGGCCGCGCGCGCCGTCCGGAGGGCCTCGAGCAAGGCCTGCTGCTCCTCCCGCCGCGCCTGCGCGTCCTCGCGG
>JAEYZK010000232.1 GCA_023428085.1 Pseudomonadota bacterium
ACTGAGTGGGCAACTATTCCGCCGGGCGTCAGCCCCCTCCGCTACAAGGGCCCCTCCCACCTCCGGAGCCGCCCGCATGTGCCCCGCCCCCGCCCCCGCCGCGCCCAGCCTCCTCGCGCGCCTCGACTCCACGTTCGCCCTGGGCCGGTTCAACGAGGCCGCGCTCGCCGAGGGCCGCGCGGCGATCGCGCGCGGCCGAGTCGCGCGGCCGGACCTCTCGGCGCGCCGGGCGGCCGCGATCGTGGCGGCGGGCAGGGGGCGGTCGTTCCGCGCGAGCTTGCGCCTCGTGGACGGCGAGGTCGTCGCGGCCTGCTCCTGCGGCGCCGACGCCTGCGGTCACGCGGCGGCGCTGGCGCTCCTCCTCGCGGGCGAGGGCCAGCCGGAGGAGGAGCTCGCCGACGCCTCGGCGGAGGCGCCGTCGCCCCGGGAGCTGGAGCGTCGCCGCCGGGTGGCGCGCGGGTCGTCGGAGCTGTTCGACATCCGCCGCGGCCGGGGCGGCGGGGGCGGGCTCCTCGGCGGCTACGAGGTGGCCTCGCCGTCGTCGCGCGCCTACACGGTCACGCTCCGCGCGCTCGACGCGGACCACAACGGCTGCACCTGCCCGGACTTCGCGACCAACCTGCTCGGCACGTGCAAGCACGTCGAGGCGGTGCTGCACCACGTCCGGACGGACGCGCCGCGGCGCTGGGCGCGCGCCGCCGCGGAGGGGCCGCGGGGCAGCTACCTCCACCTCGCGTTCGAGCCGGACGAAGGGCTCGCGATCCGGCTCGCGCCGGGCGCGCACCCGCGGGAGCGGCGCCTCGCGGCCCGGTTCTTCGGGCCGGGCGGGCGGCTCCAGGGCGACCTCGCCGAGGTCTGGCCGGAGCTCTCGCGGTCGGCGGTGGAGGCGGGGGTCGAGGTGCCGGCGGAGGTCGCGCGCCTGGGCGAGCGCGCGGCGGAGGCGGGCCGGGCGGAGCGGCGCCGGCGCGCGGTCGAGGCGGAGGTGCTGGCGGCGGGGGAGGAGGTGCCGGGGCTCCGGCGCAAGCTCTATCCGTATCAGGTGAAGGGCGTCGCGTTCCTCGCGTCGCGCGGCCGCGCGCTGCTCGCGGACGAGATGGGGCTCGGGAAGACGGCGCAGGCCATCGCGGCGATGGCGGTCCTCATGCGGCGCGGCGAGGTGCGGCGGACGGTCGTCGTCTGCCCGGCGTCGCTCAAGCACCAGTGGCTCCGCGAGATCCGCGACTTCACCGGGCTCGCCGCGGGCGACGTGGCGGTGGTGGGCGGGGCGCGCGAGGCGCGCCGGGCCGCGTACGCCGAGGCGCCGCCGGTGCTGGTGACGAGCTACGAGCTCGCGCGCGCCGACGAGCGGGAGCTCGCGGAGCTCGCGCCCGAGCTGCTCGTCCTCGACGAGGCGCAGCGGCTCAAGAACTGGCGCACGCGGACGTCGGCCGTGGTGAAGGGCCTCCGGAGCCGGTTCGCCTTCGTCCTCACGGGCACGCCGCTCGAGAACCGGCTCGACGATCTCTACAGCCTCATGCAGGTCGTGGATCCGCACCGGTTCGGACCGCTCTGGCGCTTCAACGAGGAGTTCACCACCCTCGACGGCGCCGGCCGGCCGGTCGGGTACCGCAACCTCGATCGGCTGCGGGAGCGGATCGCGCCGGTGGTCCTGCGCCGCCGGAAGGAGGAGGTCCTGAAGGACCTGCCCGCGCGCCTCGTCTCGCGCCTCACGGTGCCGATGACGGCCGAGCAGCAGGCGCTCCACGACGACGCGGAGGGGACGGCCACGCGGCTCCTCGCCATCCTCCGCCGCCGGCCGCTCAACCCGGTCGAGGAGCAGCGGCTCATGCGCGCCTTCCAGCGGATGCGGCTGGCCTGCGACGCCGCGGGGCTCGTCGACAAGAAGACGCCCGGCGCGCCCAAGCTCGAGGAGCTGGAGGGCCTGCTCGAGGAGATCTGCCTGGGCGACGGCCGCAAGGTGGTGGTCTTCACGGAGTGGGAGCGCATGCAGGCGATGGCCGCGGAGGCGTGCGAGCGCATCGGCGTCGGGTACGTGCGGCTCCACGGGGGCGTCCCCGCGAACCAGCGCGGGCGGCTCATCGACCGGTTCCGCGAGGACCCGGAGTGCAAGGTGTTCCTCTCCACCGACGCCGGCGGCGTGGGCCTGAACCTGCAGGCGGCGAGCCACGTCGTGAACCTCGACCTGCCCTGGAACCCGGCCGTGCTCGCGCAGCGGATCGCACGGGTCCACCGCCTGGGCCAGCGCGAGGCGGTGAACGTGGTGCTGCTCGTCTCCGAGGGGAGCTTCGAGCAGCGGATGGAGGCGACGCTCGACGGGAAGCGCGCCCTGTTCGCGGCCGCCGTCGGCGACGACCGCGAGACGACCGAGCTCGAGCGCTCGTCGATGGCCCGGCGCATCGCCACGCTGCTCTCCGGCGAGTTCGCCGCGTCCACGGGGAAGGCCGCGGCGGCGCCGCCCGCGCCCGCGGACCCGGTCGCGGTGCTGCGGGCGCAGGTGGGGCCCGCGCTCGAGCAGGTGGTCCGGCTGCCGGATGGGCGCGTCGTCGGCGTGGTCCGCGGGGAGGCGCCGGCGGACGCGGTCGAGGGCGCGGTGCTCCTGCCCGCGCAGGGCGCCGAGGCCCTGGGTCGGCTCGGGCCCGCGTCGCCGCTCGCGGCCGCGGAGGTGCTCTATCGCGCGGCCGGGCCCGCAACGCCTCCCGACCCCGCGGTCGCCGCGCGCCGGAGC
>JAEYZK010000099.1 GCA_023428085.1 Pseudomonadota bacterium
GCGCGAGCGCCACCACCGCGAGCGCCGCGGCGGCGGCGAGGCCCGGCGGCAGGGCGCCGGCCCCGCGGAGCCCGGCCGTGACGATCATCCACTCGGAGACGAACCCGTTCCCCGGCGGCAGCCCGGAGATCGCGACCGCGGCGACGAGGAACGCGGCCGCCGTCCCCGGCAGGCGCCGCGCGAGGCCGCCCATCCGGTCGAGCGTGCGCGTGCCGGCGGCGGCGGTCACGTCGCCCACGAGCAGGAACAGGAGCGACTTCATGAGCCCGTGGTTGAGGACGTGCAGGAGCGCGCCCGCGAACCCGAGGTACGCGACGAGGGGCAGGCCCGCGGCGCGCCCGAGGAGCCCGAGCCCGAGCCCCAGCGCGACGATCCCCAGGTTCTCGACCGAGGAGTAGGCGACGAGCCGGGGCAGGTCGCGGCGGGCGAGGGCGTTGAGCGCGCCGGCCACGGCGGTCGCGGCCCCGACGAGCAGCAGGAGCACCCCCCACCACGCGGCGGGCGCCGCGCCCGCCGGCACGAGGAGGAGGAGCACCCGGGCGATGCCGTAGATGCCCATCTTCGAGAGCGCGCCCGAGAGCATCGCGGCCGCGGGCGCCGGCGCGGCGGGGTACGCGTCGGGGGCCCACACGTGCAGCGGGAAGAAGGCCGCCTTGGTGCCGAACCCGGCGACCGCGAGCGCGAACGCGGTGCCGGCGATCCCCGCCGCGGCCGGGCCCTCGCGCACCGCCCACCCCGCGACGGCGTCGAACCCGTAGCCCCCGGCGTGCCGCGCGAGGAGCGCGAACAGGACGTAGAGCGCCGCGGCGCCCGCGTGCGAGGCGATGAGGTAGGTCATCGCCGCCCGGCGGGCGGCGGGGCGCTCCTCGTCGTGGCCGACGAGCAGCCAGGAGGCGATGGTCATCCCCTCCCACGCGATCAGGAAGAGGATCCCGTCGCGCGCGAGCGGCACCGCGAGGAGCGCCGCGACCGTGAGCGCCGAGAGCGCCGCGAACCGCGCCGCGCGCGGCACCGCGCCGCCGCGGGCGGGATCGCACGACCGGAGCGCGTGGAGGGCGGCGAGGAACGAGACGGCGCTCGCGCAGAGGACGAAGAAGGCGGAGAGCGGGTCGATGCCCACCACGACCGCGCCGAAGGGGAGCTCCCAGGGGAGCGCCGCGGTGCGGGCCTCGCCCCCGAGGAGCGCGAGGAGCGCGCCGGCGAACCCGGTCGCGCACGCGGCGAGGGCGCCGAGGGTGCCGAGGAGGAACCCGAGACGCTCGCCCTTCGATCGGCTCCGGGCGAGCGGGCCCGCCGCGTCCGCTCGCGCCGCGCCGGCTTCAGCACCAGCGGGATGGAGCCAGTGAACGGCGGTCGCGACGAGCGCGCTCGCGAGGGCGAGCCCCACCGCCGCCAGGCAGACGATCACGGCTCCTCCTCGGGATCGGGGCGGCGCGCCCGTTCGGCGGCGAGCGCCGCCTCCGCGGCGCGGGTCCGCGCCAGCAGCGCGGCGTCCGGCGCGCGCGCGGCGAGCAGCCGCCGCAGCTCCGCGTCGTGCAGGACGTAGGCGAGGCGCGAGAGCGTGGCGAGGTGCGCCTGGACGGTCGGCGTGAGCAGCGTGAAGAGCGCGGTGACGGGCTTGCCGTCGAGCGCGCCGAAGTCCACGGGCTGCGCCGGGAACACGAGGAGCACGGTGGGCGCGGCCACGCCGAGCACCAGGGGATCGCGCGGGTGCGGGAAGGCCACGCCCTCGCCGAGGCCGGTCGAGCCGAGCCGCTCGCGGGAGAGGAGCAGCGCGCGGAGGAGCGCGCGATCGACGCCCGCGGGGACGCCGGGGAGCGCGGCGACGGCCGCGAGGATCTCCTCGCGCGTGGCGCCCGGGACGTCGCGCGCGACGCCGCCGCGGGCGAGCGCGTCCGCGAGGCTCTCCGCCGGCCCGCCGCCCGCCGCCTCCGGCGGAAGCGCCAGGTGGTTCGCGAGCGCCCACTCCTGCAGCTCGACGCGGTTGAACAGGACCGCCTCGCGGAGCCGGGTGTGCGGGATCTCGCCGGCGCGCACCCAGCGCCAGACGGCCTTCTCCGCCACGCCGAGCAGGCGGGCGACTTCTTGGACGCTGAGCTCTGCCACGATCGAAGGCGCCGCGAACGAGGGCCCGCGGCGCGAGGGCGGACCATACACCCCCGGGGGGAGCGACTCAACGCGCTGCGCTGCCGCGCGGCCGCTCGCCTGGCCCGACGGCCCCGCCGCCGCAGGCCCGCCGGGCGAAACACATCTTCCGTCCATGCGCGCCACCACCCTCGCCGCCGCCTGCCTCCTCCTCCTCCTCGCCTGCGCAGGATCCGGCGCCACGCGCGCGTCGTCCATCGCCGTGTCGGCGGAGACGAACCCGTACAACGCCCTGGCCATGCGGCTCCGGGTCCACGCGCCGGGCGCGACCGCGGCCCGCGCCGAGTGGCGCGAGGACGGCGCCGTGCGCACCACCCCGCGCGTCCCCGTCGCGCCCACGGGCGAGGCCGTGCTCCACCTCCTGGGACTGCGGCCCTCCGCACCCTACGAGGCCGTGGTCGAGGTGGAGCGCGCGCAGGGCCTGGAGCGGTCGGAGCCGGTCGCGTTCACGACCGGCCCGCTCCCCGCGCCCGTCTCCGGGCTCGCCCTGCGCGTCGAGGGCGCGCCGCCGGAGGGGTACGTCCTCCTCAACATGCTCGGCAGCGCCCCGGGCGTGCTGACCGCGTTCGACGGGCGCGGCGTGCTCCGCTGGTACCGGATCTTCGAGGGCGCCGAGCCGGTGGGCGAGGCGAAGCAGCTCGCGGGAGGGAACCTCCTCGCCTACCTGGGCGCGACGCCGGGGTGGACCCTCGTCCCCGGCGCGTACGTCGAGCTCGCCCCCTCGGGAGAGGTCCTGCGGACGATCCGCGCGACGCCGCCCCTGTTCACCGACAACCACGAGGCGCTGATCACCGACGCCGGCACGCCGGAGGAGCGGATCCACCTCTTCGGCTACGAGCGCCGGACGGTGGATCTCGCTCCCCTCGGGCTGGGCGGCAGCGGCGCCGTCGTCGGACACGCGATCCAGCGGCTCCGCCCCGACGGCACCGCGGAGTTCACCTGGAACGCGTTCGACCACGTCGCGCTCGACGAGTTCGTGAACCCACCGCAGGCCGGTGCGCCGGTCGGGGCCGACTACGACCACCCGAACTCGCTGCACGTCGACGCGAACGGCGACTACCTCGTGTCGTTCCGGAACCTCGACGCGCTCTTCCTCGTGGACCGGGACTCCGGGGCGGTCCACTGGCGCCTCGGCGGCAAGCGCAGCGACTTCGAGTTCCTGGACGATCCGCTGGGCGGGTTCTCCGGCCAGCACGACGCGCGGTTCCTGCCGGACGGCCGCCTGCTCCTCTTCGACAACGGCACCCTGCACACCCCGCCCACCTCGCGCGCGGTCGAGTACGAGCTCGACCTCGAGGCCCGGACGGCGCGACGCGTCTGGGAGCACCGGCTGGACCGCTTCAACGAGTTCACCGGCTCCGCCGTCCGCGACGCCGCGGGCACCACGTGGATCGGCGCCTCGATGTTCGGCCTCGTGGAGCGGGTGGCGCGGGATGGGACCGTGCTCTGGCGCGCCGCCCTCACGAGCGGCGGCGGCAAGCCGGTCCCCTTCTACCGGGCCGTGCCGTTCCGATCGCTGTACGGCGCCGAGCCGGCCCCGTAGGCGAGCCCCTGCTCGCCCAGCGGGACCTCCTCGACGTCGAGCCCGCCGGCGCCGGCGCTCTCCCCGGACGGCGAGACGTTGCTGTACGCGTACCCCGGCGGCTCCCACATCCCGACCGACGGGTCCGCGGCCGGCGTGCTGCGATCAGCCCGGCGTGGACGGCGTCCGGGCGTCCGGCCCCTCGGGCGCGGTCCGCAGCTCCGTCGTCGCGACGGGCTGCCCGCCCGCCGGGAGCGCGAGCGGCTCGTCGGGCATCGCGATCCAGAGCGCGAGGTAGGCGAGGATCCCCCATCCGCCGAACGGGATCGAGAGCAGGAACACGACGCGCACCAGGGCGATCGGCAGGTCGAACCGGCTCGCGATCCCGCGGCAGACCCCGGCGATCATCCGCCCGCTCCGCGCGCGGGTCCACTCGCGGACGGGCTTGTGCTCGGCGATCCAGCTCGTGCACGAGGCGCAGCGGGTGGCGCCGGGCGGGCACTCGGACATGCAGTATGGGCAGCGCATGGCGGATCCTTAACTCAGGCCGCCCGCCCGAACACGCCGTGCCAGAACCGCTGGCCCTTCCGGAGCGGGACCTCCTTCTGGCGGCGGAGCGCGAGCCCGTAGCCGCGGCACAGCTCGACGAGCTCCTCGGGCGGCACGAGGCGCATCGCCTTGAGGATGAGCTGCAGCGCCCGCGACGGCGCCTCGGGCGCGTCGCCGCCCGGGAGCTGCAGGACCACCGAGAACGCGCCGCGCTCGGCGAGCCACTCCGAGACGCGCCGGACGAGCACCTCCGGGTGGAGGTACTCGAGGACGAGGGCGGCGTGCACGAGGTCGAACGACTGCGAGGCCGCCGCGCGGAAGTCCGCGATGTCGGCGTGGTACAGCTCGAGCCGCGGTCCGAGGTGGAGGAACCGCTGCCGCGCGATCCCGAGGTGCTGGAGGTTCACGTCCACGCCGACGACGCGGCGGGTCACCGAGGGATCGACGTGCTCGAGGCCGTTCCCGGTCGAGCAGCCGACCACGAGGATGCGGTCCGGCTGCGCCGCCAGGACGACCTCCTGGAACAGCGCCGAGAGCGGGCCGAGCTGGTCCACGCCGCCCGGGCCGGGGCCCATGTGGCGCTCGTAGTCGCTGGCCTGGACGACGCTCCAGGGATTGGGCGTGGGCATGCGCAGGATGCTAGACGACCGAGCGAGATTCGGAAACGGGTCGCTTGCGGCGGGGCGGGGGAGGAGCGGAGCCCCCGTGCGATCAGTCGGCCCTGCGCAGGTCCGCGCCGCTCTCCCCGAGCACCGAGAGGATGCGCGCACGGGCGGCGTCGGCGAGGTCGCCCGGCGTGGTGTAGGCCCGGGGCGGCAGCGGCTCCCCGAGCTTCACGACCACCCGGGCGCAGCGCATCGCCGCGAGCCGGAGGTAGTGGGGCACGAAGGTGTCGTCGCCGTACCAGGCGAGCTCGGGCGGCTCGTAGACGATCGCGGCCGGGACGACGGGAACGCCGAGGGCCTGGGCGACGCCGAAGAGCCCCCTCCGGAACGGGAGGACCACCGAGCCGTCGGTGGTGGTGCCCTCCGGGAAGTTGAGGACGATCGCGCCGTCGCGGAGCACCTGCTCGGCCGCGCGCATCACCTCGCGGCGCGACCGCGCCTCGGTCCGCGTGACGAAGAGCACGCCCACCCGGCGCGCGGCACGCCCGAACAGCGGCCACGAGGCGACGTCGGCCTTCGAGATCGGCACCGCGTCCACGAGCGCGGCGAGGACGATGGGATCGAGGTACGAGAGGTGGTTCGCCACGAGGAGCGCGGGCCCGCGCGGGATCGGCCCCGAGACCTCGAGCTCCAACCCGTGGAGCCGCAGCACCTTTCGTGAAGCGCCTCCGAGCGCTGCGGCGCGCTCGTGCAGGAGGGCCGCCCGGTCCCCCCGCCGCCCCCGCGCCGGGCGCAGGATCACGCGGAGGAGGATCCAGGCGAGGCGGACGGCGCGGACCAGCGCACGGAGCACGCTCCAGGCGGTCGGGCGCGCGCGGACCGTCCCGGACCGAGCGGCTTCGGCGCCGCCGGTGTCGTTCACGCGGTCTCCCGGAGACGAGGCCACGCCCCGATGGTGACCGAACGGTCGAGGAAGAGCAACGGGCGCCGGCCGCGGCGCCTACCCCGGGTGCCGCAACCTGCCCCTTGCTTCCGGCCGGCGGACGGGTATCTAGCTGGCCATGAGCGATCCCCTCGGCGTCGTCACCTCCTTCCCGATCTCCCCTGGCCGCAGCGGCCGCCTGGTCTCGCTCCCCGCGCTGGAGCGCCGCGGCTTCGGCCCGGTCTCACGGCTGCCCGTCTCGCTCCGCATCGTCCTCGAGGCGCTCGCCCGGAACGTCGACGGCCAGCGGGTCACCGAGGACGACGTCCGCGCCCTCGCCAGCTGGTCGCCGCGCGCGGAGCGGACCCGCGAGATCCCGTTCGTCGTCGGCCGGGTGCTCCTGCAGGACTTCACCGGCGTGCCGCTCCTCGCGGACCTCGGCGCGATGCGCTCCGCGGTGGCGCGGCTCGGCCGCGATCCGGCCGTCGTCGAGCCCGTCGTCCCCGTCGATCTCGTCATCGACCACTCGGTCCAGGTGGACGCCTACGCGACGCCGGACGCGCTCGCGATCAACACGCGCCTCGAGATGGAGCGCAACCGGGCCCGCTACGAGTTCCTGCGCTGGGGCACGCAGGCGTTCCGCAAGCTCCGGATCGTCCCGCCCGAGGTCGGCATCTGCCACCAGGTGAACCTCGAGCTGCTCGCCCGCGGCGTGCTGGAGGAGGACGGCCTCGCCTACCCCGACACCCTCGTCGGCACCGACTCGCACACGCCGATGGTGAACGGCCTGGGGCTCGTCGCCTGGGGCGTCGGCGGCATCGAGGCCGAGGCGGCCATGCTCGGGCAGCCGGTCTACTTCCTCACGCCGGACGTCGTCGGCGTCCACCTGACCGGCGCGCTCCGCCCCGGCGTCACCGCGACCGACCTCGTGCTCCGCGTGACCGAGCTCCTGCGCAAGGCCAAGGTGGTCGGCAAGTTCGTCGAGTTCTTCGGCGCGGGCGCCGAGACGTTGCCCGTGCCCGAGCGCGCGACGCTCTCCAACATGGCCCCGGAGTACGGCGCGACCATCGGGTTCTTCCCGCCCGACGTGCAGTCGGTCCGCTACCTCGAGCAGACCGGCCGGCCGAAGGAGCTCGTGGACCTCTTCCGCGCGTACTACGAGGCGCAGGGGCTGCTCCGGATCCCGGGGCCGGGCGAGGTGGACTACTCCGAGGTCATCCCGCTCGACCTCTCCACGATCAAGCCGGCGGTCGCCGGCCCAAAGCGGCCGCAGGACCGGATCGAGCTCCCGATGCTCGGCGAGGTCTTCCGCGACCTCCTCACCCGCAAGGACGCGACCGGGTACGGGCTCGCGCCGGAGGCCATCCAGGCGCGGCACCGGTTCGAGAACGGCTCGAACGATCAGACCGCCGGCGGGGGATCGCAGGAGCCCGTGAGCGCGCCGGACGGGCGCCGCAAGAACACGAGCGCGCTCACCGAGTACGAGATGGTGAACAACCGCCCCACGCCCACGCCGCAGGAGGACCTGCCCGCGCCGCCGCCGCGGCTCCGCGACCAGGACGTCGAGGTCGCCCACGGCGACGTGCTCATCGCCGCCATCACCTCCTGCACCAACACCTCGAACCCGAGCGTCATGCTCGCCGCGGGCCTCCTCGCCCGGAAGGCGGTCGCGCGCGGCCTCAAGGTGAAGCCGACCGTGAAGACGTCGCTCGCGCCCGGCTCGCGCGTCGTCTCGCGCTACCTCGAGAAGACCGGCCTCCAGAAGGACCTGGACGCCCTCGGGTTCCACACCGTCGGCTACGGCTGCACCACGTGCATCGGCAACTCCGGCCCGCTCGACGCGCGCGTCGAGGAGCTCGTGACGAAGAACGACGTGGTCGCGGCGTCGGTCCTCTCGGGCAACCGCAACTTCGAGGCCCGGGTGCACCAGTCGATCAAGGCCAACTTCCTCATGAGCCCGCCGCTCGTGGTGGCGTTCGCCCTCGCCGGCCGCGTCGATCTCGACCTCGACAAGGACCCGATCGGCATCGGACGCGGCGGCGAGAAGGTCTACCTGCGCGACCTCTGGCCGACGCCGGAGGAGATCGACGCGCTGCGCGCGGCCGCCGGCGACCCGGCCCTCTACCGGGACAACTACGGCCCGCTGACCGGCGGCGGCGGCGCGGTGGACGTGCCGGGCTGGTCGGATCTCCCGGTCCGCGGCGGGCTCCTCTACGAGTGGGACGCGAAGTCCACGTACATCCAGGAGCCGCCCTACTTCCAGCCCTTCCCGCTCACCCCCACCCCGCCGGTCGAGGTCCGCGGCGCGCGTCCGCTCGCCATCTTCGGCGACTCGGTGACGACCGACCACATCAGCCCGGCCGGCTCCATCAAGCCCTCCTCCCCCGCCGGCGCGTACCTCCAGTCGCTCGGCGTGCCGGTCGCCGACTTCAACAGCTACGGCGCGCGGCGCGGCAACCACGACGTGATGGTGCGCGGCACGTTCGCGAACGTCCGGGTCCGCAACCTGATGGTGCCCGGCGCGGAGGGCGGCGTCACCCTGCACCAGCCCGCCGGCCAGCGGATGTCGATCCACGACGCCGCGCTCGCCTACGCGAAGGAGCAGGTCCCGCTCTGCCTGCTCGCGGGCCACGAGTACGGCACCGGCTCCTCGCGCGACTGGGCGGCGAAGGGGCCGGCGCTCCTCGGCGTCCGGTTCGTGGTGGCGCGCTCGTTCGAGCGGATCCACCGGTCGAACCTCGTCGGGATGGGGATCCTGCCCTGCCAGTTCGCGGAGGGGACCTCGGCCGCGACGCTGGGCCTCGACGGGACCGAGACCTTCGATCTCGTGGGCACGGGCCCGGCGCCGCGGCCGCGCCAGCAGGCGACGCTCGTCGTCCACCGCGCCGACGGCCGCCGGGACGAGGTCCCCGTGACGGTCCGGATCGATACGCCGATCGAGGTCGAGTACTACAAGCACGGCGGGATCATGCCGTTCGTGCTGCGGAAGCTGCTCGGGGCCAGGTGACCGGCGGCCGGGCGGGGGCGCAGCGCTCGCGCATGGCTGCCCCCGCGCGGGCCCGCCCGGATCTTGCCCGGCCGCCCCGGGCCGGCGTACAAGCGCGGCATGTCCACGCACAGCGCGCTCGTCTACTCCGGGCTGATCGCCGCAGTCGTGCTGTTCACGGCCTCGCAGAGCCGGGGCATCGCGGCCATCGCCGTGCTCGCGGCCGGGCTGCAGACGCTCATCGAGCTCAAGGTCCTGACCCTCACGATCGGGCAGCTGCCGCTCGGGCTGGTCTTCGGGATCGCCCTCGCGGTCCCGGCCCTCATCGTCTGGTTCCGCTCGACGTCGAAGGCCGCCGTGACCGCGGCGGCCATCGCCACGTTCGTGGGGCTCTTGCAGCTCGTGCGGTACGTGTTCCCGCGGGCGTAGCGGCCGCGGGCCGGGCAGAAGCGGGTTTGTCCGGCGCCCCGTCAGGGTCCCGCCGTGTCTGTCAGACCCCTCCCCTATCTTGACCCTGAAGCCTCCTCCCGCAGGTCCGGGAGCGGACAGGCTCGCACTTCCTCGCGGAGGAGGACTCGACGATGGCCGTGAAGGTCATGGTGGCGCCGGCGATCGCCAGCGGAGAGCTGAAGAAGAAGCCGACGGTGGCGCGGGCGGCGCCACGGGAGCGGGAGAAGGCGGAGCCGCGGCCGAAGCGCCGCAAGTCCGCGGTCTTCGATGCCGACGGCAACGAGGTGTTCATCACCCTCATCTGCCTCAAGTGCGAGAAGATCCGGCCGCTTTCGCAGTTCGGCCTCCGCAAGATGGGCGACGGCTCGATCCGGAACCAGCCCTACTGCCGCACCTGCCGCTCGGCGCCCGCCGCTCGCGCCGAGTCGGATGCGGCGGCGGAGCTGAAACCGGGGGAGGTCACGGCGGGGGAGTCCCCGGTCATGGGGGAGTCCTCCGCGCCGACCGCGTCCCCGGCGCCGGAGGCGACGGATCTTGCGGTCCCTGGGAAGCAGCGGCCGGGGACCGTCGCGGCGGAGGTCGCCGCGGCGCTCTGGGCCGGGAGACGCTGAGAATCGTCCCGGCCCGGCGGCCCGCCCGATGTCCGCGCGGGGCGGCGCACGCCCCGTGCCCACGGGATCATCCGTTCCAGGTGCTCCCTGGCCCGGGATCGCCCTAATCTCGTCGAGGTTCCGTCGTGCTGGTCCCAGGCGAGAGGGCGCCTCGCTCACTATGAACGGTGCGACCAGGGTACCGCGGCGCGACCCCCCACCATCGGACGGAGTGAACATGCCTGAGTCCACCCTCAAGAAGACGCTCCTGCAGAAGATCGAGGCCTTCCGTCCCCGGATCCAGAAGCTCAACAAGGAGCACTCCGAGGTGGTGATCGACAAGGTCACCATCGGCCAGGCGATCGGCGGCGCCCGCGACATCCGCTGCCTCGTGACGGACATCTCCTACCTCGATCCGCAGGAGGGCATCCGGTTCCGGGGGAAGACCATCCCCGAGACGTTCGCGGCGCTGCCGAAGGTACCGGGCGCCGAGCAGCCCTGGGTCGAGGGCTTCTTCTACTTCCTCCTCACGGGCGACATCCCCACCGCCGCCCAGGCCGAGGAGGTCGCCGCCGATTGGCGCGCCCGGGCCGCCCTGCCGCCCTACGTCGAGGCGGTGCTCCGCGCGTTGCCCGCGGACTCCCACCCGATGGCGATGCTCTCCACCGGCGTGCTGGCGATGCAGAAGGAGTCGATCTTCGCCCGCCGCCACGGCGAGGGCTCGCTCAAGAAGACCGACCACTGGGACCCGATGTACGAGGACGCGATGAACCTGCTCGCGCGCCTCCCCGCGCTGGCGGCCCTCATCTACCGGCTCAAGTACAGGGGCGGGAAGCTCATCCCGGCCGATCCGAAGCTCGACTGGGGCGGCAACTTCGCCCACATGGTGGGCGTCGCGCGGCCGTACGACGACGTGATGCGGATGTACTTCATCCTCCACTCCGACCACGAGTCGGGGAACGTCTCCGCCCACGCCACCCACCTCGTCGCCTCGGCGCTCTCGGACGCGTACTACTCGCTCTCCGCCGGCCTCGACGGCCTCGCGGGGCCGCTCCACGGGCTCGCGAACCAGGAGGTCCTCGCCTGGATCCGGCAGGCGATGAAGAAGCTCGGCGGCAAGCCCACGCCGGAGGGGCTCAAGGCGTTCCTCTGGGAGACGCTCAACGCCGGCCAGGTGGTGCCCGGGTACGGCCACGCGGTGCTCCGGAAGACCGACCCGCGCTTCACCGCCCAGAACGAGTTCGCCCGCAAGCACCTGCCGGAGGATCCGCTGTTCCAGCTCGTGAACATGCTCCACGAGGTGGCGCCGGGCGTCCTGACCGAGCACGGCAAGACCAAGAACCCGTGGCCCAACGTGGACGCGCACTCCGGCGTCATCCAGGTGCACTACGGGGTCACCGAGGAGGACTTCTACACGGTGCTCTTCGGCGTCGGCCGCGCCCTCGGCGTGCTCGCGAACATCGTGTGGGACCGCGCGCTCGGCTACGCGATCGAGCGGCCGAAGTCGGTCACCACCGAGATGCTCGAGAAGTGGGCGGCGGAGGGCGGGCGGAAGATGTAGAGCGGCCCGCCGCGGCGCACCTGGCCCTACTGCACGGCGGGAGGCGGCGGCGGAGGCGGCGCGGGGAGCGCGCCGGCCTGCGCGACGGCGTGGCCGGTGAGGGCCGCGTCGAGCCGCGCCCGCACGAGCTCGAACGCGGCGCGCTGGCCGGCGTCGAGCTTCACGCGCTCGACCGGGTGGACCTCGAACGGATCGAGGATCTGGCCGCTCGCGCTCTCGAGCTGGTAGTGGAGGTGCGGTCCGAAGGACCGGCCGCTGTTCCCGGAGCTCGCGATCTGCTCGCCCTTCTTCACGCGGCGGCCGGGGACCAAGTCCTTCGGGAGCACGTCGAGGTGCAGGTAGATCGCGTGGCGGCCGGTCGCAGGATCGCGCACGTCGAGGCAGTTACCGTTGCTCCCGAAGTTCCAGTTCCGCCGCTCGACGACGCCGTCGAACGTCGCGAAGACCGGGGTGCCGACCGGGACCCGGAAGTCGATCCCCTTGTGGCGCCGCCCGTCGCGCAGCAGCGAGGTGATCTGGTCGTACTGGGCGATCGGCGTCTCCGAGAGCCGCTCCTCGACCTCGGTCCCGTCCGCCCGGAAGTAGCGGGCCCAGCGGGCCCCGGGCGGCTGCCAGCGGTAGGCGGCGATGATCGCGGAGAGCTTCTGGGAGTCGTACCGCAGCGCCTCGACCAGCGGCTCGTTCGCGCCGAGCTCGGAGACGCCCAGCGTACCGGGCGGCGCGTAGACGATCTGGAGCGTGTCGCCGCGGCGGCCGTCGCGGGAGACGCGCAGGTCCCACACGAGCAGGCGATTCACGACCTGCGTGAGCTGATCGGCGATGCCGCGATCCGACGGGGGCACCGCGGCGGCGATGGCGTTCTCCAGGGGACCGGCGAGGGTGACCAGGATGCGCCGCGGGCCGGGCGGCAGGGCCGCGGCCGAGGGCGCAGGCGTGGCCGGCGCGAGCGCGGCGGGTGCGGGCTGGCCGGCTCCCGCTG
>JAEYZK010000197.1 GCA_023428085.1 Pseudomonadota bacterium
GTGCCCAGCCGGGCGCGACGCCTCGCGCCGGCGGGAGCTCTCGGCCGGGCGCGGAGCAGCGCCCGGAGCGGGACGTGCCGCGGACCGCTCCGCCGCCCGCACGCGAACGCGGAGTGCGCCACGGCGACGGCGACGAGCAGCGGCCTCGCGCACCCGTCCGTGGCAGCGAGCGGGAGGGCCAGGAACCCCGGCGGCGCGGGCGGGATTGATCCGGATCCGGCAGGCCGCGCCGGGCCGCATTTCCCTCCTTGCGGCGGTTCCACTCCGGGCGTTAGCGTGCGGGCCGCATGGCTCCGGCGCTGACCCTCGCGATGCTCGCGGCCGCGGCCGCGTTCTTCTCCTTCACGATGTACCGGCGGATGGCGCCGCTCCTCGCGCTCCGGCGCGAGGAGCGGACCGACCGCGTGCGGGAGCGGCTCTCCGTCCTCCTCCGCTACGGCCTCGGCCAGAAGCGGCTCGTCGACCCCGAGGAGCGCGGGCCGGGCCTCCTGCACGTCGTGCTCTTCTTCGCCTTCCTCGTGCTGGCGCTCCGGACCGTGACGCTCTTCGGCGTCGGCTTCGACCCCGGCTTCCACCTCCCGCTCCTCGCGCCCGAAGGGGCGCTCGGCCGCGCGTACGCGTTCGTGAAGGACGTGGTCGTGGTCGGCGCGCTGGCCGCGGCGCTCGGCTTCATCGCCTGGCGCGTCCTCCGCAAGCCCGCGCGCGTCACGCGCTCCGCCGAGGCGCTCGTCATCCTGGTCCTCATCGCGGGCCTGATGGTGACCGAGCTGCTCCACGACGGCGGCCTGCGGGTGGCCGCGGGCGGGCCGCTCGCGTTCGCGCCCCTCGAGCCCGCGGCGTCGGCCACCGCCCTCGGCCTCGCGGCGATGGGCGTCGGCCCGGGCACGGCGCACACGCTCGCCGTCGTCTCCCTCTTCCTCCACCTCGCGATCATCCTCGTCTTCGGGAACCTCCTCCCCTACGGCAAGCACTTCCACGTCATCACCGCCCTGCCCAACGTCTTCTTCGCCCGGCTCCCGCCGGCGTCGGCGCTCGCGCCGCTCGACCTCGAGAAGGACGACGCGCGGTTCGGCACGGCGACGGTGAAGGACCTCTCGTGGAAGGAGGCCTGGGACGTCTACAGCTGCACGCTCTGCGGCCGGTGCCTCACCCACTGCCCCACCCACGTCACCGGCAAGCCGCTCGCGCACAAGGAGGTGAACCGGGCGATCCGGCACCACCTCGACGAGCAGACGCCGGCGCTCATCGCCCTCGCGCGGGCGAAGGACCCGGCCGCGAAGGAGGCCGCCGCGGCGAGGCTCCCGGCGATCACCACGGTGGTCGCGCCGGAGACCGCCTGGGCGTGCACGACGTGCGGCTGGTGCGAGACCGCCTGCCCGGTCCTCATCGAGAACATCCCGCGCCTCATCGACATGCGCCGCCAGCAGGTGATGGTGGACGCGGTCTTCCCCGACGAGGCGGTCCGCGTCTTCAACGGCATCGAGCGGCAGGGGAACCCGTGGGGCCTCGGCGCCTCGAAGCGGACGGAGTGGTGCGCGGACCTCGACCTCCCGCGCGCGTCCCCCGGGGCGGCGTACGAGTGGCTCTTCTTCGTCGGCTGCGCCGGCGCCTTCGACGAACGCCAGAAGAAGGTCTCCCGGGCGATCGTGCAGCTCCTCCGGCACGCCGGCGTCTCGTTCGCGATCCTGGGCGAGGAGGAGACCTGCACGGGCGACGCGGCGCGCCGCCTCGGGAACGAGTTCCTCTTCCAGGCGCAGGCGCGGGCCCTCGTCGCGCTGTTCGAGGCGCGCGGGGTGAAGAAGATCCTCGTGCAGTGCCCGCACTGCCTCAACACGCTCAAGAACGAGCTCCCGCAGTTCGGCGGCCGGTACGAGGTCGTCCACCACGCCGAGCTCCTCGCCCGCCTCGCGGCCGAGGGGAGGCTCCGCCTGGCGCCGGCCGGCGGCGACGCCGCCCAGGTCGCGTTCCACGATCCGTGCTACCTCGCGCGCTGGAACGGGATCACCGAGGCGCCCCGGGAGGCGCTCCGCGCCGCGGGCGCCGCGCCCCGGGAGCTGCCGCGCAACCGCCGGGAGGGGTTCTGCTGCGGCGCCGGCGGCGGCCGGATGTGGCTCGAGGAGAAGCTCGGGACGCGCATCAACCAGCACCGCGTCCAGGAGGCGGCCGAGACCCTCGGCGCCGCGGGCGGCGTCGTCGCCACCGCGTGCCCGTTCTGCCTCACGATGCTCAAGGACGGCGTGAACGAGCTCGGCCACGAGGAGAGGCTCGAGGTGATGGACGTCGCCGAGCTCGTGGCGCTGCGGCTGCCGCAGGGCAAGTAGCGGGGGCCCGTCGATCCCCGTACGCCTCGCCTTGTGGCGCGTTGCCGTGGGGCGGCCGTCCGGGCCGCCTTGTGGGCGTTGCTTGTGGCGGCTCGCCTGCGGTTCGTTCGAGCGACGGTGGCAAACGCCATCATGGAGATCGAGGGCGTGTCCGAGGTCCAGTCGGTGTTGTCGCGCTTTCCGCGGTCGCCCGCCCACGGAACCGCCCCTCGAATCCGATGAACCACTCTTGGTGAGGCCGAAGCTGCCGCTCGAAACTGGGGGCTGGCGGGTGAACCACCCCCGCGAGCAGCGGTCACCGCGCCGCTCGCGCCGCCTCCGCGAGCGCCGCCGCGCACCGGTCGAGCCGCAGGACCACCTCGGCGCGGAGCGCATCCTCGTCGTTCCCCGACGCGGCGTCCGCCCCGAGCGCGGCGAGGATCCGGTCCGCGGGGTCCTCCGAGGCGTCCTCGGCGCCGGCCTCCTCGGGCGGCGCGCGCGGCTCCACGCGGAACGCGCCGAAGATCCCCTCCGAACCGGGCTCGAGCTCCTCCTTGAGCGCGAACAGCGCCCGGAGGCCCGCGGCGAACGGCGGGTGGCGGAGGTCCGCCGGCGCGGGGCGGCGCCCCGTCCGCGCGGCGAGGGCGCCGAGCACCGCCTGCACGAAGGGCGCGTCGGTGGCGACGAGCCCGTACAGGTGGAAGCCGCCGGCCGCCCCGGCGACGAGCGCGACGTCCTCCTCCCGCAGGCCCGCGTGGCTCGGGCACAGGAACGTGTCGCAGGTGAGGACGTCGTAGACGCCGCAGGCGCGGAGATCGGCGCCTCCGGTGACCTCCGGGTGACCGAGGCAGCCGACGCGCTCCTCGGCGGCGTCGAGGAACCCGAGCAGCGGGCAGATCCGGATGGACGGGAAGACCGGCGCGGGCAGCTCCCGCGACCGGGCGGCCGCGGCCGCGTGGAAGGCCTCCGGCGTCCGCGGCGTCTGCGCGAGGAGGGCGGTCGAGCGGCGGAGGCCGTCGCGGATCGCCGCGCGCGAGAGGTCCGAGCGGTTGTAGAGCCCGCAGCAGGCGCCGCAGCTCGCGCCCTCGCGCTGGCAGAGGCTCGCCACGGGTCCCGCCCCTCAGCGGCGGCCCAGCACCGACCGGCACCCCGCGCAGAGGCTCGGCGGCCTCCGATCGGCGTCCGTCGGCTCGTTCGACGCGTGCATGGCGCAGCGCGCGTCCGTGCAGGCCGCGAGGCCGAGCACGTGCCCGAGCGCGTGCACCGCCTGCACCTGCGCCCGCCGCCGGAGCGCGGCCGGCTCCGCGCCCAGGCGCCCGAGCCCGACGACGGCGGCGCCGAGATCCCGGTCCGCGTCGAACAGCACGTAGTCGCCGTCGTCCGGCAGGAAGAGGTCCCCGTCCACGAGGCCGAGGACGGGCGCGCCCGACGGCGGCCGGAGCCCGGCGAGCCGGCGCAGCACGGCGGGCGCGTGGAACTGCCGGCGCCCGGCGTTCCAGGCGTAGGTCGGCCGATCGAGCGGCGGGCCGTGCTTCCAGGCGAGCCCCAGCGCGGGGGCGAGCGCGGTCGCGACGTCCGCCAGCAGCCGCGGGGGCAGGTCCCCGAGGGCCACCACGACGGCGGCCGGCGCGGGCCGCGCGGCGGTGCCCGGGTCCTCGTTCACTGCGCGTGATGAGGTGGCTGAGGCGGAAGGATTCGAACCTTCATGAGCGGATCCAAAGTCCGCGGTCCTGCCATTAGACGACGCCTCAGTAGGTCTCGAACTCACGGCCGGCGCCCCTCGTCACGGCGTGCGCTCCCCTGCGCCCTCGCGAGAGCGGGCCCCTCCGCCCGCGGTCTCCGTGAATCCACTACCAGCGTAGCAGGGCGCTCGCCCAAGTAAAGCCGGCCCCGAACGCGCACAGCCCCACGAGGTCCCCACGCTGCACGCCGCGGGCCTGCACGGCCTCGGCCAGGCAGAGGGGGATCGAGGCGGCGGTGGTGTTCCCGTACTTCTGGATGTTGTTGAACACCTGGTCGTCGCGCAGCTCCAGGGACCGCTGCACCATCTCCGAGATGCGCAGGTTCGCCTGGTGTGGGATGACCACCTTGAGGTCCCGCGGCGAGAGCCCGTTCCTGTCGAGCGCCTCGCGCAGCACCTCCGGCATCCGCACGATCGCGTTCTTGAAGACCTTCTGGCCTTCCATGTGCGGGAAGACGTCCTCGGAGTCGCCGATGTCCTTGGGGATGCGCGGGTGGTAGACGCTGCCCGGCTTGTCGGTCCACAGGTCCTTCGCGAACCGCCCGTCCGCGTGCAGGTGGCAGGAGAGGACGCCGCGGTCCGGGTCGTCGGTCGCCTCGAGCAGCGCCGCCCCGGCGCCGTCGCCGAAGATCACCGCCACGTCGCGCCCGCGCGTCGAGACGTCGAGGCCGGTCGAGTGGACCTCGGACCCGACGAGCAGCACCTTGCGGAACATCCCGGTCCGGATCCACGCGTCGGCGACCGAGAGGCCGTAGATGAAGCCGGTGCACTGGTTGCGGATGTCGATCGCGGGAACGCCGGGGAGGCCGAGCTTCGCGTTGAGGAAGCAGCCGTCGCCGGGGAACATGTGATCGGTCGAGAGCGTCGCGTACACGATCGCCTCGATGTCGGTCGCCTTCCACCCGGCCGCGTCGAGCGCGCGCTTCGTCGCCTCGAGCGCCAGGTCGCTGTTGCCCTGGCCCGGCGCCACCCAGCGCCGCTCCTTGATGCCGGTCCGCTGGGTGATCCACTCGTCCGAGGTCTCCATGTACCGCGTGAGCTCCTCGTTGGTGACGACGCGGTCCGGGGTGCAGGTGCCGAGGGCGGCGACCGCCGTGCGGGGCATGTGGGCTCCTCGTGGAGTGCTGTGGGGTTCGTGTGGTCTTCGCCGCCCGCGCGGCCCGTCCCGTCCCCGCCGCCTAGATGTCCAGGTTCTGCACGTCCAGCGCGTGCCGCTCGATGAACTCGCGCCGCGGGTCCACCGCGTCGCCCATCAGGATGGAGAAGATCTCGTCCGCCTCGACGGCGTCGTCCACCCGCACCTGCAGCATCGTGCGGTTCGCGGGGTTCATCGTCGTCTCCCAGAGCTGCTCGGGGTTCATCTCGCCGAGCCCCTTGTAGCGCTGGATGGTCTGGCCCTGGGTCGCGGACTGCTTGATCGCGTCCACCATGCTGAAGACGTCGGGCACCTCCCGCTCGCCGTCCCCGGCCTCGAGCTTGTACGGGCCCGGGCCGAGCTCGGCGAGGGCGCCGTGGAGCGACGACAGCTCCCCCCACTCCGCGCCGGAGAGGTAGTTGAAGTCGAGCCGCGTCTCGCGCGGCGCGCCGGACACGATCGTCTGGTAGACGAGCGCGTCGCAGGCGTGCTCCTCGTCGCGCTCGATCTTCGCGTGGCGCACGACCAGCTCCGGGTGCGCCTTCTGCGCCCGCTCGAAGATCTTCTGCACCTGCTCCTTCACCTGCTCGTGGTCGCGCAGGAGCGTGAGGTCGAGGTCCCCGAGCCGCACCGCCGCGTCCACGATCCGGCTGTCCCGGCGGCGATCGACGCGCGCGAGCATCGCGCGGTACCGGATCGCCTTGCGCGCGAGGCTCGTCAGCTCCTCGCCCTCGACCGCGGTCTCGCCGGCGGTGAGGCGGGCCTTCTCGGTCCCGAGGCCGAGGAGGTACTCGTCCATCGTCTCCTGGTCCTTGATGTACCGCTCCTTCTTCCCCTTCGAGACGCGGTAGAGCGGCGGCTGGGCGATGTAGAGGTAGCCCTTCTCGATCACCTGCGGCATCTGCCGAAAGAAGAAGGTGAGGAGCAGCGTCCGGATGTGGCTGCCGTCCACGTCCGCGTCGGTCATCACGATGACCCGGTGGTACCGGATCTTGTCGACGTCGTACTCCTCGGGGCCGATGCCGGTGCCGAGCGCGGTGATGAGCGTGGCGATGATCTCGGACGACAGCATCTTGTCGAACCGCGCCTTCTCCACGTTCAGGATCTTGCCGCGGAGCGGGAGGATCGCCTGGACGCGGCGGTCGCGCCCCTGCTTCGCCGAGCCGCCGGCGGAGTCGCCCTCGACGATGTAGAGCTCGCTCTCGGCGGGATCCCGCGACTGGCAGTCGGCGAGCTTCCCCGGGAGCGACGCGCCGTCGAGCGCGCCCTTGCGGCGGACCGTCTCGCGCGCCTTGCGCGCCGCGATCCGCGCCCGGGCGGCCTCGGCGACCTTGCCGCACACGCGCTTCGCGACGTTCGGGTTCTCCTCGAGGTACGCGGTCAGCTTCTCGTTGAGCATGGTCTCGACCATGCTCTTCGCCTCGGTGTTCGAGAGCTTCGTCTTCGTCTGCCCCTCGAAGCTCGCGCCGGGGAGGCGGATCGAGATCACCGCCGCGAGCCCCTCCCGCATGTCGTCGCCGGAGGGCACGTCGTCCTTGAGGTCCTTGAAGAGGTTGTTCTTCTGCCCGTACGCGTTGATCGTGCGGGTGAGGGCGGTCTTGAAGCCGATGAGGTGCGTGCCGCCCTCGTGGTTGTGGATGTTGTTCGCGAACGCGAAGACCTTCTCGTCGTAGGCGTCGTTCCACTGCAGGGCGATCTCGACGAGGGCCGTCCCGCGCTCGGTCTCGACCTCCTGGCGGAGCGCGATCGGCGGCTGGAACAGCACCTCGCGGCTCTTGTTGAGGAAGGCCACGAACTCGCGGATGCCGTCCTTGAACAGGAACTCGTGCTTCTTCCCGCTCCGCTCGTCCTCGATGGTGATCGTGAGGCCGGCGTTCAGGAAGGCGAGCTCGCGCAGGCGGCCCGAGAGCGTCTCGAAGGAGTACTCGGTCACCTCGAAGATGGTGGGATCGGGCTTGAACGTGACCTTCGTCCCGCGCCGCTGCGTCTCGCCGATCGGCGTCACCTTGCCCGCCGGGTTCCCGCGCTCGTACCGCTGCGCCCAGACCTTCCCCTCGCGGTACACCTCGACCTTGAGCCACTCGGACAGCGCGTTCACGCAGGTCACGCCGACGCCGTGCAGGCCGCCCGAGACCTTGTACGCGTTCGACTCGAACTTCCCGCCGGCGTGGAGCTTCGTCATCACGACGTCGAGCGTGTCCATGCCCTTCACCGTTGGGTGAGGGCCGACCGGGATGCCCGAGCCGTTGTCGACGATGGTGATCGAGTTGTCGGCGTGGATGGCGACGTTGATCTCGTTGGCGCGCCCCGCCATCGCCTCGTCCACGGAGTTGTCCACGACCTCGTAGACGAGGTGGTGCAGGCCGCGCTCCCCGACGTCGCCGATGTACATGTGCGGCCGCTTGCGGACCGCCTCCAGCCCCTCGAGCACCTTGATGGCATCGGTGCCGTACTGCTCGTCTCCATCCGAGACGGCGCGCTGGCTTCTCTCCGCGGTTTCCAGGGGTGCCTCGCTCAGGGTTTCTCTTAGGGGAATTCGTGGGTTACGGGTCGATTGGGTATAGCAGGCCGACGGCCCTTGGGCAACGCCCATGACCGGGTTGGAACCCCTCGAAACGGCTCAGGAAAGAGGCCCCGAAACGGCCCCATTCTCGACCCGGTGGAAGACGCTCTCCGGCCCGGCCGCGGCGCCGAGGAGCCGCTCGTCGGTGGTGGTGAGGAACGCCTGCCCGGGGAGGCTCGCGAGGTAGGCGAGGAGGAACGCGTTCTTCGCCGGATCGAGCTCCGAGGAGACGTCATCCAGGAGGAGGAGGGGGGGGCGGCGCAGCGTCGCGCGCAGGTTCTCGATCTCCGCGATCTTGAGCGCGAGGACGAGCGCGCGCTGCTGGCCCTGGCTCCCGTAGAACCGGGCACCCTTCCCGCCCAGCGCGAGGGTCGCGTCGTCGGCGTGCGGCCCGACCGACGTGAACCCCCGCTCGCGATCCCGCTCGAGCCGCGCCGCGAGCGCCGCCTCGAGCCGCGCGACGAGCTCGGCCTCGGTCCCGTCGGTCCGGATCCCGGACGCCGCGCGGTACTCGAGCGCCGCGACCGGCGCCGCGGGGCCCGAGATCTCCCGGAAGGCGGCCTCGACGCGCGGGGCGAGCTCGGTCATGAGCGCGCGCCGGCGCGCGAGGAGCCTCGCCCCGGCCCGCGCGAGCGGCTCCCGGAAGCTCGCCTCGACGTCGGCGTCCCCCCTCCGCAGCGCCGCGTTGCGCGCCCGGAGCGCTCGCACGTAGTCGCGCGCCTCGCCCAGCACCGCCGGCCACCGGTTGAACGCCGCGCGGTCGAGGAACCGCCGCCGTCCCTCGGGGCCTGCCTTCACGAGGAGCAGATCGTCCGGGGTGAACGAGACCGCCGCGAGCCCCTCGAAGTACTCGTCGAACCGGTCCTGCACCTTGCCGTCGAGGGAGGCCGTCCGCGCGCCGTCCCCGAGCTGCACGGCCAGCGTCCGCTCCCCGCCCGGCCCCTCGAACCGACCGGAGACGAGCGCGCGCGCGGCGCCGAACCGGATGAGCTCCTGGAGGCGCGTCGCCCGGAGCGGCTTCAGGGTGGCGAGGAAGTAGATCGCCTCGAGGAGGTTCGTCTTCCCCTGGCCGTTCTGGCCGACGAGGACCGTCGTGCGGGGCGACGGCGCGAGCGCGACCGCGGCGAGGTTGCGAAAGTCCTGGATCTGGAGCGACAGCAGCCTCAAGGAGCGGCACCGCCAGGGCAGAGGGTCCGCTCGGCCTGAGCCTGTCGAGAGGCCAAGCGACCCGGGCCGGCTCAGATCCGCATCGGCATCACGACCGCGGTGAACCCCTGGTCGGCCTCTTCCGCGCCGCGGAGCACGCCGGGCGAGAGGTCGTCGGCGAGCTCGAGCTGCACGTCTCCCGACTGGATCACCGCGAGCACCTCGGTGAGGTAGCGGGCGTTGAAGCCGATCTTGAGCGGCTCCCCCTCGTACTCGACGGGGACGTCCTCCTTCGCGTCGCCGAGGTCCGGGTTCTGCGAGAGCACCCGCAGCACGCCCTTCGAGAGGTCCAGCTTCACGGCGTGCGCCTTGTCGGAGGAGAGGAGCGAGATGCGCCGGAGCGTCTCGCCGAACCGCGCCCGCCCGAGCTTCACCACCTTCTCGCCGGCCTTCGGGATCACCTGCTTGTAGTCCGGGAAGAGCCCCTCGATGAGCCGCATCACGAGGACCACGCCCGGCCGGCGGAAGATGGCGCTGTTGTCGAGGAACCCGAGCTTCGCCTCCGGCTTCTCCTCGCCGGACTCCGTCGCCTCGGAGAGGAGCTTCTTCAGCTCCTGGAGCCCCTTCTTGGGCAGGATGACGCCGCGCTTCAGGCCGAACGTGCCGGTGATGGGCCGCTCCGACAGCGACAGCCGGTGCCCGTCGGTGGCGACGAGGCGCAGGTTGCCCGCGGCCGGCTCGAAGAAGACGCCGTTCAGGTTGTACCGGGTCTCGTCCGTCGAGACGGCGAAGAACGTCCGCTCGATCATGTCGAGGAGCAGCGAGGGCTCCACGTCCTCGAACGGCACCTTGTCGAACCGCGGGAGGGCCGGGAAGTCCTCGGCGGGGAGGCCGACGATGCGGAACTCGGCCGAGCCGCTCTTCACCTCGAGGTAGTTGTTCTGGCCGCGCTTGAGCGTCACCGTCGTCTCGGGCAGCGCCCGGACGATCTCGTAGAGGGGGCGCGCGGAGACGGCGAGGGCGCCTTCCTTCAGCACCTCGCAGCCGTGCTCGGAGGAGACGGACAGATCGAGGTCGGTGGCGGATACGACGAGCTGCCCGGCCTTCCTGGCCTCGAGAAGGACGTGGCTGAGGATCGGCATCGTGCTCTTCTTCTCCACGATGCCCTGGGAGCGGCCGAGCGCCTTCACGAGCTCAGGGACGCCGATCTTGAGTTCCATATGGGAAGGATCCTCTTCTTATGAGATCGCCGGAGTAGCAGGGGCCGGCACCTTGTGGAAAGCCGGCCTAGGACTCCGGATCGCCTCGTCTTTCCGGCCTGGAAAAACGTCTGGATCCCGCTGGGTCGAGATTGTGTAGCGCGGGCCGGAAAGAAGTGTCAACAGCGGCCCACACCTGATCCCCAGCCGGATCGGACGCCGTTCCACGCGCCCTCCACACGGTTGGCCCGCGGCGCAGCCGCGCAAGGGCGGCCTGCCGGACGCGGCGGACGCCGGGCGCGCGCGGGCGGCCGGATGGACGGACGTCCACCCGCTCTCGTGCGGTCGGGATCATGGGGTGGGGCGTTACGGCGCGAGCTTCGCGGTCAGCGTCTGGAGGGCCGAGCTCACCAAGCCGTCGGTCTCCTTGAGCTGGCGGATCCGATCGACGGCGGCGATGACGGTGGTGTGGTCCTTCTTGTTGAACTTCTCGGCGATGGACTGGAACTTCTCCTTCGCGAGCTCGCGGCAGAGGTACATGGCGACCTGGCGCGGCAGGGCGATCTTCTGCTCGCGGGAGGCGCTCGTCAGCTTCGCGACCGTGAGGCCATAGTGGGCCGCGACCGCGTCCTGGATCTTCTCGATCGGGGGCCGGTAGCCGGGCGGCGGGATGACGTCGCCCAGGACGTCGCGCGCGAGCTGGACGGTGATCGGCTCCTTCTTGAGGGACGCGAAGGCGGCGACGCGCATGAGCGCGCCCTCGAGCTCGCGGACGTTGGAGCGGATGTGCTGGGCGAGGAGGTCGGTGACGTCCTGGGGCAGCTCGATGCTCTCGACCGCCGCCTTCTTCTGGAGGATGGCCGCCCGCGTCTCGAACTCCGGCGCCTCGATCTGCACCCGCATGCCCCACTCGAACCGGGAGCAGAGCCGCTCGTCGAGGCCCTTCAGCTCCTTCGGCGGCCGGTCGCTCGAGAGGACGATCTGGACGTGGTGGTCGTGGAGCTCGTTGAACGTATGGAAGAACTCCTCCGCCGTCTTGTCCTTCCCGGCGAGGAACTGGACGTCGTCCACGAGGAGCGCGGAGCACTCGCGGTACTTCCGGCGGAACTCGTCCATCGTGCCTTTCGAGAGGGCGGCGACGAAGTCGTTCGTGTACCGCTCGGAGGAGACGATCGCGACGCGGCCGCCGCTCTTCTCGAGGATGGCCGCGGCGACGGCGTGGAGGAGGTGCGTCTTCCCGAGGCCGGAGTCGCCGTGGAGGAAGAGGGGGTTCCAGGTCTTGCCGGGGTTCTGGGCGACGTTCTGCGCGGCGGCGAAGGCGAAGTGGTTGGAGGCGCCGACGACGAACGTGTCGAAGACGTAGCGCGGGTTCGGGCGGGAGTCGCGCGGATCGGCCAGGGCGGGCAGCTCGCGGGTCGAGGGCGTCAAGGCGATCGGGAGCGGGATCGGCGCGGCGGGCGGCGCGCGGGGCGCCTCGTCCACGGCGAACGAGATGCGGAGGCGCTCGCCGAGGACCTCGGGGACGAACTCCTCGAACCACGGGCGGTAGTTGTCCTCGACGAAGTCGCGGTGGAACTTGTCGGGGGCGCCGATGTGCAGGCAGCCGTCGGTCACGGAGACGGGGCGCAGCGGCGCGAACCACCGCTCGTACAGATCGGGGCGCAGCCGCGTGCGGAGGAAGGAGTCGATGCGGGACCAGGCGTCGTGGAGAGGCGACGAGGCGCGAGCGCTCGCGGGTACATCCATCGTGAAAACCCCCGTTCCGTGACGCGAAAAAACGCCGGCCGCCCGCATCCCGATCGGGGAAGCGGCGCTCACCTGTTCGCTTGTTCTGCGAGGTGCCGGGCAGGCCCGTGAACCGTGGCGCGGAAGGTAGCGAAAGAGGCCGGAACGGATCAAGGCCGACTTCGATCGGGCCGGTAACGACGGGAGTTTCTCACGGCACCCGCGCGGCGCTCGGACGCTCGCGCGCCGGGGTCGGTGAATCCTTGACATGCGTTGGGCGATCGGTGAGTTTGCCGCGCCATGAAGCGGACTTATCAGCCCAAGAAGCAGCGCAGGAACCGCACGCACGGCTTCCGCAAGCGCATGAAGAGCCCGGGTGGGCGCGAGGTCATCAAGCGTCGGCGCGCCAAGGGGCGGAAGCGCCTCGCTCCGCGCGCGCCGAAGAAGTAGCCGGGGTGAAGCTCCCGAGGACGGCCCGGCTGCGTCGCCGGCGTGAGTTCCTCGAGGTGCAGCAGCGCGGCCGGCGCATCCACTCCGGAGAGCTCGTCGTCCTCGCGCTCGCCTCCGGAACCCCGCGGCCGCGGATCGGGATCACGGTGTCGTCGAAGGTCGGGAACGCCGTCGAGCGCAACCGCGTGAAGCGCTGGATCCGCGAGGCCTGGCGCGGCGTCGCCGGAGATCTGCCCGCGATCGACCTCGTCGTGATCGCCAGGCCTGCCGCCCTCGGGGCCGGGCTCGACGGCGCGCGGCGTGCGCTCGGGGCTGCGCGCGAGAAGCTGCGCGCGGAGCGGGGCGGGCCATGATCCGCTGGCTCCTCCTGCTGCTGGTGAAGCTCTATCGGCGCCTCCTGTCGCCGGTCCTCCCGCCCTCCTGCCGGTTCTACCCGAGCTGCTCGGCGTACGCGCTGACGGCGCTCGAGCGCCACGGCGCGGCGCGGGGCACTTATCTGACGGTGAAGCGGGTCCTCCGCTGCCACCCCTTTCATCCGGGCGGGATCGATCCCGTCCCGGAGCTAACTCCAAAGAGGTAGCCCTTGGGCAAAGACACCAAGCGGTTGTTCCTGGCGATCGCGATCTCCTTCGCCGTGATGTGGGCGTACGGTCAGTACGAGGCCTGGCGGTACCCGCGACGGCCGCAGCAGGCGCAGCAGCAGCCGGCGGAGAAGGCGGCGGCGCCGGCGGCACCCGTGGGCGGCGGCGCGGCGGTGCCGGCGGTCCCGACCGCGCCGGCGCCGGAGCCGAGCGCTCCGGAGGAGACGGTGGTCCTCCACGGGGGCGGGTTCGAGGCGACGTTCTCGACGTGGGGCGGCGCGCTGAGGTCGTTCACGCTCCAGGATCCGAAGTTCCGGCGGGGGCGCGGGGACCAGGAGGAGCCGGTGAACCTCGCGCGCATCGCGGGCGAGGGGCAAGCGTATCCGCTCTCCCTCGCGATCGCGCCGGAGGGGGCGAAGCCGGAAGAGGTCATGGCGTCGGCGCGGGTGCCGATGGCGATCTCGTCGAGGGACGATCGCTCGATCACGTTCACGGGGAGCGTCAACGGCGCGGAGGTCCGCAAGAGCTTCCGGCTGACCGGCAAGCCCTTCGAGCTCGCGCTCACGATCGAGGTGACTGGCGGACCCGGCACGCCGATCGGCGTCCTCTACCCGTCGTACACGCCGCCCGGCGGCGAGAAGGGCGGGTTCCTCGCCCTCTTCACCGGGCCGCCGCTCGACCAGGCCCACCCGATCTGCCGCGCGGGCGAGAGCACGGAGCGGTACGACCCCGAGCCCGGGAAGGCGCCGCAGCGCGGTGAGGGGACCGCCTACTGGACGGGGGTCGACCAGCACTACTTCGTCTCCGCCGTGTTCCCCGCGGAGCCGGCCGGGACGTGCGTGCTCGCGAGCGGCGCCTCGAAGGGCGTCGGGGTGGCGTCGCTCGCCCTCCCGCCGGAGAAGGCGCGGAAGGCGGAGTTCACGATCTACGCGGGGCCCAAGGACCTCGACACGCTCCGCTCCTACGGCCGCGCGTTCGACACCTCGGTGAACTACGGCACGGCGAAGTACTTCGGCGTCTTCGCCCGCGGCCTCCTCTACGTGATGCGGTGGCTCCACGCCTTCGTCGGGAACTGGGGCATCGCGATCATCCTGCTCACGCTGCTCGTGAAGATCGTGCTCTTCCCGCTCACGTACAAGCAGATGCAGTCGATGAACGAGATGCGGAAGCTGCAGCCGGAGATCGAGAAGCTGAAGGCGAAGCACGGGGACGACCGCGAGAAGCTCAACATGGCGGTGATGGGGCTCTACCGCGAGCACAAGGTGAACCCGCTCGGCGGCTGCCTCCCGATGCTCCTGCAGATGCCGATCTGGTTCGCCCTCTACGCCGCGCTCCAGACCTCGGTCGAGCTCTACCGCGAGGGCTTCCTGTGGATCCAGGACCTCACGCAGCACGATCCGATCTTCGTGCTCCCGCTCCTCATGGGCGCCTCGAGCTTCGTGATGCAGAAGCTCTCGCCGCAGCCGGCGGAGAACGCGCAGGCGAAGATGATGCTCTACTTCTTCCCGATCTTCTTCACGTTCATCATGCTGCAGGTGCCGGCGGGCCTCACCCTCTACATCGTGGTGAACAACGTCCTGTCGATCGTGCAGCAGCAGGGCATGATGAAGATGCAGAGCGGGCAGCTCGCGCCGGCGAAGTGAAAGGACCTCCCATGGCGATCGCGGACGAGCAGAACGGGGCGCCTCCCCCGGCGCAGGCGCCGGAGAAGGTGGAGCGGGCGCGGACCTTCTGCGTGGAGCTGTTCGAGCGGCTCGGGGCCAAGGTGTCGGTCGAGGTCCGGGAGACGGCCGAGGCGATCGGCGTCTCGCTCGCCGCGCAGGAGGGGAACGCGCTCGAGCTGTCGGGCGGCCTCGTCGAGGCGGTGCAGCACCTCGTGAACCGCGTCGTGAACCCGCGGTCCGAGGGGAGGAAGTGGGTGAACCTGGAGGTGGGCGGGTTCAGCGAGGACGGCGACCCCACGGTGAAGGCGATGGCGGAGCGGCTCGCGGCGGCGGCGCAGCGGACGGGCAAGGTGCTCGCGATCGCGCCGATCACCGCGCGGGAGCGGCGGCAGATCCACCTCGCGCTCGTGGGCGTCGAGGGCGTCACGACCCGGAGCGAGGGAGAGGGCATCTTCCGCCAGCTCCTCATCGTCCCGACGGCGGGGAAGCAGGGCGCCTAGTGGCGGGCCGCGGGAAGACGCGGGCCGAGCGGCTCTTCTCCGCGGCGGTCCTCCGGCGCTCGTTCGAGCTCCAGGACGGCCAGTACCGTCAGGGCTTCCGGTTCGTGTACGAGGGCGTCCTGCGGGACCTGGGCCTCGAGGAGTCGGAGGTCGAGGAGTACCTCGGCGCGCACCGGGCCGAGGTCGAGGCAGCCATCGGCCGGCGCGGCCAGTCGAAGTGATGGACCCCGCCTTTCGCGAGACGCTGGAGGGCGGGGCGCGCGTGCTCGGGCTCGACCTGCCGCCGGCCGCCCTCCCCCTCCTCGACCGCTTCGCCGACCGGCTCCTCGCCTGGAACCGGAAGGTGAACCTCACGGCGATCACGGCGCCGGCCGAGGTGGCGGAGAAGCACCTGCTCGACAGCCTGCTCCTGCTCCGTTCGCTCGGGAGCGCGCGGACGGTGCTCGACGTCGGCAGCGGCGGCGGCCTCCCGGGCGTCGCGCTCGCCTGCGCGCGGCCGGAGCTCGGGGTCGTCTGCTGCGACTCGGTGGCGAAGAAGGTGGCGTTCGTGAAGGCGGTGGCGGTCGAGCTCGGCCTCGAGCACGTCCGCGGCGTCGTCGCCCGCGCCAGCGGCGCGCCGGAGTCGGACGGCCTGCCGAGGAGCGAGGCGGTCGTGAGCCGCGCCGTCGCGGAGCCGTCGATCTGGGTCCCGCTCGGCAGCGCGTACGTCGCGCCCGGTGGGACCCTGCTCGCGATGCTCGGGAAGGTCGAGGACGAGGCCCGGCTCGCCGAGCTCGGGGCTGCGGCCGGGCTCGCGCTCGCGGGCGTCGAGCGGTACGAGCTGCCGTTCTCGCGGGCCTCCCGGGCGGTGGTCCGGTGGGTCCGGGCCTGAGGGCTGCGCGGAGCTGAGGCTGCTCTCCTGATGGTCCGCTCGCCGTGAGCCTGTCGAAGGGCGAGCGGTCTCGGGCAGCCGCCGTGGCTGGCGTACGCCTCGAGGGTGGTTGCCCGGGGTTGCGGGTCCGAGGGGCGGCCGCCTGGGCCCGCCGAGCACTCGACCCTGGTCGGCGAGCCCCGCCCTTCGACTCCGCAGCCGCTTCGCGGCTGCTACGCTCAGGGTGAGCGGAGAAGGCCCACCCGGCCGCCCCTCGGAACCCCGCCCCCCGGCAACCCCCCCTCGAAGCGTACGCCCGCCGGAGCGCTACGGTGCGGGCGAGGTAGCGGCCGGCGGCCGGAAGGTGCCGAGGAGGCGGGGTGTTCCACGTGGAACAGAGGTCCCTACCCCGGGCCCAACGTTCCACGTGGAACATGGGATGTCAGGGGGGTCCGGCATCTTGCGCACGCGGCGGCCAAGGGGGCCGGGCGCGAGACAAGGGGCTTGCCTTGAACGACACGCTGCTCGGGGGCCGCTCCCCCGCACACCGAGACTCCATGAGCCGGATCCTCACCATCGCGAATCAGAAGGGCGGCGTCGGCAAGACCACCACGGCCGTGAACCTCGCTGCCTCGCTCGCCGCGTCCGAGAAGCGGACCCTCCTCATCGACGTCGATCCCCAGGGCAACGCAGGGAGCGCCCTCGGCATCCGGCGCGACGAGTCCGAGAAGTCCATCTACGAGGTCCTGCTCGACGGGCTCCCGCTCACCGAGGCGATCCGGAAGACCGAGCTCAAGTTCCTCGACCTCGTCCCCGCGTCGCGCCACCTCGTCGGCGCCGAGCTCGAGCTCGCCGAGATCGACCACCGCGAGTACCGGCTGAAGCGCGCCGTCGACCCCGTCGCGCCCGCCTACGAGTACATCGTCATCGACTGCCCCCCCTCGCTCGGCCTGCTCACCCTGAACGGCCTCGTCGCCGCCAAGGGCGTCCTCATCCCGCTCCAGTGCGAGTACTACGCGCTCGAGGGACTCTCGCAGCTGACGCACACCATCGACCTGGTGAAGCAGGGCCTCAACCCGGACCTGAAGATGGAGGGCATCCTGCTCACCATGTTCGACTCGCGGGCCAACATCGCCCACCAGGTCGTCGAGGAGGTGCGCGGGTACTTCAAGAAGCAGGTGTTCGAGGTCATCGTGCCGCGCAACGTGCGCCTGTCCGAGTGCCCCTCCTTCGGAAAGCCCATCATCCTGTACGACATCAAGTCGAAGGGTTGTGAAAGCTACCTCGCCCTCGGCCGCGAGCTGATGAAGCGGGACACCCCCAAGAGCCCTCGCCGGCGCGTGGCTTGAGCCGCGCCCCTGTGGGCCATGGCCGCCGTGAGTGTGCTCGCGGCGGCGCTGGAGTCACGACGTGGTGAAAGCAGACGCACAGAAGCGGGCCCTGGGACGTGGCCTGTCCGCCCTCATCCCCCAGGCGGGCGCCGTCGGATCCGGCAAGGGCGGCGAGCAGGCCGCGAAGGCCGGCGTCCTCAAGCTCCCCATCGAGTCCATCCACCGCGACAAGGAACAGCCTCGCACCTACTTCGACGAGGAGAAGCTCAAGGAGCTCTCCGAGTCCATCAAGGCGCAGGGCGTGCTCCAGCCCATCCTCGTCCGCAAGGACGGTGACGGCTACCGCATCATCGCGGGTGAGCGCCGCTGGCGCGCGTCCCAGGCCGCCGGCCTCAAGGAAGTGCCCGCCATCGTCCGTGACGTGACGGAGGTGCAGGCCTTCGAGCTCGCCCTGGTGGAGAACCTCCAGCGCGCGGACCTGAACCCCATCGAAGAGGCGGAGGGCTACAAGCGCCTGGTGGAGGAGTTCAAGCTCACGCAGGAGCAGGTCAGCGTGCGCGTGGGCAAGGAGCGCTCCACGGTGGCCAACGCGCTGCGTCTGCTAGCGTTGCCCGCGGACGTGAAGACGATGGTGGCGGACGGCACGCTCAGCATGGGGCACGCGCGCGCCCTGCTGGGGGTCCCCCGGCTGCCCGAGCTGCAGAACCTGGCCCGGCAAGTCGCGGAGAAGAAGCTCTCCGTGCGTGACACGGAGCGGCTGGTCCAGCAGAGTCGCCCCAACGGGAAGAAGGACGCGGGCAAGGCGGCACCGAAGCAGAGCCCGCAGGTGAAGTCACTGGTGGAGGAGCTTCAACGGCGGCTGGGTACCAAGGTCCGGCTCACCGAACGAAGCCCTGGAAAGGGCACCATCGAGGTGGACTTCTTCTCGTACGATGACCTCGACCGGCTCTTGAAGCTTCTCAGGAAGGAGTAGGACGTGGCGCTCCTTGGCGGGAAAAAAGACGAAGCATCCAGCAAGCCTCTGTTCAGGCGGGAGGAGGAATCCGTGTCGCAGCGTTCTGGTGAGGTCCACACGCTCCTGGGCAAGGGGAGCGAGTTCGAAGGGAAGCTGACCTTCGAAGGGCAGGTCCGTATCGACGGCAAGTTCCAGGGGCAGATCATCACCAAGGACGTGCTCGTCATTGGAGATGGCGCCAAGGTCCAGGCCGAAATCCAGGCCGGCACCGTCATCATCAACGGCCAGGTCGAAGGCAACGTGAAGGCGACGCAGATCATCGAGCTGAAGACGCCCGGCCGCGTGAAGGGCAACCTCGAGACGCCGTCGCTGTCCATGGACCGCGGGGTCATCTTCGAGGGCTCGCTGAAGATGGAGAACCTGGGCACCGGTGGCCGTCCGCCGCCGCCGCCGGGCAGCGAGAAGAAGTAGGCGTGACGTCCTGGAAGCACATGGCGCCAGCCTCGCTGCTGGCGCTGACCCTCCTGGGCGGCTGCAAGGGCTGCAACCCGGAGGGGTCTGCTTCCAACGCAGGCGAGGGGAAGGACCGCGGGTCCTCCCTTCGCGCGGGCGTGAAGGTGCCGCTGCCGGACGGCTGGTCCGCGCAGGTGGCGCCGGATGAGAGCTTCCAGGCGGGCCCGCCCGGCCGCCCCGTGCTGCGGGTGGACCTGAAGCGTGGGGACGGCGAGCAGATGCCCTCCGCGGACACCCTGGCCGACCGCGTCCGGGATGAGCTGAAGGACTTCGAGCTCTCCTTCGACCAGGAGGAGTCCTCGGACCGCTACGCGCTGGTGCGCATCACCCTGGCTCCCCGGCTGGAGGATGGCGGCGTGGGCCCGGAGGCCCCCGGCTTCTTCGGCGCGCGGCGCGTGGACAGCGACCTGTTCCTCTGCGCCAGCCTGCCAGGGGCCTCTCCCGAGGAGGTGCGGCTGGCCACCGAGGCCTGCCGCGCCATCTCCGTCCAGGGCGCGCTGCCGTAGTCCATCACACACCGGGGCAGGACGTATGTCCGCGGGTGGAGCCACGGTGGGCGAGCAGGCGTCCGTGAGGGGCGCGTGAACATCTGACGCGGCTCAGGTGTCTCACCGTTATGCATCCACGGTGCACTTCCGTGCATGCAACACCCGCTTCCACGCTCGGGGGCTTCCCCTGGTCGTCACGAATCTCTAACCTCCACCTTCCCGGACTGCGTTGGGTGCCCGGCAGGACCCATCCAGGACCTCCACGCAGTGCCCTCGCAAGGAGTCCCCGCATGTCGTTCTCCGGAATGCTCCCCCTCCAGCTCGCCACCGTGGACATCGCACCCGTTGGAGAGCAGCTGATCGCCGTGGGCGGCCTCGTGGTTGCCGGGCTGGGGGCGCTCTGGGCCGCCTGGACGCGTCCGTCCCCGCAGCCGGTCCCCGTGCCCGTCCGCAGCGGGCCTCGCCGCAACCCGCGCCGCTGAAGTCCGGCGCCGTTCCACGCCGTTTGCCCTCCGGGTGAAACGGCGAAGGGCGCGGAGGCGGGGAGAGCCCCCGCCCACGCGCCCCCCTGAAGGAAGCGACTCCCGCCTCGCGCTCAGCGCTTGAAGGCCAGGGAGAGCGCGAAGTCTCCCGCCGCGTCCGTCCACCACTGGGACAGGTCGAGCCCCGCGTCGGACAGCTCCGCGGCCACCTGCTGCTGGTGGAACTTGCAGCTCACCTCGGTGCGCAGCACCTCGCCCTCGGCGAAGTCCACCTGCTTGCGCAGGTGGGACAGCTGCACCGTCTGCGCCTTGCGCGACACCAGGCGCATCTCCACCCAGGCGTTCTTCTCGTCGAAGGGCGCGAAGTGGTCGAAGGCGTCCACGTCGAAGTCCGCGCCCAGCTCGCGGTTGAGCACCTTGAGCACGTTGCGGTTGAACTCGGCCGTCACGCCCGCGCTGTCGTTGTAGGCGGCGTACAGCCGCTCGCGGTCCTTGATGAGGTCGGTGCCCAGCAGCAGGCCGTCACCGGGCTGCAGGCCCGCGGAAAGCTGGCGCAGGAAGAGCGCGCGCTGCGCCGGCTTCAGGTTGCCGATGGTGCCGCCCAGGAAGGCCACCAGCCGCCGGCCGCCGCCGGGGAGCTGCCCCAGGTGCCGCTCGAAGTCGCCCACCACCGCGTGCACGGTGATGCCGGGATACTCCCGCGCGAGCCCCGTGGCCGCGCGGCGCAGGAAGGCCTCGCTCACGTCGAAGGGGACGAAGCGCGCCAGCCGGCCCGCCTCCTCCAGCGCGTCCAGCAGCAGGCGCGTCTTCTCGCTGGTGCCGCTGCCCAGCTCGATGAGCGTGTCCGCGCCGCTCAGCCGCGCGATGTCGCCCGCGTGGGCCAGCAGGATTTCCCGCTCGCGCCGCGTCGGGTAGTACTCCGGCAGCCGGGTGATGTCGTCGAAGAGCTGGCTGCCGCGCTCGTCGTAGAGCCACTTGGGGGACAGCTCCTTGGGCGAGCCGCACAGGCCCTGGAGCGCCTCGTCCCGGAGCGCGCGCTTCGCGTCACCCGGCTTCACGTACACGTCCACCTGGACTCCCGGAGCCTGCTGCGCGCTGTCACCCGGAGTCGCCACCGTCGGTACCGTCGTCACCCGCATCGCCTCACCTCACGTCCCGTGCACATCGGAAGCCGGCGAAAATCTGCCGGCGGTTGGGGAAGTCCCAGTTCCGGAAGCCATTGCGCACCGCGACCGGTGCGCTCGCCCACGCGCCTCCCCGGAGGACCTTGTAGGCCTCGCCGAAGAACACCTCGGAGTACTCGGGGTAGGGGAAGGCGCTGAAGCCCGCGTAGGGGCGGAAGTCGCTCGCGGTCCACTCCCACACGTCGCCCAGCAGGCCCCAGACGCCGTCATGGCTGACGCCTTGGGGATGGCTGCCCACGGGCGCCGGGCCCCACGCGTCTCCGCCCAGGTTGGCGTGCGCGCGCGTGGGCGGCGCGTCGCCCCAGGGGTACTCGCGGGGGTGGCCGTCGCTGCCGCGCGCGGCCTTCTCCCACTCGGCCTCGGTGGGCAGCCGCTTGCCGGCCCAGCGCGCGTAGGCGTCCGCTTCGTACCAGCACACGTGCTGCACCGGCTCGTCCTTGGGCAGCGGCTCCACCTGGCCGAAGCGGCGCCGCAGCCAGGTGTGTCCGCCCTGGGGCAGCCAGAAGCCCGGGTGCTTCAGCCCTTCGGCCTGGACGACCTCCCAGCCCCTGGGGTGCCACCAGCGCGGATCCGCGTAGCCACCCGACTCCACGAAGACGAGGTAGTCCCCGTTGGTGACGGGGTGTGCGTCCATCAGGAACGGCGCGACGTGCTGCTGGAACGCGGGCCGCTCGTTGTCGTAGGCCCACGGCGTGTCGCTGCCCAGCCGCACCGGGCCGCCGGGGATGAAGACCTCCGCCTGGGGCACGGCGCCGGGGCGAGGCCGGGGGCGCGCCGCGGGCACGGGGTACTCCGGCGCCGTCATCAGTTGCAGCGTGGCGGCCAGCGTCTCCGCGTGCTGCTGCTCGTGCTGCGCCACCATTCCGAAGACGAAGCCCCCGGCCAGCAGCAGCACGGCGCTGTCTTCGGGCAGGGCCCGCAGGTGCTCCCGGACGGCCTCGCGCACGCGCCGGGCATACGCGAAGGCGGACTCGGGCGGCAGCAGCGGCAGTTGCGCGCGCGTGGAGCGCGGGTGACGGAAGGCGTCGTAGATGGCGTCGAACGCGGGGTCGGTGATGGCCGGCGCGCCCAGGGCTCGCAGCAACCACTGCTCCTCGTAGTTGGCCACGTGCGCCACGTCCCAGATGAGGGGCGACATCAGCGGTGAATGCTGGCGTCGCAGCTCCTCCTCCGGCAGCCCGCCCAGCATGGACAGCACGCGCGCGCGGGCCGTCTCCAGCTCGGCCCAGGCCCGCGACTTCCAGGGGAGAGACACCCCACGGCCCCCCGCCGGGCTGCTCCGCTCCTCGACCAATGGAAACATCACCCGTCCAAGGTAGGGAGGCGCCCAGCGCGGAGGTAAGTCCCCGCCCCACCGCTGGCTGAGCTGCTCGTGAACGACTTCACGTTGCCTGCGCGTCGACGCCCTTCTACGCACGGCCCCCGCTGCTGTCGCCCCTGAATCGTGAAATTCGCAAAAGAAGTTGAAGCTCAAACACTATGGACGCACGAAGGCGTTGATCAGGGCGGGTGCGGCACGCGGGCGAGGCCGAGCAGGGTGAGGGTGCGGGAGCGCTCGTCCCAGGCGTACTCCAGCTCCAGGCCGTGCTGCGGCACCACATGCCGGGCCACCAGCCCCTCCGACGAGGGCCCGCGCAGCGCCGGATCTCCCAGCCGCTCCAGCACCTGCTGCAGCGCGTGGAACGTCTCCGCCGTCATGCGGCCCACCTCCCGCCACGCTTGTGGCGCGTAATGAACGCGGTGGGGTCCCTGTCGTTGACGGAGCTGCGGCATGTCCCGGTGTCCTTCGTCCTTTCCGGACCGCCCTGCATGCCAATGGCGTGCCTTCGACCCACCCCCAGCATTTTCAGCGATGTAGGACACGTGGCGCCCGACGCACGCTGCAGGAGTTACAGACTGGCGATAAGCGAGACGGAAGAAAGGACAGGCTTGAAGTCCCGGGAGTCGCAGGGGCCTGGCACCTTTCGCCCGCTTGCCCGTGGCGCAGCCAGGGCAGGGTGACGTGCGCGTCGCCGCGGGCCGGGGTGGCCGTGGAAATGCGAGGTCCGCCCGGTGGCCCTCCGGGGCGCGGAGGTGGCGCTCGCGGGCATTCCCTTCCGGCGTGGTGACGTGCCCGGGTGCCCGCCGGGGAGGCGGCATCGCGGGCCCCTGTCTCGTACCGGCTGCCCGCTCCGTCCCCGCGTGGCCACGTTGACCTCAGGGCCGGGCATGCGGCGGGCCCTGGCAAGGAGGGATGGATGGCACGGCGGAGGTACACGCCCTGGTCCGCCACGAACGGCCTGCTCTTCGGCATGGCCGCCGGTGTGGTGTTGGCCCTGGCGGAGGTGGTGATGGCGGTGGCCTCGGGGGACAGCCCCCTGCGGCCGGTGCGCATGTCCGCGGGGGTGCTCCTGGGGCCTCCCGCCTTCACGCCGCAGGTGTCGGACGGCACGGCCTTGCTGCTGGGCGTGGGCGTCCACCTGGTGGTCTCCGCGGTGGTGGGGCTCTTCTATTCGGTGCTGGATGCGTTCCTGCCGCCGGATGGCCGCGGGCGCTGGGAGTTCCAGTTCGCGGTGGGGATGCTCTACGGCATCTTCGTGTGGCTGGTGAACTTCCAGTTCATCGGGCGCGGCTCCTACCCGTGGTTCCTCGACGTGCCGCAGTTCCCGCAGATTGTGATGCACGCCGTCTTCCTGGGGCTGCCATTGGCCTCGTTGTTCACCGCGGCCGAGCGCCGTCGGCTGCTGCTGGACGCGGCGGAGAGCACCCCCGCCCGCTGAGGCGCGCGGGTGCTTTGAAAAAACGCGGAAGGTATGGTGAAAGTACCCGACCTTGAGGGTTATCTAGGGACTCCGTGGGGTCCGGGGCCGGCCCTCCCCTTCCGTGGACTGACACACGCATGGACACAGAACTGGCGAGCATGCTGGGCGCCGCGTCGCGAGCCGCCCGGGTGCGGATGGGACTGACGCAGGCGGATGTCGCCGAGCGCATTGGAATGGCGTCGGAGGTGTACGGGCGCCTGGAGCGGGGCCACATGCTGCCCAGCGTCCAGAACCTGCGCCGGCTGTGCATGGTGCTGAATGTGCCGCCCCATGAGCTGCTCGGCCTGGGCGAGGGCTTCACGGCGCCTCCGCCGGTGAAGGAGAAGGCCGCCGCGAAGAGCCGGGAGGACGACACGCCGGAGATGCGGAGGCTGATGCGCAACCTCCGCAAGCTGTCGGCCGTGCAGTTGAAGCTGATGAACCTGGTCGCCTCGGCGATGCAGCACAAGAAGAAGTAGGCGCCCCCGGGCGCGGCGCCCGGCTACGGCGTGTTGCGCGTGAAGAAGGGGAACGTCTGGATGACGAAGTTCCCCGCATGGTCGTCCATCCACACCTCCACGGTGTGCTCGCCATCCACCAGCTCGCGCGTGTCCAGCTCCGCCGTCCAGGTGCCGTCCGGTTGGAGCGAGGCGGCCCGGATGCCCGAGCCGTCCCGCGTGAAGGCCACGCCCCGCACCCCGCTCAACGTGTCCGTCACCCGCGCGGTGAGCTGAATCACCCCGCTGTAGGTCTGCCCCGGCACCGGCATCAGCAGCACGGCCTCGGGCGCGCTGTTGTCGTAGCGGACCGTGCGCGACAGCGTGGTGCGCAGGCCCGTCTCGCTCGTCACGTCGATGGTGAAGGTGTTGTCCCCGGGCACCAGGTCCAGCGTCGCCTGCACGCCGCCGCCGCCGCGGGGCAGCGCGTAGGTGCGCCCGGTGGAGAGCGTCACCGTCGTGGAGGAGGCGGAGTACACGCCGATGTCGTAGGGCAGCGCGTCCCCCGGCTGCGGCCCCACGAGCCACCCGTCCGGCAGGCCGGTGGACACCCACGGTGCCTCCGCGTCCACCCACACCGTCAACAGGTGCTCGGTGACGTGGCCCACGGAGTCGGTGGCGCGCACCAGGATGAGGTTCTCCCCCGGCCACAGGTCCACCCGGTGCGTCACGTCGCCGCCGCCCGCGGGCACGTCCGTCACCTGCACCCAGTTGGTCTCCACGCGCACGGGGGACCAGTCCCGCACCACCATGCGCACGTCCACGCTGTAGGCCGTCATCGCCTGGCCGTTCGCGGGGGCGAGGAAGGTGACGGACGGGGCGGTGTTGTCCACCATCACCGTGGCCTCCTCGCTGGCGATGCCGCCGAACGAGTCGGTGGCCACCAGCCGGATGACGTTGGGCCCGTCCACCAGCGGCAGCACCGTGTCCACGAAGCCGCCGCTCGGGTCCGGCGCCACGGGGTGGCTGACGCCCTGGATGACGAAGGTGGCCGAGTCGATCTCCGCGCCCGCCGCCAGGGGCGTGACGAAGCCGCACACCTCCAGCGTCAGCGCGTCCGTGAAGTCCGGCAGGCCGCACAGCGTCACCGACGGCGCGGGGAAGGGGGACGGGTGGACCGTCACCGCGAAGGACGCCGTGCTGCCCAGCCGGTTCTCCCGCGCGGGCGCCAGCGTCACGCCCGAGTACACCGCGCGCAGGTCCTGCGCCCCCAGCTCGCTCCAGGTGGAGGCGCGGGGCCGCCACACGATGGAGTACACGCCGTCTCCGTCCGCGTCGTTGTCCGCGCCCACGGTGACGCCGGCGACGGAGAACGTCACCACGCCCATGCCCGGGCCGCGCGCCTCCCAGCCGCGGGCGTCCTCCACGCGCGCGGACAGGGTGTTGGGCAGGGCCACGGTGAGCTCGCCGTTCGCGGGGGAGAGCAGCGTCGTGGTGGTGGGCACGCCCTCGGTGGGCGGCGGCGGGTTGGTGTACGTGGTGACGCGCACGGAGCCTCGCACGCCGGCGGCCTCCACCGAGGCGGCCACCACCATGACGTCCGAGGTGAGCGACGGCTCCAGTCCCTCCGGCGCGGTGATGGTGAGGAGCAGGTTCGCCTCGGCGCCGGGCCCGAGCTCCAGCGTGGCGCGGCTCAGCGTCGCCGTCCAACCCGGGAGCCCGCCCTGGGTGCTCAGGCGGTAGCTGTCCGTGCGGTAGCCGTGGTTGCGCACCGTGACGGGGTAGGTGACGGACTGCGCGCGCGGCAGGTCATGCTCGAAGGGCTGGCGTGTCCCGCCGCTGACGGTGACGCCGACGCTGTAGTCGCCGAAGCACGCCAGTCCCAGCGAGGCGAAGGTGGTGGGGATGTCCGGGTAGCGCGTGCTCGCGCCCCAGCTCCCGTCCGGTGCCTGCCGTGACTTGAGCCACTCGAGCGCGTCCGCCATGCGCGCGTGCTCTCCGGGCGTCTCTCCCGCGAGGCACAGCGCGTACAGGGAGATGCCGGTGGCGAACTCGTCCGGCGCGTCGCCTTCGAGCGAACCCCAGCCGGGCGCGCCGCCGCCCGCGCGCGTGGACAGCAGCCGCGCAGCGAGGGAGGCCAGGGCCTGGGTGTTCTCACCGCCCGCGCCGGGGCCCGCGGCCTTGAGGCCCACCAGGGCCCACGCCACCTGGTGCGTGTAGCGCTGGCCGTCCTGCTCGGGGCCGTCTGTCATGTCGTTCAGGTGCGCGCGCACGTACGCGGCCGCGCGGTCCAACGCCGCCTGGTAGCGCGCGGCCTTGGCGGGGTCCACGCGCTGCTGGGCCTGGGCGACGGCCGTCATCATCCGCGCGGTGATGCCCACGTTGCCGTAGCCCACCGGGTAGAAGGGGAAGTCCTCCCGCCAGCGGCCGTTGGCCTCCTGCCGCGTCAGCGACCAGTCCGCGGCGAGCACCAGCGCGTCCGAGTAGCGCGTGCCCAGGTTCGCGTCGTAGCCGGCGAGCCCGAAGGCGGAGTAGCTGCTCTTGGCGTTCGGGTAGTGGATGCCCTCGTGGTACCAGGCGCCGTCCGCGCGCTGCTCGGACACGAGGCGCGCCATGATGGCGTCCAGGTTCTGCCGGTTGGTGCGCCCGTTGTACGTGAGCGCGTCCAGGTCGTAGCCCTTGGTGCGCGCGTTCGTGAGGCCGAACATCGCCGCGCCGTGGCGATGACAGGACGTGCAGCCGAAGCGCGCGGACCAGTTCTCCGCGTCGGCGCTGAGGAAGTTGATGGCGCGCTGCGCGGACTCGGCGTTGGTGGCGGCCCGCGCGGGGTTGGCGAGCAGCAGCCCTGTCAGCGAGACGAGGACGAACGTGCTCCACGCGAGCGTCGAGCGCGGTGGGACCAGAGAAGCGACGTGTGAGGGCATGGGGGGCTCACTCGCAGGATACCGCCTTGGGCATGGGTGCAAGGAAAGCGCCCGGTGAAGCGAGCGAATGCCTGTCTCGGATGCATTGCTGCCATCACCTTCGATGCGGGTCGTGCATCACCCGAGGCCGTTCCGCCCCCGAGGCATTCGAGACACATGCGCAATTCCTGCTCATTGCGCTGACGCGCCGCGTGTCCAGGGGCCGCGCATCTGGCATGACACACAAGACATTCCCTGGATGCGGTGCTCGCGGTGAATCACTCACATGGGCGTGAGGCATTGCGCGGGCTAGCGCGAGGGCTCGGGGGGCGGCTGCGGCGTCCCGCCCTCCGGAGCGGGCGTGTCGGGTGGAAGCTGCGGCAGCGGCCAGCCCTGGAACATGGGCCACATGCGGTACATGGAGCGGCGCTCCTCGGAGGAGAGGGGGCGCTCGGACCGAGGGGGTGGCTTGGGGACGGACGGAGGTGGGCGGTGGAGCAGGATGGCGCTCAGCACCCCGCACAGCAGGGACATCAGCACGATGCTCCATGCGCGCGCCGGTCCGTGCAGCATCCGCGTGTGTTCCACGTCGTGTTCCTCAGAAGGTCCCCTGGGTCAACACGTCGCGCTTGGAGATTGTGCCAAGCAGGCGCCGCTGCCCGTCCACCACGGGCAGGCGCTCCAGCGAGGTCTCCGTGAAACGCGCGGCGACCTCGCCCAGTGACAGGCCGGGCGTGATGGGGCTCACGCGCACGTCCATCAGGTCCGCGGCGATGGTGGCGTGGAGCTGCGAGTGGTCCGGCAGGTGCCCCTTCAGCTGGTCGAGCACCAGCGCGCCCCGGTAGCGGCCCTGGTCATCGGTGACGTACAGGTCCTGGCCCAAGGGCTGCTCGAGCATGATGGCCAGCACCTCCTGGAGCGGCGCCGACGGGGCCACGCGCTGGTGCACGGGCTTGAGCAGCGCGCGGGCGCCTTCCTGGCGCAGCCAGTGCGGCACGGTCGCGGGGACGCGGACGTTGCGGCGGTTGAGCACGGCCGTGTAGAGCGACTCGGGTTCCAGCCGCCGGCTCACGGCCGCGGAGACCACGGCGCTCAGCATCAGCGGCAGCACCAGGGGGTAGTCGCCGGTGAGCTCGAAGATGAGGAGCACCGCGGAGACGGACGCGTGGGTGGTGCCCGCGAGCACCGCGCCCATGCCCAGCAGGGCGTAGGCCCCGCTGGGCGCGCCGCCGGGGAGCACCTGCTCGGCGAGCATGCCGAACGCGCCGCCCAGCAGCCCTCCGTAGAAGAGGGAGGGGGTGAAGAGTCCGCCGGGCACGCCCGCGCCCGCGCACGTGGCGGTGAGGGCCAGCTTCGCCAGGGGCAGCAGCAGGAGCAGGGACAGGGGCAGCTTGCCGAGCAGCGCCGCGTTCACCGCGTCGTAGCCGTTGCCCAACAGCTGCGGCAGCCACACCGCGGTCACGCCCACCACCGTCATCGACAGCAGCGGCAGGAAGGGGGCGAGCCACGCGGCGCTCCGGTCCAGCAGGTCCGACATGGCGTTGATGCCGCGGACGTAGAACGAGGACGCGACGCCCACGCAGATGCCCAGGAGGATGGCCAGCAGCAGCTCGCGAGGGTGCAGCAGCGTGTAGTGGGGAATCACGAAGCTGGGGTGGTCCGCGATGAGGCCGCGTGAGACGAGCGTCGCCACCACGCACGAGACGACGATGGGGCCGAACAGCTCCAGCGCGAAGCTGCCCAGCAGGACCTCCAGCCCGAAGAGGGCCGCGCCAATGGGCACGTTGTACGCGGAGGCCATGCCGGCGGAGGCGCCACACGCCACCAGCAGGCGGGCCTGGCCGGGCCCCAGCCGCAGCCACTGGGCCAGTGACGAGCCACTGGCCGCGCCGGTGGACAGCAGCGCGCCCTCGCGGCCCAGCGGCGCGCCCAACGCCACGGCGAGGATGGAGACCAGACCGCGCAACAGGGCGCGGGGGAGGGACAGGCGGCCGGACTTCACCCAGATGGACTCGATGATGCCGGCGGTGCCGTGGCCGCGCAGGGGCCGGCCGACGATGAGCGTCAGCAGCGTCACCAGGGCGCCGCCGAGTATCGGGATGAGCACGCGGCGCCAGGTGGGGGCCTCGGCGACGCCCGCGAGGAAGTCCTCGCCGGTGCTCCGCCAGAAGAGCTGCTGGGTGAAGCGGAGCACCTTGAGCAGGGCCACCGCGCCGAGGCCCGCGATGAGCCCCACCAGGACGACGAGCACCCAGAAGCGTTGCCCCGGGCCGGTGAGGCTCCCCAGGAGTGTCCTGGCGGCGCCGTTCCCTTCTCGGGAGGCGGTCCCACCGGGAGGTCCGTTGGCTGGGTGATGGGCGCCCACGCGGCTCCAAGTTAGGACCTGGCTCCGGCGCGAGGGCGCGGGGCCCGGAGCCTGGTCGTCACCCGGCCGTGAGCTGGAGCACCCCGCCGCCTCGCGCCGACCGGAGGACAGGTTGCGCTCGGGGCCTCATGCCCGCTGGGGCGGGGCGTGCAGGCGCGCGAGGTGTCCCAGCCGTCCTTACAGTGAGGAGCCCACCCGGCAGCATCCGGGTGGGCCCCCGTCACCGCGTCAGTTGCTGACGACGATGTTGAAGCTCTGCACGGCGAAGTTGCCCACGCCGTCGTTCATCCACAGGTCGAAGGTGTGCGCGCCGTTCACCATCTCGCGCGTGTCGAACTGCGCCGTCCACGTGCCGTCCGGCTGCTGCGTGCCCACGCGGATGCCTGACATGTCACGGCTGAAGCCCACGTTCGTCACCGGACCGAAGTTGTCGGTGACGCGCGCGCGCACGGTGATGGTGCCGCTCACCGTGCTGCCCGCCGCCGGGCTGACCAGCGTGGCCGTGGGCGCCTGCGTGTCGTAGTTCACGCGCCGCACGAGGGTCGACGTCATGCCCGTCTCGCTGACGACGGAGATGTTGAGCGTGTTCACGCCCGGCACCAGCGTCGCGGACGTCTGAATCTGACCGCCGCCGCGCGGCAGCGTGAAGGCGGGACCGCCGTTGACGCGCACGGTGGAGGCGGACACGGTCTGCACGTTGATGGCGTACGGGAACGTGTGATTGGGCATGGGGCCGTAGAGCTGGCCGTCCGCGAAGTTGGTGCTGAGCACGGGCGTGCCCGCGTCCACCCACAGGTAGAGCAGCTTCTCCGTCACGTTGCCCGCGCTGTCGGTGGCGCGCACCAGGATGACCTGGTTGCCGTAGCTGACGTTCACCGGGTGCTCCACGGTGCCGTTGCCGAACTCGAGCAGCGAGCTGTTCACCCACTGCGTCTCCACGCGCACGGGCGTCTGGTCCTGCACCGACGAGCGCACGGTGACGATGGGCGTGCCCACGGCCGCGTTCTCCGCGGGGGACTCGATGGTGAGGATGGGGGCCACGCGGTCCACCGTGAGGTTGACCTGCTTGGTGGTGACGCCGCCGAAGCTGTCACGCGCCGTCATCTGGATGATGTTGGGGCCTTCCTCCAGCGTGATGGAGGTATAGATGAGGCCGCCGTTGCCCGGCGTGAGGACGATGGGCGCGCCGCCGTTGATGATGAACGCGGCGTAGGTGATGACGGCGCCCGGCGCGCGCGGCGTGGCGTAACCCCAGATGTCCAGCGCCGTCTCGCGGGTGAAGGCCGGCGGGTTGCCGATGGTGACCATCGGCGTGTCGTGGGGGAACGGGTCGATGACAATCGTGCGCGAGGCCGTGCTGCCCAGCAGGTTGGCCAGCGGCGCCTGCAGCTCCACGCCGGAGTACACCGCGCGGTAGTCCTGCGCGCCCGTGGCGGTCCACGCGTCCACGGGAGGCACCCAGTTGAAGGTGAAGAGCCCGTCACCGTCCGCGTCCACGTCCGCGCCCACCGGCACGCCGGCGACGTAGAAGGTGACGACGCCGTAGCCCGCGCCCCGGACCACCGCGCCGCCGTCCGTCACGCGAGCGGACAGCGTGGTGCCGTTGCCAATGGTGACGCGCGCGTTGGCCGCGGGCGACTGGAGGGTGGTGACCGTGGGGCGGCCCGTCACCGGCGGCAGGGGCGGGGTGTACGCATTCACGCGCGCCGAGCCCGTGACGCCGGGCGCGCCGCCGGACGCGGCGATGAGCGTCACCTCGGAGGTGAGCGCGGGCAGCAGCAGGGGCGGCGCGGTGACGGTGACGGTGACGGTGCCCTCGCCGCCGGCGGGCAGGAAGAGGGTGACGGGGCTCACCGACGCGGACCAGCCGGGCAGGCCGCCCTGGGTGCTCAGCGTGTACGTGTCCGCCTGGTAACCGTGGTTCTTCACGTTGAAGGTGAAGGTCGTCTGCTGCGGCGAGGGGCTGTTCAACTGCAGCTCCTGCCGGTCCGCGCCGACGACGGCGACGCGGACGCTGAAGTCACCGAAGCACGACAGGCCCAGGGCCGCGAAGGTGGTGGGGATGTCGAAGGTGGCCGAGCCCGTGCGCCAGCTGCCGTCCGCGGACTGGCGCGTCTTCATCCACTCGATGGCGTTGCGCAGGCGCGGGTCGGTGGCGGGCTCGCGGTCCGCGAGGCACAGCGCGTAGATGGCGCTGCCGGTGGCGAAGTCGTTGGCCGCCTCGTTGGGCAGGTTGCCCCAGCCGGCGTTGCCGGGCGAGGTGCGGGTGATGAGCCGCTCGGCCAGGGTGTTGATGGCGGTGGTGTTCGCGTTGCTGGGGCCCGGGCCCGCGGCCTTCAGGCCCAGCACCGTCCACGCCACCTGGAAGGTGTAGGGCATGCCGTTGCCGCCCGCCGAGGTGTCGTTGTTGTTCAGGTTGTTGCGCAGGTACGCGGCGGCGCGGTCCAGCGCGGCCTGGTACGCGGCGGCGCGCGCGGGGTCCACGCGCTGCTTCGCCTGGGCGATGCCCGTCATGATGCGCGCGGTGGTGGACACGCTGCCGTGGTCCACGGGGAAGTGCGCGTGGTCGGACGGCCAACGGCCGCTGGCCTCCTGCGTGGTCAGCGCCCAGTTGGCCGCGTTCACCAGCGAGGCGCTGTACTGCGTGGAGACGTTCTGGTCGTAGCCCGCCAGGCCGAAGACGGAGAAGGAGGTCTTCTCGTAGCGGTACGCGCTGCCCTCGTGAATCCAGGAGCCGTTGGCCAGCTGGTCATTGCGGATGCGCTGGGCGAGCAGCTCCAGGTTGGCCAGGTTGGTGCGCCCGTTGCTCACGACGGCGTTCATGTCGTAGCCGTTGGCGCGCGCGCTGGACAGGCCGTACACCACGGCGCCCTGCCGGTGGCAGGCGACGCAGTTGTTCTCCTGCGTCCAGTGGACCACGTCCGAGCTCAGGAAGTTGATGGCCCGCTGCGTGGACTGGGTGTTCGTCTGGCTCTGAGCCGAGGCGGGGACCGCGAGGAGCAAGGACAGCACCGCCGCCAGCTGGAACAGCGCTGACGGCACGCGGCACCACGCGGGCCGCTGGGTTTCGAGGGGCTTCAAGGTCACTCCGAAAGACGTGGATGCCGGAATTGGCACCCAGCGCTGCTTCCGCGAGGAGCACCCAGGACGCACGACGGCCATGGCCGGACGAAGCGCGGGGCGTTTCGTCCGGGTGGGGGAAGTCTGACGGCTTGGAGAGCATCCCCCCGGACGGCGCGATTAGAGGAATACTCCAGTCTTGTTGGAACTGTCCAGCCCTGCAGGTCTTGATTGAGTCACAAGATGTGCGGGGTTGGATTGACCCTCCGGGATTTCAATTTCCAACAATATCGAAGGGCTGGCCCAGGCCGCGGGCGAGCGCGGCGTCGTAGAGGGCGCGGGCGAGGGCGACGTCCTGGAGGGCGAGGCCGGTGGAGTCGAAGACGGTGATGTCGGCGTCGCTGGCGCGGCCGGGCTTCTTGCCGGCGACGACCTCGCCCAGGGTGCCGGCGAGCTGCTCGGGGCGCAGGAGGCCGTCGTGCAGCGGGACGTTGACCTCGCCGGAGTGGAGGGCCTGCTCGGTGTCGTCGATGAAGACGCGGCCCTCGGTGAGCAGGCGCGGATCCAGCTCCTGCTTGCCGGGGGCGTCGGCGCCCATGGCGTTGATGTGGGCGCCGGGCTGGAACCACTCGCGCTTCACGACGGGGGCGCGGGCGGGGGTGGCGGTGCTGACGATGTCGGCGCCGCAGGCCTCCTGGGCGCTGACGATGCGGCCGCCCTTCTCGGCCTGGAGCGCCTTGGCGGCGGCCTCGGAGGTGTCGGAGAGCAGCAGCTCCAGGGTGTCGCCGTAGATGGCGCGGTGGGAGTCGATGAGCACGCGGGCCTGCACGCCGCAGCCGATGAGGCCCAGGGTGCGGGGCTGCTTCCTGGCGAGGAACTTGGAGGCCACGCCGCCGGCGGCGCCGGTGCGCCAGGCGGTGAGCAGGGTGCCGTCGAGGATGGCGAGCGGGGACGCGGTGTCCGGGTCGCTGAGGATGTAGAGGGCGCGGACGGTGGGCAGCCCGTGCTTCTCCGGGTTGCGCGGATGGGCGTTGACCCACTTCACGCCCGCGGCGCCGTCGAGGAACGCCGGCATGGCGCGGAAGTCGCCGTCATACTTCGGCAGGGACAGGTACACCTTGGGCGGCATCAACGACTCGCCGAGGCCGTGGGCACGGAAGGCCCGCTCGACGGCCGTGAGGCCGAGCTCGACGGTGTAGAGGCTGCGGAGGTCCTTCGCGCTGAGGATGAGGGTGGGCATGGCGGCGCTATATAGCGCTGGAGGCCCCATGGTTGGCATTGGAAGGAGTTTGGGAATGGACTTGTCCACTTCACCGCTGTTCCAGCGGCTCGCGGATGCGCGTCACGTGCTCATCGCGGGGGCGGGCGGTGGCTTCGACGTGTTCAGCGGACTGCCGCTGTTCTTCCGCCTGCGCGAGCTGGGCAAGCAGGTGTCCCTCGCGAACCTCAGCTTCACGCGCCTGGAGGCCGTCGAGGGCACGGTGCTGGCGCCGGGCCTGATGAGGGTGGAGGGGCACACGAGCGGCCCCGCGCACTACTTCCCCGAAGGGTTGCTGGCGCGGTGGTTCCAGGGCCGGGGTGAAGAGGTGCCGGTGTACTGCTTCGAGCGGGCGGGCGTCGTGCCATTGCGCGCGGCATACGAGGTGCTGCGCGAACAACTCGGCTTCGACACGGTGGTCCTGGTGGATGGCGGCACGGACATCCTCATGCGGGGCGACGAGGTCGGGCTCGGTACGCCAGAGGAGGACGTCAGCAGCCTGGCCGCGGTGGAGGCGCTCCCGCTTCGAGACAAGCTGGTGGTGTGCCTGGGGTTCGGCGTCGACTTCCACCACGGCGTCTGTCACGCGCACTTCCTGGAGTCCGTGTCCGCGCTCAGCCAGCAGGGGGCCTATCTGGGGGTCACCGCGTTGCTGGAGAACATGCCGGAGGTCGCGCTGTACCGCGACGCGGTGAAGGACGTCTGCGAACGGATGCCGCGAGCACCCAGCATCGTGTCCCTGTCCGTGGTGAGCGCGATTGAAGGCGAGTACGGCGATGTCCACCGCACGGTCCGGACCCAGGGCAGCCAGCTGTGGATCAACCCGCTGATGAGCATGTACTGGGCCTTCGATTTGACGGCGGTGGCCCGGCGCTGCCTCTACCTGGACTCGCTGCGTGACACGCGGACGGCGTGGGAGGTCGCGGACCGCATCCAGTCCTTCCGCAACCAGTGTCAGAGCATCCGGCCGTGGAAGGACATCCCCGTGTGAGGGCTGCCGCCTGAGCGTCCCGAGCGGCGAAGCTACGCCGGTTGCGCGTCCACCCACTCCGCCAGGATGTCCGCGTGGCACGGGCCGGGCTTGCACCAGCAGCCCAGGCGTTTGCCACGCAACGTCAGGGCGGCGGCGCGGAACTCCGCGTCATGCCGGGTGCGCAGCATCAGATACCAGCGGTAGGCGTCGAAGGCGTCCGCCTCCGGGCCCATGCGGCGCCGGGCCTCCTCGCGGATGCGCTCCTGCTCCGCCTCCGGCAGCGCGCCCAGCCAGGGCTCGAAGTAGGCGCGCAGCATGGCGCCCGGAGTGCGCACGCCCCCGGGCTTGAACGGGTTGCCGAAGCGGCCGGGCACCGGGTTGCGAGGGCTCGGCTTCGCATAGGCGCGGAACGCCCGGCCCACGTACACGTCGCAGGCGTCGTGGACATGGACCGCCGTGGTGCGCGTCACGGTCATCGGCGTCACCTCACGCGTCCTACTTCTTCCCCGGGCGCTTCTTGCCCGTGGCGGGCGCGACGACGGGCTCGGGCGGCTTCTCCGCCTCGGCCTTCAGCACGTCGCGCTCCTCCACCACCTGCGCGAGCTGCGTCTCCAGTTCTCCGACGCGCTCCTTCAGCTTCGCGTTCTCGTCGCGCAGCGTGTCCGCGTCCTTCTTCGCCGAGCTCGCCTCCACGCGCGCCCGCGTCAGCTCTCGCGACGACGTGCACCCCACGGCGAGGGGAACCACCGCCAACGACACCACCGTCATCCATGCCTTCATGTGATTCAGCTCCTGGACGCCTGGGCCCATGGCCCTGAGTCCGGGAGGACCGGCGTCACGGCGCGAAGCGTAGACATGGAGCGCGCACCACCGGAAGGCGTGTCAATTGATTGCATCTCCAACGACATGCTCGCCGACCTCGTGAATCCACACGTGCTCCATCCCCCACGTGAAGAGGAGCCGGTGCCGCGACACCACCGTGATGCCCGGCGCCTCCACCGGCCGCGTCACCGTGAGGATGCGGGTGCCCGGACGGCAGGTGCGGAAGCGCTCCACGAGCCGGGCACGTGTCTGCGGCGTCAGCGCCGTCCAGTTGGTGAAGACATGCGTGGCGCCCTGGAGGTCCGCCTGCATCGCGTCGCCCAGCACGAGCTGCGCGCCCGCCCGCTCCACGGGCTTTCGCGCCAGGGCGACGTGGTGCTGCATCAGCTCGATACCCACGGCCTGTGCGCCCAGCCAGCGCGCGGCCAGCAGCGTGCGGCCGCGCCCCGCCCCCAGGTCCACCAGCCGCGAGCCGGGGCCCAGGCCCGCCTTCCAGAAGAGCCACACGCCCGTGTGCACGGGCATCTCGCCGTACATCAGCTCCTTGAGAATCTGCCCGCTGGCCTGGAGCACCCGCCGCACCTCGAACGACTGCTTCAGGCGGTAGGGCGAGACGAAGAGCTCGCGCAGCCAGATGCCCAGGTAGGGCGGCAGCAGCCGAGGGCGGCGCAGCAGGAGCAGCACGTCCGCGAGCCGGGTGAACAGCTCGATGAACATGACGCAGACGCGCAGGACGACGAGCGCCGGCAGCGACATGCCGTAGTCGTCATCGGCCGGCGCGTCTTGCTGGGGCTTCACCGGCGGCGGCTCCCCAAGTCCAGCATGTCCCGCGTCACCACGGCCATCCGCGTGGGGCCGCTCATGGCCTCGCCGCAGAAGGCATAGACGAAGTGCGTCTGCGCCTTGCCCCTGAAGGCGGGGTGCTGGAAGAGGTCGTACTCGAAGTGCCCCGTCACCAGGGCGCCCGCTTCCACGGGCGCGTCCTGGAAGCAGGGGACGCGCAGGGAGATGACCTCGGCCGCTCCGGTGCGGCTGCCAATCACCACCAGGGACACGGGGATGATGGCCACCGGGCGAGGCTGGCCGTGGCCGTCGTCGTCCTCGGCCTGCTCCGGCGCTGGCTCGGGCTTCGGCGGAACCCGCTCGTGGGCGAGCACGGGCACCTGGAAGCTGCCGCGGATCCACGCGGGCTTCCCGGGTTCGTACAGGAACACGCGCTCACCGTGCACGACGATGCCCGGGGCCTCCGGCGCGGGCGGACTGTCCGGACGTGCCTGGAACTGGCGCGCGTCCTCGCCGGGGGCGTACCGAACGGGCTCGGGCGGTGGCGGCTGTTGCTTCAGGGACTCCAGGAAGCGGGTGACCTCTTCGTCCTGGTAGCCGGGCACGGAGCGGGTGACCTGGACCTGCACGCGGTTGGATGTGCGGTCCAGCATCAGCGCCATCAGCAGGTAGGTGCCGGGCTGCTGCAGCGTCTCCAGCCGGAGCGCATCCGTCTGCTCGACGATGGCCATGGCCCCGTTCCCCGGAGGCGCTGGGTCGGGGTCGTCCTGGTCGAACAGGCCCGGCTGCTCGGGAGGCTCGACCAGCGGGGTGATGTCGACCGCCCGGTCCTCCAACCGCACGCCCACGAGGTGGCCCGTGCTCCACACGTCGTAGATGCGTGCGTCCTGCTGCTTCACCGCGTACAGCGACAGCAGGGGGATGCGGTCGACCGTCCGGAGGTCGGCCTTGGCGGGTGCGTCCAGGAACAGCCCATAGCGGTCCTCGGGGATGAACTTCCGCAGCACCTGGGAGCTGAACTTGAACGGGTCGGTCCAGTAGTCCTGGCCCTCGATTTCGAAGATGCCCGGTGCCATGTCCGCTAGGCCTTCCAGTTCGTGGTGATGTCGAGCGCGTCGCTGGCCTTGATGTAGCGCGTGCACTCCGGGCAGTAGCTGAACTGCACCGTCTTCGTCTGGTCACCCGCGCCGAACAGGACGCAGTTGGTGTCGAGCATGTAGTCGGGAAGGTTGAAGCTCTTGACGCTCAGGTCCTTGCCTCCCACCTTCAAGCCGTGCGCGCAGTGCGAGCCCTTGTGCCCGCGGCCCGCGTAGAAGAACCCCGCCGGGATGAAGGCGTCGAAAGGGACGCCGGGAATCTGGTGCTTCGTGAGGCGGCCCCGGCCGTCCGTCGTGGCGCCCTTGTTCTCGATGTACGCATGGCCCAGGTTGTGGCCGATTTCATGGCACAGCGTCCGCGCCACGCCTTCGGCGGTGCCCAGGCCCATGCACGGCGTCATGCGGATCTTCCCTTGAAGGGCGTTGGCGTTCGCCCCCATCTGGAAGTGGCGGAGCCCCAGGGTGACCACGATGCGGTGCTCGTAGCCGTTCCAGTTCGTCAGGTACTGGCCCGGGTCCTGCGGGTCGGTGCTCGGCAGCTTGATCTTGAACTTCTTCGCCGAATCGAAGTCGACCCACTTCGAGGCCTCCGCCAGGGTCGAGGGAAGCACCTCCGTGATCTCCCAGCTGTCCCAGATGGAGTTGAGGTGGGTTTGCCCGGGCTCGGCTTCCTGCCAGATGACGTCTCTCGGCAGCCAGTCGGTATCGCCCATCTTCCGGAAGCCGGTGATGCGCCAGTAGACCTTCTCCACGCCCCAGAGGTCCCCGGGGCCCGTGCACACGGGGTTGCGCAGGGCGGAGAGCAGCCCCTTGGGCGTCGTCTGGGCCACGGGGGTGGGGACGTGTTCGAACTCGGCGACGTACTCGCCGGGCGTCGCGGCGCTCACGTCCGCGTCATCGTCGGACAGCGTCTTGGGCAGCATGTCCGTCCAGACGAGCATGAGCCGGCGAGGGTCCGCGGGCGGATTGTGGAGGACGCGGTCCCGGAGGGCATCCAGGTCCTTCGGAGACAGGAACGTACAGTTCTTGGTCGGGGTGAGCCTGTCATGGACGTACGCGCCCGGCAGGATGAAGGTGTCCGTGCCGCCCCGCGCCGACAGCAGGGCGTTGATGTCCGCGTCCGTGTAGACGGCGCGGAAGGCGTCGGGGAACGTCAGCTCGATGAACAGCGGGTCGAGGATGCGCTTGAGGGCGGATTCGAAGTCCGGGTGCGGCCCGGGGGCCGCGTCGTCGTTGTTGACGAGGGTGTCCCAGCCCTGCCGCAGGCTGCTGTGGGGCACGACGAACTCGGACTCCAACTGGCGCCAGTTGCACACCCAGAGTTCGTCGTCGCCCGTGCCGTCGTCGAAGCCGACCTGGATGTGGCACATGTCACCGCCGGCGTAGCCGAGCTGGACATGGAACACGCAGCTGCCGCCATTCGCGGGCAGGGCGAGCTGCGCCTTGTAGACGAGGTCCGCCGTGCCGGGCGCCGCGCTCGGGTCGGTGCTGGGCTGGTCCACGCCGTTGATGACGAGCGCGGGGCGGGGTGTGGTCCGCTTGCTGTTGGTGGCCTTGAAGGTGACGCAGACGCTGATCTTCTGGTCCTTCAAGCCGAGCGCCCGGTCATGCGGCGCCACCTCCACGCGCATGAGGTTTCCCTTCTCCGTGCCGTCCGTGATGGGGAGGTTCACGTACTGCTTGAAGGGGGCGTCCTCGGACTTGCCGTCGGTGTGCGAGACGATTTTCGCCGTCCACGGGAGCTGGGAGACCTCGAGCGCGTAGCTCGCGGCCTCGTCCGCGGAGGCCGTCTTCTTCTCGAGCTTCCAGGGGGAGACGGCGTCGAAGCTGTACGCTTCCTTCTCGAGGGGGCCCGCCCACTTGCCGCCCGTCACGGTGGGTTTCTCGGACTTCTCGCCCTGCAGCAGCGAGAAGGTGAAGCCCTCCGCGGAGCCCTTGGCGCCTGCCTGCATCTTGACGTCGAGCTTCAGGGTCTTGGGCCAGACGCGGAAGGTGTCCGAGCCCGAGAGGAGGTCCTCCTGCTCCGGCAGCTTGTAGTTCCACGAGATGACGTAGTTCTCCATCCCCGCGGGGACCTTGCCGCAGGTGTGCTCGTGGGTCTGGGCCGTCGCCTTCTCTTCCTTGCCCTTGCCGTCCGTGTTGATGAGGGTGAATTCGACGGCTTCCTCGGTCTCGACGCCCTTCAGCTTGATGGGGTCGCCTTCGTAGACCTCGTATTGCACGGGGAACTCCTTGTCGGGATGGGGTCAGTCGCCCTGGGATGGCGGGGAAAGGGAGGCCCTGGCGGAGCTGGGGCGCGGGGAGGTGCTGTTGGCGCGAGCGGAGGCCAGCGGCCGCGAATGGGAGGCGCCCTGGGCGGAAGCAGGGGGCTGCGAGACGAAGGTGGCCTGGGCCGACGCGCGGGGCTGGGAGGTGCCGGGCTCACCCGCGCGGGACGTCATCTGGGCCTCGGCCCGGGGCGGCGGCCGCGTCTTCACGGTGGCGACCGCCTTGGGAATCACGCACCGGACGGGGACGATGAGGCTCTTGGTCTCGTTGTCGGCCAGGGCGAAGGGGCCGGGCGGCGCGTCGATGCGGTAGTTCCTGGCGTGCGCGCCCGTGAGGGTGAGTCGCAGCGAATACGGGCCGCCTTTCAGCGGGCGGAACGTGACGGCGCCCGAGTCCACGGCGGTGGCGCCCTGCTGGCCCGTGGGGCCGGTGAGCTGGACGGTGGTGTCGCCGAGGAGCTGCCCGTTCTCCGGACACCACACCTGGACGACGACGGTGGCGGCGGGCGAGGGGCAGGCCATCACGGGGGCGCCGGCATCCGGAGGGACGTTGGCGACGTCCTGGGCGGCGCGGTCGGTCCAGTCAGCGGTTGGAGGCATCTGGCACCTCGCTGCCGCGCTGCTTCAGCATGCGGAGAATCATCCCGGCCTTCTCCTCGGGGGGAATCGACGGCGAGCGCAGGATGGCGCCGCTCCAGGCCATGGCGGGGGTGTCCTCGAAGCCGGGGCCCTTCACGACGACGAGGTCGGTGAGCAGGGTGACGCTCTTCGGGTCCTGGATGCCGTGGCGCTCGGCGGTGGCGGCGCCCTCCTTGACGAGCGCGAGCGCCGCGGTGGGGGAGAGGGCGCGCATCCTTTCGGGGAACACGCGTCGAAGGTGCGCGAGCATGCGGTCCTCGGG
>JAEYZK010000301.1 GCA_023428085.1 Pseudomonadota bacterium
TTCAAATCCTGTCTCCCCGACTATCGAAGCCCTGTGGTTCCCTCGGGAATCACAGGGCTTCTTGTTTCAGGCCTCCTCCTCCGACTCCTTCTGCTCCACGCCTGCTTCACGGCGAGCAGAAGTCTCCTCGGCAGGCACCCGCCGCCCTCCGCGTGCAAGTCCTCGCCGCGGTCGAGGAGCGAGATCGCCTCCGACTTCGCTGCCGGCGAGAGGTGCACGTACCGCTGCGTGGTGCTGATCTGCTTGTGCCCGGCCAGGTCCTGGATGGCCTTCGTCGACGCGCCGGCCATCGCCAGCCACGAGCTGCTCCTGGAAGCTTAGGTCGAGTCCGGTCGCCGGAACGACTTCACGCGTCTCATGGCGCCACTCTTCGATCTCGTCTCTTCCGGCCCGAAGAACAAGGAGATCACCTGCGCCGTTGCTCCCAACCGCCACCGCCTCTGGCGGAAACCCAGTCCATCGGGTACGCGCTAGCTGCGTCTCCGCAACGATGTGGTTGGCGGTCTTCCTCATCGTCCGTCTATCAGTCGGGTCCCAGACCGGGAACAGCTCCCAGTCATCATCGGGAGTCCGCACGCCACCCCCGTTGTTCCTGGTGAGCCGATCCCGCAGCGCGACCGGGAGCGATCTGCCAAGCCGAGCCTCGGCGTCTCGAATCAGCGAGTCTGAGACGGGATACGCCATGTCGCGATCCTACAACGGCCCTTCGTCAAGATGCGATGCTTCGCCGGTTACGGGGACTCCGCCACGGCGATGGGGTGTGAGCCCCTGTCACTCGAGTCAGATCCCCGCTGCCCCCGCGTCGCGAAGGGCACCGCGGTGACCTTGTCGCATTCTCCGTCAACTGCGGGTGACGAACCCGCCGCCGAGCAGCTCACGCGTCGCGGATCGGCTCGTGGCCCGTTGGCGGTACCAGCTTCCGCCAGCAGTATCCGCACCGCGTCGCGGCGCGCATGCCCTGCGCGCCGCAGTACGGGCACGCGCGGAGCTCCGGCGCGGGTCCGAGCGCGAGGATCTCGACGAGCTCCGCCCACCGCGACAGCAGTGCCGCCGAGTCGCCGATCTCCCGGCCGCCGCGCGCCCGGAACCGTCGCATCTCGCGGTCGAGCGCCTCGACGCTCCGTCTCAGTTCGTCCGCTCGCATCATGGCGCCGCCCAACCCGTTCTCGAGGACGCCCGAGGGCGAGGCCCCAGGGGCGTGGAGCACGTGCTCGGCGCGGGTGGAGGCTGGCGATCGAGCGAGGACGTCCGATGGGCTCGACCTCCTTGAGCTTGGGGACGAGTGGCGCTTCGGACAACCAGGAGCCCCAGGTCTTCGCGGTCCGTACATTGATCGAGGTGGGCGGCGCCGGGAGGTACGGTATGGGCGAGGTTCGAATGCACAGGACGGTGCACGTGATCGTGCCGTGGACCGGCCGCCCGCTGTGCGGCTACGAGGAGGATCAGTCCCGGCTGCCCGAGGATGCCCCGGTGGTCGCGTGCCAGGAGTGCAGCGCGCTCCTGAAGAGCGGCGTCCTCGCCGGCGCCCGGGAGTCGCACGGGAGCGATCCCAGGGGTTGAGCTCCCGCCGATCCTGGGCGTCCGGGGAGGTCAGGCGGCCCTACCTGCCGACGAGACCGCACTCCCGGATCGTTCCCCCGGGACCGTAGACGGTGAGCCACCACCCGCCCGCGGCCTGGCGCCCGTTCCGCTCGGCGGCCTCCTGCGAGTCGGCGACGCGGCTGCTGATGACGGAGTGCTCCCCGCTCGCGGCTGGATCACGCGTGATCCTCCACCACCAGGCGCCGGCGACGCCGTCCAGGGCGGCGTGGAGCGCGTCCCGGCGCTGGATCGGCAGCAGCCGCATGGCGAGCAGGAGCGCGGATCCCTGGGCGGCTTCCCGGCTCTCGAACACGTCGCCGAGCTTGAAGTGGCTGCCGCCCAGGCGCGCCTGGACCCCCCAGCCGGACGACGGCACGGGGCCCTTGCCGTACGCCCTCACCTCGATCCACTCCGCACCTGCCGCGGCGAGGTCCATGACGAGCGCGCGTTCGCCTCGTTCCTGCCAGGTCATGATCACGCGGTCCCGCCTGCGCGCGCGCGCGTCCACGAGGTGTACTCGAGCTCCTCCGCGCAGGCGACGAGCGCACGCGCCATGAGCCGTCTCCTCCAGCGGTTCCACCAGCGAGCCCCGTCCAGGAGCTCGACCGCTGCGAGCCGCGCTACGCACGCGGAGGTCCGCGCCCCGGCGTCCTGCCCCGCGACGAAGCTCGCGTCCAGCGCGCGCGCGCGCGCGCCGGCGGCGTCCCCGCGTCGAGGCCGCGAGAGTCGCCAGTGGAGGGGGAGGCCCCGTCCGACTTCGGTGGAGATCATGGCGTCTTCCTTTCGCGGAAAGTGAAGTATCTCTCTAGCGCGCCCGGCGCCCCGACACACGGCGATCGCGGGCTGCGCCGCCGGGATCGTGCGCCGAGCTGCTCACCGGCGCCGGACCTTCATCCGCCAGCGGCGCGCAGGTACGCCAGCCCGTCCATCCGCTCGAGCAAGAAGTAGCCGCGCCCGGCGCCCCACTCCGCCCAGGGCACGGCGTCCCGGTTCACCCACACCACCGAGCCGCCGGCGGCGCCGAGCCTCCGGCGCTGGGAGCGGCACCACTCGAGGCGGGCGGCGGGATCGAACGCCGAGCCGAAGAGCGTCTGCCGCACGGCCGAGAGCAGCCCGCCCAGGATCGATCGCGCCCGGCCTTCGGTGCTCCGTCTGCTCATCGGGCGCCTCCATGCTCACGGGGTGGCAGCTGCGCCGCCGCCGACCCCTACGGAGCCGACGGATCGGCCTGGGGGACTGCCTGGATCGCCGGGCCGGCGCGGTCCAGCAGGGTGCGGCAGGGGACGCACGTGACCTCGCGCCTGTGCTTGGTCGAGCTCGTCTGCTCGGTCGTTCCGCAACGCACCCGACGCTGCTCCGTGTCGTAGCTGTGAATCACGCGTCCTTCCGACGGCCTCTTCATACGGCCTCCCGCCCTGCGAGTGGATGGCTCGATAACTGGCGCTCTGCCGAGGGCACCAGCCCGGGCGGCGCTTCGCGCGTTCCCCGCGGCGAGGAGCCATCGGCGCGCACACATCAGTGTGCTCATCCCCCGCCTCCCCGGCCCGTGGAGCGAGCCTGGGCACGGCCGCTCCTCCCGGGTCAGCGGGGTACCCGCACGTGCTGCCGCGGCGCTCTGCGGATCGGAGGCCTGCGCGGGTTCACAGCTGCGCCGCTGCGAACTCGTAGTTGGCGAGCTTGTCCAGCCAGTTCTGGACGTAGTCGGGGCGCCGGTTCCGGAAGTCCAGGTAGTAGCTGTGCTCCCACACGTCGCAGCCGAGGATGACCTTCCCCTCGCCGGTGGCGAGCGGGTTCGAGCCGTTGGCCGTCTTCGAGACCTTGAGCTTCCCGTCTCGGCCGAGGACGAGCCACGCCCACCCCGAGCCGAACTGGCCGACCGCCGCAGCCTTGAACGCATCCTTGAACTGCTGCACGCCGCCGAACGCCTCCTGGAGCTTCTGCTCGAGCCGGGGCGGCATCTTCCCGCCCTCGGTGGGAGACATGGCCTGCCAGAACAGGATGTGGTTCCAGTGCTGGCCGGCGTTGTTGAACACCGGCGCGAGGTCGTCGCGGCCATGGGCCATGGTGACGAGCTGCTCGAGCGGCTTTCCGGCGAGCTCCTGGTCCTTCTCGACGAGCCCGTTCAGGGCGGTGACGTACGCCTGGTGGTGCTTGCCGTGATGAAGCTCCAGCGTCTCCTGGCACATGCCGCGGGAGGCCAGGGCGCTGGGGGAGTAGGGCAGCTTGGGTAGCTCGAAGGCCATTTCGTTTCGCTCCTTGTGTGGAGCGAGTCTGTTGGTGGACGGCCATGTCGCGCGCAACGCGCAGCGGGGGCACGTGCGGACCGGCGCGGCGGCCACCTGCTCGCCGGACGAGGAGGACCACGTGGCTCCGCCTCCGCAGCGAGGGCCTGCTGGCGACGCAACGGCGACGTGCTTTGCAGGTTCGGCTACGATCGCGCGATGTCCTCGGCCTCGATCGCCCCGGCGCCCGGATCGCCGCTCGACGCCCTTCAGTTCCGGATGCCGTGGCGTCCGTACCAGCAGCGCGTGCTGGACGCCTCCACCGCGCTCCTCGCAGATCGGCGCCTTCACGTCGTCGCCGCGCCCGGGTCTGGGAAGACCGTGCTGGGGCTCGAGCTCCTGCGCCGCATCGGGCGTCCGGCCCTGATCCTCTCTCCCACGACGCCCATCCGCGACCAGTGGCTGAAGCGGCTGGGGGACTTCCTTCCTCCGGGGAGCGCCCTCCCGCCGTGGGCGAGCCGGGATCTGGGCCGACCGGGTGTGCTGACCTCCGTCACGTACCAGGCGCTGCACACCAGGCTCCGCCAGGAGCTCGATCCGGAGGAGGCCGCCGAGAGCGAGGAGGCGCAGGCGGCGCCGGACGAGGCCGAGCTGGCGGAGGTCGTTCTTCGTCTGGTCGAGGCGAAGGTCGGGACCGTCGTCCTCGACGAGGCCCATCACCTCCGCAAGGAGTGGTGGAAGGCGCTCCAGTCGCTGATCGCGGCGTTGCCCGGCGCCGCGCTGATCTCGCTCACCGCGACGCCCCCGTACGACGTGACCGCACGCGAGTGGCGGCGGTACGAGGCCCTGTGCGGCCCCATCGACGAGGAGATCTCGGCTCCGGAGCTCGTCCGGTCGGGCGCGCTCTGCCCGCACCAGGACTTCGTCTGGGCGCTCGAGGTCCGGCGCGACGAGGTGCAACACCTCGCCGAGCACGAGCAGCGGGTGGAGCAGCTCCTGCGGGACCTCCTCGCCGACGAGGGGTTCGCCGCGGCGGTGCAGGGTCACCCCTGGATGGCGTCGCCGGAGCCGCCTGCCGAGGCGGTGCTGGACGAGCCGGAGCGGGCCGTGGCGCTCCTCGTGTACGCGAAGGCGCGGGGGCACGCGCTCCCGGCGCCGCTGCTCCATCTCCTCGGGGCGGACCGGGCGTCGATCCCCTCGACGGCGATGCGCTGGTGGCAAGCGCTCCTCGCGGCGTACCTCGACGGGGAGGCCTGGCCGCTCGACGAGGCGGGGGCGGTGCACCGGGACGCGCTCGCGAAGCGGCTGCGGGCGGAGCGGCTCCTGCATCGCCGCGACCTCCGGCTCGATCGCTCGCGCTCTGCCGAGTCGGAGCTCTCGGGCTCACCGGCCAAGATCGAGGCCTGCGTCCGGATCCGCGAGCTCGAGCGTTCCGTCCGCGGCGAGTCCCTGCGCCAGGTGATCCTGGCGGATCACATCCGCGACGAGGTGGGTGGCCGCGGCGCGGCCGCGGCGGACCTCGGCGCCTGGCCGATCTTCCGCGCGCTCTCGGAGGCCGTGGCCGAGGAGGACCGGCGCACCATCGCGCTGCTCACCGGTCGCACCACGGTGGTGCACGAGGTGCTGCTGGCCGATCTGCAGGGGGCCGTCGAGGGGGCACGAGGGCTCGAGACCGAGCCCTCCGGCGTGGCAGGGTTCGTCCGCGTCCTCGCGCCCGGGAACGCGCTCGTCGGTTCGATGACCCGGCTCCTCGCACGCGGGAGGGTACGGACGCTCGTCGGGACGAGGGCGCTCCTCGGCGAAGGCTGGGACGCACCCTGCATCAACTCTCTCGTGCTGGCGAGCTACGCGGGGTCCTACGTCCTCACCAATCAGATGCGGGGGAGGGCGATCCGCGCCGACGCCGCCGCGCCCGGAAAGGTGGCGAGCGTCTGGCACCTGGTCGCGGTCGCGCCCTGGATGCGGAGCGGCTGGTTCGATCTCGACGAGCTGGAGCGTAGATTCGAGGTGTTCGTCGGGGTCGGCGCCTCGAGGCCTCTCCTCGAGAGCGGCATCGCCCGGCTCCGGCTGCCCTGGCGCGTGCCCGTGGGCTGGTCCGCCGCCGTGAACGAGGCCGCGGCGGGGCGCCTGCGGGGCCTGGAAGAGGTCCGCCGACGCTGGGAGCAGGCCACCGGCGGAGGCGCGATCCAGCGCGTGCTCCCGGGGTTGCGCGCAGAGCGCCCACGGCGGTTCCGGCGCTTCGTCTTCGCCGACACGCTCCGCCGCTTGCTCGTCTCGGCCGCTGTCACGTTCGGCGCCGTGTACGGGTTCGTCATGCAGGTGGGACGGCCGAGCGGCCCGCGCTTCGCCTTGCTGCTCTTCGCCGTCGCCTGCGGGGCCGCGTCCATCGCGTCGCTCCCCGCCCTGATGCGGGCGGCGTGGATCGCCCTGCGCCACCTCCCCGTGGACGGGAGCCTCCGCCAGCTCGCTGCCGCGGTCCACGAAGCGCTCGTCGAGGCGCGGCAGCTGCAGAGGGTGCCCGGACCCGCGGCCGTCCGCGTGGCGGAGCTCGAGGACGGGACCTTCTCGGTCGCGCTCGCCGGCGCGACGTACCGCGACTCGGTGGTGTTCGCCGATGCGCTCGAGGAGGTCCTGGGCCCGATCGACAACCCGCGCTACCTCGTCACGCGGACCGGCGGCTGGTGGCGGAGGCGCGAGGACGTTCACGCAGTCCCTGAGTCACTCGGGTCGCGGAAGGAGCTCGCCGAAGCGTTCCACCGGGCCTGGCGCCGCCGCCTGGGACGCTCGAGGCTCGTGTACACCCGCACCCCCGAGGGCCGCCGGGCACTCCTCCGGGCCCGCGTCCGCGCGTTCTCCGCCGCGTTCGCGCCGCGGACGCGCCGGCTCGACCGGTGGCACTGAAGCGCAGCCGCTTCGGCCGCCGCGACTCCTGTGCCCACTCCAGCTCCCGAGCGGCTGGAGGTTGACGCGCATGAGTACTTGGCGATATGACCAAGTACGCCAGAACCGCCTTCGCGCCATGTTCGCGAAGCTGCGGCGCTGACCGTGAGCGTCCGCGAGGAGCATGCACCGATGACCAAGGCTGCGGCCAGGAGAGCGGAGGACGCGCGGAGGCTGGAGCGGCGAGCCGGGGTGATGAAGGCGCTCGCTCACGTGAGTCGGCTGCGCATGGTGGACGCCCTGTCGTCGGGTGAGCGCTGCGTCTGCGACCTGCAGGAGCTGGTGGGTGCCGACCTGTCCACGGTCTCGAAGCACCTCTCGATCCTCAAGGCCGCGGGTGTCGTCCTCTCCGAGAAGCGCGGGCAGCAGGTGTTCTACCGGCTCCGTGTGCCTTGCCTGCTCTCCTTCTTCCCGTGCGTGGACGCCGTCTTCGAGGACCCCGATTCGGATGTCGTCGAGCTGCGGCCTCCCGTCGGGCCGGCGGCGAGGAGCTGTGGACGCGAGTCGTCACGACCTCGCTGACGCGGCGGTCGTGGTGGTTGCGAGACCGCTCCGATCGCGGAGCCGGGTCCCGGGAGGTCATGCAGATGGAGAAGGCAGCCAGGTTCCGGTTGGTGATCGCGATCTTCGCCGCCGCTGCGGCCGTTTCATGCGGCCGGAAGCCCCAGACGCGGGAGGCCCTCGCAGCGACGCCGCCGGCCACCGTCGAACCCGTCGCGTCCAGCGCGCCCATTCCGAAGCTCCTCGATCTCGGGGCGGGGAAGTGCATCCCGTGCAAGGCGATGGCGCCCATCCTGGAGAAGCTCCGGTTCGACTACGCCGGCCGGCTCGACGTGGAGTTCATCGACGTCTGGAAGGACCCGGGAGCCGGGCAGCGGTACGGCATCCGGATGATCCCGACGCAGATCTTCTACGGCGCGGACGGGCGCGAGCTCGGTCGCCACGAGGGCTTCATCGATCGCCAGGGGATCCTCGATGGATTCGAGCGGCTCGGCGTGCAGGTCGAGGAGTAGAGGGATGGCCGAGATCCTCAGCTTCTTCGACGACGCCCTGGCCGCGTCACCGGCGATCGCGCTGCTCGCGGCGCTGGTCTGGGGGGTGCTGTCGGTCGTGCTGAGTCCCTGCCACCTGTCGAGCATCCCGCTCGTGGTCGCGTACATGAACGGCGGGGCCGAGCTCCCCACCACGCGCCGTGCGCTCGGGATCTCGACGAGCTTCGCCTCCGGGATCCTGGCGAGCATCGCCGCGATCGGCTTCGTCACCGCTGCCGCCGGCCGGATGATCGGGGATGTCGGGCCGGCGGGGAACTACATCATGGCCGCGGTGTTCTGCGCGGTCGGCCTGAACCTCGTGGGCGTCCTGCCGTTGCCGTCCTCCTTCGGAGGCCGTTCGATCCGTACGGATCGCCGAGGCGCCGTGGGCGCGCTCCTCCTGGGACTCGTGTTCGGGGCGGCGCTCGGCCCGTGCACCTTCGCCTTCATGGCTCCGGTACTCGGAGTCGGGTTCCGCGCCGGCTCCACGGCACCGGGTTACGCAGCGCTCCTCGTCACGCTGTTCGGGATCGGGCACGCGGGGATCATCGTCCTGGCGGGCTCGTTCGGGGAAGGCGTCCAGCGCTGGATGAACTGGGAGGCGGGCTCCAGGGGCGCGTCCGTCGTTCGGTTCACGGCGGGGATCCTCGTCATCCTCGCGGGCGCCTACTTCCTCTACACCGCTCGCTAGAAGGAGCTGCCGGTCCATGAAGGAGCGATCGAAGCTCGTCTTGATCCTGGCGGTGTTCGGCGCGTCCTGGCTCCTGCCGGTGGGAAGCGACCGCTTCTGGAGCGCCGTTCGCGAGAGCCTCTCGCTCGTGAAGTGGTACGCGCAGGAGCACGTCCTGCTCTGCCTCGTTCCGGCGTTCTTCATCGCCGGTGCGATCAGCGTGTTCGTGAGCCAGGGCGCGGTCATGAAGTACCTCGGGCCGCAGGCGAAGAAGGCCCTCGCATATCCCGTGGCGGCCGTGTCGGGCACCATCCTGGCGGTCTGCTCCTGCACGGTGCTCCCGCTCTTCGCGAGCATCCACAAGCGAGGGGCAGGGCTCGGGCCGGCCACGGCCTTCCTCTACTCGGGCCCGGCGATCAACGTCCTCGCCATCATCCTCACCGCCCGGGTCCTCGGTCCGGAGCTCGGGATCGCCCGTGCGGTCGGTGCGACCTCGTTCGCCGTCGTGATCGGTCTCCTGATGCACCTCGTCTTCAGGAAGGAGGAGGCAGCACGAAAGCCCGAGGGGCCGGTGGCGATGCCGGACGGGGAGCAGGGCCGCAGGCTGTGGCAGGACGGCATCTACTTCGCGGCGATGATCGGGGTCCTCGTCTTCGCGAACTGGGGCAAGCCCGCCGACGGGGAGGGGGGCGCGTGGGCCGCGATCCACGCGGTGAGGTGGGGCGTGACCGGCTTCTTCCTCGTGGGACTCGCCGCGAGCACCGTGGCCTGGTTCAGGAGGGACGAGCTCGCGACGTGGGTCGAGGCGAGCTGGACGTTCGCGAAGCAGATCCTGCCGCTGCTGCTCGGCGGCGTCCTGGTCGCCGGGTTCCTGCTCGGGGGCCCGGGAGGCTCGGAGCGAGGGCTCATCCCCAACTCCTGGATCCAGCGGGCGGTCGGCGGGAACTCGCTCCAGGCGAACCTGTTCGCCTCCGTGGTGGGCGCGTTCATGTACTTCGCGACGCTGACGGAGGTGCCGATCCTCGAAGGGCTCATCGGCTCGGGCATGGGCAAGGGTCCCGCGCTGGCGCTGCTGCTCGCCGGGCCGGCGCTCTCCCTCCCCAGCATGCTCGTCATCCGCAGCGTGATGGGCACCAGGAAGACCGTCGTGTACGTCGGCCTCGTGATCGCCCTGTCGACCGTGGCGGGCCTGATCTACGGAGCGCTGCTCTAGCGCCGGAAGGGAGTGACTCGATGAAGATCAAGGTGCTGGGTACGGGCTGTCCCAAGTGCAAGAAGCTGTACGCGGAGGCCGAGAAGGCGATCGCCTCTTCCGGCCTCGTCGTGGAGCTGGAGAAGGTCGAGAGGATCGAGGACATCATGAAGTACGGCGTCATGATGACGCCGGCGCTGGTCGTGGCCGAAGAGGTCAAGGCGAGCGGGCGCATTCCGCCGGCCTCGGAGATCGCGGGGTGGATCGCTGCCGTGGCCATGCGCTGACGGGCAAGGACCGCGCGCTCCTCGCCCTCCCGGTCCGCCCCCCGTGGCCCACCGCCCCAGGGTCAACCCCGGGCATTCACCGGGGGTTTCAGGTGTGGACCTTCAGCCCGCGAGGCGTGCTCGCCCTTTCGCGGTTGACTTCGCGTGGCCGCTGATCGAGACCAGCCCCCGCATCCCCCGCACACCACTCGCCCGTGGAGTCCCCATGCCCGGATCCAGATCGCGGAGCTCCTGTCTCCTCGCCGTCCTCTCGCTCGCGGCCGCGTGCGCCCAGCCGAGCGGCGAGGCCGCGGTCGCCGGCGGCGCTCCGGGCGCCGCCGTCGTGGGCCACTTCCAGATGGAGAACCTGGACCGCGGCGTGGTGGCGGTGCAGGTCGCGACCGGCGTCTACGTCGGCTGGCGCATGCTCGGCTGGGAGTACGACGCGGCCGATCCCTCCACCGTCTCGTACGAGGTCTCGCGCGATGGCGTCCGGATCGCCCTCGTCACCGACAGCACGAACTACCTCGACCCCGAGGGCACGGCCGGCGCCATCTACACGGTGCGCGCGATCGTGAACGGCCTCGTGAAGGCGAGCTCCCCCGCGACGCCGGTCTGGGCGCAGAACTACCTGCGCGTCCCTCTGCAGCTCCCGCCCGGCGGCACGACCGAGCCGCCCTGCAGCGACGCCGGCACGGCGTACACCTACTCGGCCAACGACGGCAGCGTCGGCGATCTCGACGGCGACGGTGCGTACGAGCTCGTCCTCAAGTGGGACCCGTCCAACGCCAAGGACAACGCGCAGTCCGGCTGCACGGGCAACGTCTACCTCGACGCGTACGAGCTGGACGGCACGCGGCTGTGGCGGATCGACCTCGGCCGCAACATCCGCGCCGGCGCCCACTACACGCAGTTCGTGGTGTACGACCTCGACGGGGACGGCAAGGCCGAGCTGGCGGTGAAGACCGCGCCCGGCGCGAGGGACGGCACCGGAGCGTACCTCCGCACCGGCCCGGCGGCGGAGGACGACGACGCCGCCGATCACCGCAACGCGAGCGGCTACGTCCTGAGCGGCCCGGAGTACCTGACCGTCTTCGCCGGCGCGACCGGCGCCGAGCTCGCGACGGCGCTCTTCGACGTGCCGCGCGGGAACGTGGGGTCGTGGGGCGACACCTACGGCAACCGGGTGGATCGCTTCCTCGCCTCGGTGGGGTTCGTGAGCGACGCCGGGGACGGCTCCCGGGCCGCGAGCGGCCGCCCCAGCGTCCTCATGGCCCGCGGCTACTACACGCGGGCGACGATCACCGCGTGGAACTGGCGCGACGGCGCGCTCACCGAGATCTGGAGGGCGGACAGCAACGCGGGGACCGCGTTCGCCGGCCAGGGCGCGCACACGATGGCGATGGCCGACGTGGACGGCGACGGCGCGCAGGAGGTCGTCCATGGCGCCTCGGTGATCAACAGCGACGGGACCGCGCGGTGCCAGACGGGGCTCGGCCACGGCGACGCGCTGCACGTCGGCGTCTTCGTGCCGGGTCGCGACGGGCTGCAGGTGTTCATGCCCCACGAGGAGAAGACCAGGCCGTCCTGGGACCTCCACGACGCGAGCACCTGCGAGGTGCTGCAGCAGGGCGCGGTCCGCAACGCGGACACCGGGCGCGGCGTGGCGGGCGACGTCTTCGCCGGGAACCCCGGCGCCGAGCTCTGGGCGAACGGCAGCGGTGGGATCGTCGCGGCCGCCACCGGGGCGAACGCCGGCGCCATGCCGGCCTCGACGAACTTCCTCGTCTGGTGGGACGCGGACGAGAGCCGCGAGCTCGAGGACGGCGTCTCCGTGACCAAGTACGGCGGCGGCGTCCTCCTGACCTGCGGCGCGTGCGCCTCGAACAACGGCACCAAGGCGACGCCGGTGCTCACCGCGGACCTGCTGGGCGACTGGCGCGAGGAGGTGATCTGGAGGGAGTCGGACGACGCGGCGCTCCGGATCTACACCACGACCGACGTGACCTCGCGCCGGCTCTACACGCTCATGCACGACCCGCAGTACCGGGCGCAGGTCTCGTCGCAGCAGACCGGCTACAACCAGCCGCCGCACCCGAGCTTCGCGATCGGCAGCGGCATGTCCCCGCCGCCGAGGCCCGACATCACCGCGCCGGGGAACCCGGACCCGAGCTACACCCTCACGATCGCCGTGCGCGGCGACGGCACGACCTCGCCTCCGGCCGGGGCGGGGAGCTACCCGGAGGGCACCGTCGTCCGCGTCACCGCCGTCGCGGCGCCCGGCGCCACGTTCGTCGGATGGAGCGGGGCGGCGGCCGGGACCGAGAACCCCGTCTCGATCACCATGGACGGCGACGAGTCCCTGACCGCGACGTTCGTGCCCAACCACACGCTCACCATCGCCGCCCGCGGGAAGGGCACCACCGATCCCGCGCCCGGGTCGCGGGCCTACCCGGACGGCACGGTCGTGACGGTGACCGCGATCCCGGAGGAGGGGGCCCGGTTCAAGGGCTGGTGCGGGGCTGCGACGGGCACCACCAACCCGCTGACCGTGACCGTGTCCTCCGACGCGACGCTGACCGCGATCTTCTCGGGCGGAGGGAACAAGCATTGCCGGGAGGAGCGCCGCGACGGACCGCGCGCGAGCGGGCACGGTCGGCGCTGAGGGCCCGCTGTCGGCGCGGGGGAGTACAACCCGCTCATGGAGGAGGCGAAGGGCTTCATCGTCGCGGCCTGGGAGGAGTCACGCGACGTCGGCGCCAGGGGCCCTTCGGCCGCCGCGGCCGGCCGCATCTTCCTCACGGGCCGGCTCGAGGACGGCCGCAGCTTCGCCGCGGTGGTGAAGGCGCCGAGGCCCGCGCTCTACGTCGCCCACGAGGACGGCCGCGCCGCGTTCGACGCACTTCGCGGCGCCTCGCTCGATCCCGCGCCCTGGTCGGACCTCGAGGGCGCCGCGCTCGCGCGGCTCGAGGTGGCGCACGGCGCCGAGGGCGAGGCGGTGCGGGCGCTCGAGGCGGCGCGCCTGCCCGTGCGCGGCCGCGATCGACCCCGGGCGAACCAGTCGCTGCTCGCGCTCGGTCTGCGCGGTCCGGTGGTGCTCCGCGGGCCCGCGACCCCGGGGCGGCGGGTGGACGTGGTCTTCGTGGACCCGGTGCTCTCGCCCGGCTCGAGCACCGCCGCGCTGGCCTGGCTGGCGCTCGACATCGAGACGGATCGCGCGGGGAGGGTGGTGGCCGTGTCGCTCGCGGGCGCCGGAGGCGCCGGGGAGGTGCTGTTCCTCGGCCCGGACCTCGGCGTGCCGGGGGTGGCCTCGTTCCGCTCCGAGGCGGAGCTGCTCGCGACGCTCGCGCGGCGGATCCGGGCGCGGGATCCGGACGTGATCACCGGCTGGAACGTGATCGACTTCGACCTGCGCGTGCTCGCCGCGCGGTGTGCGGCCTGCGGGGTTCCCTTCGACGTGGGGCGGACGACCGCGCCGGCGTCGTTCGTCGAGCGCGAGGGGCGCCGCGCCACGTTCCAGGTCCCGGGGCGCGCAGCCCTCGACGCCATGCGCCTCGTGCGCGCCTCGGGCGAACGGTTCGACGACCTCTCCCTGGAGGCCGTGGCGCAGGCGATGCTCGGCGAGGGCAAGTCGGTGGCGGCCCGCGGCCTCTCCAAGCTGGACGAGCTCGACCGGCTCCGCCGCGACGACCCGGAGGCGTTCTGCGCGTACTGCCTGCGGGACGCCGAGCTGGTGCTGCGCATCCTCGCCAGGACCGGCCTGGACGTCCTGACCGCGAAGCGCGCGGCGCTGACCGGCGTCTCGCTCGAGCTCGCGTGGACGAGCATCCCCGCGTTCGAGCGCATCTATGCGGCCGAGCTGCGCGCGCGCCGCGTCGTGCCGCCGCCGCGCGTCGAGCGCGAGGTGTCGGGCGCGGCGGGAGGGACCGTCCTCGACGCGGTGCCGGGGTTCTTCGCCGACGTGCTCGTGCTCGACTTCCGCAGCCTGTACCCGTCGATCATCCGGACCTTCAACATCGACCCGCTGGCGCACGCGCGCGCCGGACGGCGGGCGCCCCGCCCCGACGACCTGGTGGCCCCCAACGGCGCACGGTTCGAGCGGATCCCCGGGATCCTGCCGGCGATCATCGCGCGCTACGCCGCGCAGCGGGAGGCGGCCCTCGCCGCGGGGGACGAGACCGCGGCCTACGTGTACAAGATCCTGCAGAACTCCTTCTACGGCGTGCTCGGCGCCGCGGGGTGCCGGTACGCGCGCTCGGAGCTCGCTGGCGCCATCACGTCGTTCGGCAAGGTGTTCCTGACCGCGGCCCGGGACTTCTTCGAGGCGCGGGGGCTGCGCACCCTCTACGGCGACACCGACTCCGTGTTCGTGCTCTCGGGGCGCGAGGACGGCGCCAGCTTCGAGGAGCTGACGGCGTTCGGCGCCGCACAGGCCGAGGCGCTGAACGCCGCCATCGCCGAGCGGATCCGGGGCGCGTTCGACCTCCCGTCCCACCTCCGGATCCGCTGCGAGAAGGTCTACCGGCGGTTCTTCATCCCGCGGCTGAAGCACGACGCGTCGGGCGAGGGGCGCGGCCGCGCGAAGGGCTACGCCGGCCTCCGGCTCGGCGCGCGCGGCGCGGCGGAGGTCGAGGTGAAGGGGATGGAGGCGGCGCGCAGCGACTTCACGCCCCTCGCCCGCCGCCTGCAGGTGGAGCTCCTCGCCCTGACGTTCGGGCACGCCGGCGAGGCCGAGGTGCGGGACTTCTGCCTGGCCCTCGTGGGCCGCCTGCAGCGCGGGGAGCTCGACGCGGAGCTGGTGTACCGGCGATCGCTCCGGCGCCCGGCAGCGCACTACGGCGCGGAGAGCCCGCAGGTGCGCGCGGCGCGGCTCCTCGGCTGGAAGGGCGAGCGCGGGCGGGTCTCGTACGTCATGACCCGCGCCGGCCCGGAGCCGCTGCAGCTCCGCTCGGGCGCTCCGCTCGACTACCGGCATTACGTGGATCGCCAGCTGCTGCCCATCGCGCGCTCCATCGCGGAGGCGCGCGGCTGGGACGCGCGCCCGTGGTTCGGGAAGGAGGCGCAGCTCGGGCTGTCGCTGTGAAGCCGGTCGCCTCCGGCCCGCACTCCTGCCGGCCTGCTCGCACGAGGGCCGGGGGGCCAGGCGACGCCGCCCCGGCGCCGGTTATCGTCCGGCGGTGGACCTGCGCCTCGGCTACGTCGCGAACTGCTTGACGCTCGGCCTCACCGCGAGCCACACCTGCCGGGTGGCGAACGCCACGCCGCGCCGGATCGCGGAGCTCGTCGCGCTCAACCTCCTCGAGCTGGAGCAGATCCTGCTCTTCAACGAGGCGCACGCGATCGAGGTGTTCCGGATCGGCTCGTCGCTCGTCCCGCTCGCGTCCCACCCGGTGAACCGCACACGCTGGTGGCGCACCTTCGCGCGGGACTTCGAGCGGCTGGGGAAGATCGCGGCGCGCTCGAACCAGCGCCTCTCGATGCACCCGTCGCCCGCGGGCGCCTCGCTCGCGTCGATGCACCCGCACGTCCGCGCGGCGGCGGTCGCGGAGCTGCGCTACGCCACGCGCGTGCTCGACCTGCTCGGACAGGGGCCGGCCGCGCGCGTCGTCCTCCACCTGGGAGGCGCCGCGCCGGACCGCGCGACCGCGCTCGAGACGGCGCGCACGCACCTCGAGACGATGCCGGAAGCCGCGCGCCGCCGGATCGCGATCGAGCACGACGACCGGATCTGGAGCGCGGGCGAGGTGCTGCCGGTGGCGCGCGAGGCGGGCGTGCCGTTCGTGGCCGACCAGCTGCACAACGCGGTGCTGCCGTCCGCGCCGCCCATCACGACCGCGGAGCTGTTCGACCTGGCCGCCCCGACCTGGCACGCGCTCGGGCTGCGGCCGAAGTACCACATCGCGTCCCAGAGGCCGGGAGCGCAGCCCGGCGCGCACGCCGAGGGCATCCATCCCGACGACTGGTCGGCCATCGCGCAGGCGCTGCGCCACCCCGCCGACCTCATGCTCGAGGCCAAGGGCAAGGACCTCGCGCTGTTCGCCCTCCGCCGCATGGGCGTGGTCGAGCGCCGCCGGTCGGCGGGGGACGCGGCGGCCCCCACGCGCGCCTGAGAGAATGTGAAGGAATCGGCCTCCTGGGTTCCCTGAGGCGAGGTGGAGCGCATCTCGAGCAGCCGCTCATCCTGAGCTTGTCGAAGGATGAGCGGGCGCGGATCCGAGCGTGGGCCGTACGCCGCCTCCGCGCCTCCGCCCGGCCCCCGCTTCGCTACCTCGGGCGCGCGGCGGGGGAGTCGATACGCGCGCGAAGACGTGAGGTCCGGTTGGGCGAGGCGCGCGCAACTCGCCGGCCACCTCCGCTCGCTGCGCTCGCGGTGGCCGGCTTCGGACAGGCGCGCGCCCGCTGCTCCGAGTCCGCGCCGCGCGCGGAGTACGTTCCACGGAGCTGCGCGCCCTCGGTGTACCGCTCCGCGGGGGCCGGGCTCCGGCGCTCCGGCGGTTGAGACCGTGAAGGGCCGTGCGCCCCATGGACTGGGGCGGCCGGCCATGATCTTCCTGGGCGTCGCCCGGGACTGGCGGGGCGGCACGACCACGACCTACCGGACGCTGGCGGACTGGCGCGCCGCCGCCGGCGGCGCCGACCTGCACAGCTCGACCGACGACCCGCGGTTCCTCGACCCGGCCGCGCGCGACTACCGCCTCGGTCCGGGATCGCCCGCCATCGACGCGGGCGCGGCGTTCGCGGACCCGGAGCTGCGGCACGCGCTGCGCCCCGACACCGGCGACCCGCTGCGGGCAGCGACCGCGCTCCAGGACGGCCTCGGGGACGGCTGGGAGATCGGCGCGTTCGTGTACCTGCCGTGAGCGGCCCTTGCCGCTCACGGGGCCGCGCGCGATCGGTCGCGCCGGCCCGCAGCGCGGCCGCGGGCCTCGCCCTCGACCGCCACGGGGCGGTCGCTCGAGCCGGGCAGCGAGAGGACCTTTCCGAGGGAGCCGAGCCCTCCCGCGCGCCGGAGCTGCACCGTGCCGGTGAGGGCCGCGGTGAGCTCGAGGTCCAGGACGTCGTCCCGGACCCGGCCGCGGCCGGTGAGGACCCGCGCCTCCGCGCGCCCCTCGGTCGTCTCGCTCGCGAGGTCCACCGGGCACCGCTGCCCGGGCGCGATCGTGAGGACCCCCGCGCCGTCGAGCGTGGCCGCGAGCTCGCAGCGCGCCCCGACGACGGCGAGGCGGACCCGCACCGCGCCGGGGCCGGCGCCGGGCAGGAGGACCACGTCCGCGTGCAGCTCCTCCTCGCGCGGCGGGAACGGCCGGGCGTCGAGCGTGGCGCGGCCGTGCAGGCGGTAGGTCCCGAGGAGCGCGCCCGCGGCGTCGTCCGGCGCCGCGCGGACGGGGGGCGCCGCGAGCGAGGAGGCGAGGGCGAGCGCGAGGACGACGCGAGGCGCGCGGCGCGCGAACGGGGCGGTCACCGTGGTCCGATAGCGCCGCCCGCGGCGCCCGCGAGGTCCCTTCCGTGCGGCCCCCCGGAGCGGGCTCCGGAGGCTCCGCCCGGGGTCACTCCCCGGCCGCGGGGCGCCCGGCCGGCGATCGCCGCGCCGCGACGGCGGCGATGCCCAGGCTCGCCGCGAGCCCGATCCCGAACGCGGGCGCGAGACCGAGCGGCACGAGCCCGAAGGCGAGCACGGCCAGGAAGGCGACGAAGCCCTGGAGCCCGAGCAGGAAGCCGCGGAGCATGCCCGCGAGGTGCTCCGGGCCGTCCGCGAGGTGCGTCCCGATCACCACCACGCTCGACGCCACGGGGAAGGGCGTGAGGAGCCCGCTCCACGTCGGCCCGAGCCGGTCGGCGAGCGCGGTCAGGCTCGCGACGAGGGTGGCGGCGGCGAGCATCCGGAGGGCGAGCTCGAGGGCAGGGTGGTGCCGGAGGGGCGGCGCGCCGTCTCGCGGGACGTCCGGCACGAGGCGGAGGCCGGCGAGGAGCGCGCCCGCGCCCGCGAGCGGCGCCGCCCAGGGCGGGAGCGGCACGGGCCGGAGGAGCGCGGCGACGGCGAGGAAGGCCGCCCAGCCGCCGGCGAGGCACAGCGGCGCGGCGATCCTGCGCGGCAGGCGGACGGCGCGGGCGAGGTGCGCGTAGCCGAGGCAGAACGCCGTCAGCGGGACGAGCCCCACGAGCGTGCTCCGCGCGGCCGCGGCCCCGAACGCGGGTCCCTGCTCGAGCGTGAAGAAGAGGAGCGTCGGGCCGGCGACGATCGGCAGCGCCGCCGCGAGGCCGCCCGCGCGCGGGCCGAAGCGGCGGCCGACGAGGGAGGCCGCCCCGACGAGCGTGGGCGCGAGGAGGAGCTTGAGGAGGAGCATGGAGGCTTCAGGCTCCAGGCTCCAGCCAAGGCGAACTGCCGGGTGCGGGACCGGGAGCGGGTTCGGCACCGGGGACGGGGTCGGGGACGGGTACCGGCGGCGGGAACCGGGCCACGGGCGCTGGGTGCGAACGCTCGTGAGGTGCGAGGAGCGGGGCCGTCACCGTCGTCAGTCCAGGCCCCGCTGATACAGCTCCTCCTCGTCCAGCCCGAGGAAGTGCCCCACCTCGTGGACGAGCGTGATCCGGATCTCCTCCACGAGCTCCTCCCGGGTGCGCGCGAACCGCTCGAGGTTCCGCTGGTAGAGCACGATCGCGGACGGGAAGTGGCTCCACGGGTCCATGGAGGACTTCTGCCCCCACGGCGCGCCGCGGAAGAGGCCGAGGCTGCCGGGCGAGAGCGGCGGGTCGCTGCCCCGCAGATCGGCCACCGCCGGCAGGTCCTCGACCGAGATGGCGACGTTGGCGAGGTACGCGCGGACGGCCTCCGGGAGCGCGGCGAGGGCGGCCTCGACGGCGGCCTCGAACTCCGCCGCGGGGAGCCGCACGGGCGCCGGGAAGTCCTCGGGCGCGAGCGCGCGGGCGCGCGCGAACCGGCGGCGGGCCTCGTCCTCCTCGCCGCGGCGCTCGGCCACGAGCCCGAGGGCGTGCACGACCTGCGGGTCGTCCGGCGCCGCCGCCTCGGCGGCGAGCAGCGCCGTCTCCGCCTCCTCGAACCGGCAGAGCTCGTGGAGCGCGAGCCCCTTCTCGAGCAGCACCTCGGGG
>JAEYZK010000317.1 GCA_023428085.1 Pseudomonadota bacterium
GTGCTGGCCGTCGCGATCCTCGCGGCGACCCACGCGCTGGCGCTCGCCCGCGCGCCGCAGCCCGCGCCGGACGGCGGCGCGGAGGCGGACGCGGAGGCCCCGGTCCGCGAGGCCCTCCGCGCCGCGCTCGGGGCTCCCGCGCTCCTCGGCTGGTCGCTCGCGGTGGTGCTCTGCTCCTTCCTGGACGAGGTGCTCGTCTCCTTCGGCGCCCTCTGGCTCGCGGCGCGGCTCGACGCCGGGCCCGCGGAGCGCGCGGCGGTCCTCGTCGCGTGGGAGCTCGGCGCGCTCGCCGGCGCTGCCCTCCTGGCGCGGCTCGCGCTCCGGTTCACCCCGCGCGCGCTCCTCCTCGCCTCCGGCCTCGGCTCCCTCGCGAGCCACCTCACGTGGCTCGCCGCCCCGCACTGGGGCGCCAGCGCCGCGGCCGCCGCGGCCTGCGGGCTCTTCGCCGCGGCGCACTACCCGCTGCTCGCGGCGCGCGCCTTCGCGGCGCTCCCGGGCCGCCCGCATGTCGTGCAGGCGGTCGCGTCCGCCTTCAGCGCCCTCGATCTCGCGGTGCCCCTCGCGGTCGGCCTCGCCGCCGATCGCGCCGGCCTGCTCGCGGCGATGCTGCTCCTGGCCGTGCAGCCGGTCGGGGTGCTCGTCGCGGCCTGGTGCGCTCGCGCCGGCGGCGCAGCGCCCACGAGGGCTCCTCCGCCCCCGGCGCATGGACGCGCGCCGCCATGAGCGCCGTGCCGGCTGGTGGCCCAGCCCCCGGTGGCGCGCGCGACTCCTACGCAGGGAGGAAGATCGCGACCGCCGTCACGCCGGCGAGGGCGACCACGGTCGCGAGCGCCAGCGTCCGCACCGCGAAGTCCAGCTCGCCGCGCTCGTGCTCGGGCAGGAAGATCGGGACCACGAACGGCGGCGGCAGGACCACGAGGAGCATCACGGCCGCCGCGTAGCCCGCGTCGAGGCCCAGCCAGCGCCGGACCAGGAGCTCCGCGACCACGAGCCCCACCGGGATCCAGAGGAGGAGCCGCAGCGCGAGCGTGAGCGCGGGGCGCCCGAGGCCGCGGAGCTCGAGCCGGAGATCGAACCCGATGAGGAGCGCGACGAGCGGCGTGGTGAGCCCGCCGACGAGGGCGACGGCGTCCGGGAGCGCCGCGCCGAGGGGCGACGCGGAAGCGACGCCCAGGAGCCCCGTCCCGCCGGCGACGAGCCCCGACACGATCGCCACGATGACGGGCGTGCGCGCGACGCTCCGGAGGGTCTCGCCGAGCGGCCGGGCGCCGCGCGTGGTCCGCTCGAGGAAGGGGATGAGCACGGCGAACACGAAGACCACGTGGCCGAGGTCCACGAGGGCGAACCGGTGCAGGTTCTCCTGGCCGTAGATCGACGCGTAGAGCGCGTACCCCATCATCCCCGCCTCGAACCCGGTGAGGAGGACCGGGAAGGTCCGGGTCTGGGTGCGGAGGACACGCCGGAGCGCCACGCCGAGGAGCAGCCCCAGGAGGCAAGCGAGGAAGATCACGCCGACGAGGCTCAGCGCCCGGGCCTGCGCGTCGAGCCGCGCGAACGCGAGGAAGAGCAGCGCCGGGAGCGTGACGTTCACCACCAGCCGCTTCAGCTCTCCCGCGGCGGACGGGCTGAGGAGGCGCGTCCGCCGGAGGACCACGCCGAGGCCGATGACGAGGAGGACGGGGACGACCTTGGCGAGCGCGGCGAGCTGGGGCATGGCGCGCCGCGATCCTACCCTCATCGTGGCGCCGTGTGCGCGCGCTGCGCCCCGCGCCCGCCGTCGCCCGTGGTACCCCGAGCCGGCTCAGGCGAGCCGATCGAGCGCCTCGGCCCGCGTCCGCAACGCGCGCTCCCGCAGCAGCAGGGTCCGGACGGCCGCGTCGGCGATCGCGGGCATGCCCTCGCTCTTCGGGAGCACCGCGTCCGCGCCCGCGTTCACGAGGCGCTGCTGGCGCTCGGGATCGACGTCGCCGCTCATCACGACGACGGTCAGGTCGCGCTCGCCGCCCGCGTCGCGCACGAGGTGGACGAGCTTCTCGCCGTCCATCCCGGGCATGTGCAGATCGACCACGAGGAGGTGGAGATCGAGCAGCAGGTCGATGAGCGCGCGGAGCCCGTTCGTGCCGTCGGCGGCGAAGTAGGTCTCGAACCCCTTGTCGGCCAGCGCGTCGCCCATCAACGTCCGGGAGAGGAGGTCGTCGTCCACGACGAGCGCGCGCCGGCGGCGACCGGCGACGTGCTCGAGCACCGACCCGATCTGCGCGTCGGTGGCCGGGTCCCCGTCGAAGCGGATCCCCATGCCGCGCGGGCTCGAGTGGACGACGGTCCCCGGCGCGGCGGCGCGGCTGCCGCCCGGGAGGTCGAGCTCCAGCCGGACCTTCGTCCCGGCCGGCATGCCGGCGCTGGTCCGCACGAACGCGCCGCCCTGCGACAGGTTCTCGATCCACGCGGCGTCGTTCGCCGCGTCGCGGGCGCGCGCGCCGAGCCGCTCCGGCGCCCCGCCGGCCGGCGCCTCCGGCTGCACCGCGATCGTCGCGAGGGCCTGCACCGGGTAGCGCGGCGCGCGGCGCTGCTCGGGCGCGGCCACGGCCCGGGCGCCGTCCTCGAGCGCCCGCACGAGCGCCTCGCTGGGCCCCACGAGCTCCACGACGAAGCCGGCCGGGCACCCCGGCCCGCCCTCACCCGCAGCGCGGCTCCGCTCCACGACGCCGACGGCGCGCACGACCTCGCCGCTCGTCAGCTGGAGCTCGAGCGCCAGCTCGTCCCCGTCCGGCGGCTGCCGGGGGCTCGGGACGAACAGCGTCCGCGCGCGCGGGTCGAACGCCAGGCCGGCCTCCTCCGGGCGCCCGAGCGCGAGCCGCAGGGCGAGGGGCCCGCATCCGTCGGCCGGCGCGGCGTCGAGGAGCCCGAGGGGATCGCGCAGCGCCCGCGCCAGGAGCTCCGGCCGCACCTGGCGCTGCACCACCGTGCAGGAGCGGAGGGCCGTGCGTCCCGCGCGGCTCCCATGGCAGAGGGTCGCCCCGAGGCGCCACGCCCAGAACTGGAGGCGGCGCTCGGTCCGCGCGGGGATGGGCGCGGCGAGGCGCGCGACGCAGGCGAAGTGCCGGTAGCCCGCGTTCGCGCCGAGGTCGCAGTCCACGAGCGCTCCCTCGCACAGCGCGGGGAGCGCCTCGACGAACCGCATCGCGTCGAGCGCCCTGCGATCGAGCGCGCCGAACAGGAACGCGCGCTCGGCCACCCCGAGGTCCATCGTCCCGCTCGTGCCGTTCGTGGTCATGACGCCTCTCGCTGGCGCACCTGGGTCTCCTCGGCGGCCGCGGAGGCGGCGGCCGCGCGGACCTGCGCCGCGATCCCACGCCGGCGCCGCAGCTTCTCCACCAGGGTGGTCCGGTGCATCCCGAGGAGCTCCGCCGCCGCGGTCCGGCTGCCCGCGGCGCGCTGGAGCGCCCAGTCGATGAGCTTCGCCTCGACGTGCTGCAGGAGCGCCGTGAGGTCGAGGTGATCGTCACCCACGAAGGCGAGGCCCGCGTCGAGGAGCACGCGCCGGGTCGCGTCGGCGGTCGTCGCCGGCGCGCCCGGCGCAGCGTCCGCGCCGGCGCGGGCCGGCGGGCCCCAGCACGCCAGGCCCGTCACCAGCGTGAACAGCCCGCGCTCCACGTCGCGCACCGTGACGACCGGCCCGGTCGCGTCGGACGCGAGCCGCCGGACGAAGCTCACGACCTCGAACGCGTTGCCTGGCCACGCGTACTGGACGAGGAGCGCGCGCGCGGGGTCCGCGATCGGGCGGCCGTCGCCGGCCGCCGCCCACGCGCGGTCCGCGATCGCGAGGACGTCGCCGCGCCGCTCCCGGAGGGGCGGCAGGCGAAGCTTGGCCGTGAGCATGTCGTAGAGATCGCGCCGGAAGGCGTCCCGCTCGACCAGCGGGAGGAGGTCGCGCGTGCTCGTCGCGACGAGCCGCCCGCGCCGCGCGCCCTGGCGCGCCGCGCGCGGCTCCTCGCTCACGAGGACCTGCACGAGCCTCCCCTGCAGCTCGAGCGGCAGCTCGCCGATCTCCTCCAGGAGGAGCGTCCCCCCGGCCGCCGCGGCCAGCTTGCTCTCCTGGACGGTCGGGTCCGGGCCGCCGAACAGCTCGGGCGCGACCGCCCGCTCCTCGCGCCCCCGGCACTGCACGACCAGGAACGGGGCCGCCGGGTCGCCCGCGTCGTGGAGCAGCCGCGCGAGATCCAGCTTCCCGGTGCCCGGCTCTCCCCACAGGAGCGCGTCGAGCCCCGCCGCGCCCGCGCGCCGCGCGGCCAGGAGCACCGGCTCGAGCGCCGAGTCGGCGGCGTGGCAGAGGGAGACGGGCGCGGCTTCTCGCGTGTCGTTCGACGTCACACTCCCCGTGAGAGCAACTCCTGTGCCGCCGCGCGCCGCGGCCCCTGCGGCCGGAGTAACGCCGTTTCCATGACTCGCGACGCGTGCTCCGCGCCCTGGCCGCGCGGGGCACGCGCGACCCGCGGGACCGCGGGCACTCAGCCGGTGCTCCCGTAAGCCTCCGTTCCGCACCGGGCGGTACACCGGGCCGTCGGCCGCCGGGCGCGCACATCGCGACCGTCCCGCTCCTCGCGAGCGTCCGAGGAGGTCGAAGGGGGTGCGCGTGCGCCTGCGAGCGCCGCTCAGCGGTAGTGCCGCCCCAGCTCGCACGCCCACTCCCGCCCGAGCTCCGGGCCGTGCGCGATCACCCACTCGCTGAAGCGCGTGGTCCCGGTCGGCGGCCCCCTCGACACGAGCAGGTTCGCGCGCAGGCCCGCGACCTCGTCCGGCGTGAGGACCACGTCGCCGGTGAGCGGCGCGAGGAGCCGCGCGGCCAGGAGGAGCAGCCGCGGCGGGACGCTCACGAGGAGCGCGCGCGACCCGACCGCCCGGCGCACGAGCTCCACGAGCGCCCGGAAGGTCGGCGCCTCCGGCCCGACCGCGTCCACCGTGGACGTCTCGCGCGACGCGCCCTGCGCGACGGCGAGGCGCGCGAAGTCCTCGACGTGGATCGGCTGGAGCCCATACCCGCCGGGCGCGACGCCGAACGCCGGCAACCGCCGGAGGAGCCAGGCGATGTTGTTCACGAGCACGTCGCGGCCGCCGAAGAAGACCGCGGGCCGGAGGATCGCGTGCGAGAGCCCGCTCCCTGCGAGCGCCCGCTCCACCTCGGCCTTCCCGCGGAAGTACGGGAGCGGCGCGTCGAGCGACGGGTTGGTGATCGAGACGTGCACGACGCGCTCGACGCCCGCCTCGGCCGCGGCCCGGAAGAGCCGCCG
>JAEYZK010000333.1 GCA_023428085.1 Pseudomonadota bacterium
CGTACGGCCCACGCTCGGATCCGCGCCCGCTCGTCCTTCGACAAGCTCAGGATGAGCGGCTGCTCGAGATGCGCTCCACCTCGCCTCAGGGAACCAGGAGGCCGATTCCTTCACACTCTCTCAGGGAACCAGGAGGCCGATTCCTTCACACTCTCTCAGCGCCGGCCGGCGCGGACGATCCCGCGGAGCCGCGCCTTCTCGCGCTCGCCCTCGCGCGTCCGCACGACGGTCCGTGCCCGCAGCGCGCCGAGGAGCGCGGCCGTGGCCGCGGCGACCGCCTCCACCGCGCGGTCGAAGGCCTCCCGGTCGGCCTGCGACGGCGCGGGGAGCCCGCTCACCTTGCGCACGTACTGGAGCGCGGCGGCGCGGACCTCGTCGTCGGTGGTGGGCGGGTCGAAGTTGTAGAGGACGCGGATGTTGCGGCACATCGTTCACCTCGCCGCGGCGCGGGGCGTGTCCACCGTCCCGCCGCGCGAGCGGGCGAGGCCGGCGTCGAGGCTCCAGTCGCCGGGGCCGGCGAACACGAGGTACAGGAAGAAGAAGCAGAAGAGGAGCGCCGGCTCGCCGCCGTTCGCGGCGGGCCAGAACGACTTCGGGAAGTGGGCCATGAAGTAGGCCACGGCCATCTCCCCCGCGAGCACGAACGCGACGGGCCGCGTGAACAGGCCGAGCGCGATCGCGAGCCCGCCGACCGTCTCGAGGAGACCGGCGAGCCCCATGAGCGAGGCCCACGGGACCGGCTGCCCGTCGCCCGGGAAGCCGAAGAGCTTGGCGGTCCCGTGCACGAAGAACGCGAGGCCGACGATGATACGGACGACGGACCGCATGCGGCCGGTCCAGGGGGACGGGGTCGGGTCGAGGAGGGCCATGACGGTGGGTCTAGGGGGAGAGGCCGCTCGCTTCAGCGGGTTCGACGGGGGGTGACGAACGCCGCTGACGCGCCGCGGCGCCCCGGGCCCCCCGCGGGGCGCGTCAGCGTCAGGGGCCCGCGGCGCGCTCGCCGCCTCGGCCCCAAGGTTGTCGAAACCGCTCGGGGTCCACATCCATTTCTGCGCGGGGTACGTGCGCCGCCCGGAGGCGGCCGATTCCCGGAGGAGCTCGCAATGGCACGCAGCGAAGGCAAGAACGGCCTGGCGCAGATCGCGCTCTGGCTCTCGATCATCGGGGCGCTGAACTGGGGGCTCGTGGGGTTCTTCAACTGGGACCTCGTCCGCGCCATCCTCGGCAACTCGAGCGCCACGGACGCGAGCGCCATCTCCCGCGTGGTGTACGCGCTGGTCGGCCTCGCCGGCCTCGCGCTGGCGTTCTTCGCGCCGCGCCTGCGGGCGCGCGACACGCAGCGCTTCACGGTGGGAGAGCGGGCCGAGGCCCGGACGTAGCGTCCGGCGGGAGGGAGGGGGAGCCCCTCCCCACCCGCGCGGCCGACTCAGCCCTCTCCGCCCGTCCGCTCCCTCGATCGCTCGGATCGCGTGAGCACGAACGCCGCGAGCGAGGCGGGCACCGGCGTGTCCTGGACCACGACCACCGGCAGGAGCCGCGAGACCGCGATGAACACGGCGACGCCGATCGCGGCCATGCCGACGGTGACGGACAGCTCGCCCCACGACGGCCAGTAGCTCCAGGACTCCCCGGCGTTGTAGGCCGTGAGGAACGTGTCCACCCGCCAGAGCGCGCCGGCGCAGAGCGTCAGGGCGGCGCCGGCCACCCGGACCCGGTGGTCCTCGACCCGGCGCGTGAGGAACGCGAACGCCGGGAGCAGGAACAGGCCCATCTCCAGCACGAAGAAGATGAGGTGGAAGTCCGGGACCAGGAGGAAGCGGAGCTTCCCGGCCGCGGCGAGGTCCACGAGCCGCAGCGCGGCGAAGACGACGAGGAGCCCGCCGTTCACGCGCGACACGTCCACGAGGAGCTCGTGATCGTGCTTCGCGTTCCAGGCGTGGCGCATGAGGGCGGTGAGGACCACCACCGCGCCGAGCCCCATGCACAGGCACGAGACGAGGGCGAGGAGCGGCAGGAGCGGGGTGTGCCAGAGCGGGTGGAGCTTCGGCCCCGCGACGAGCATGAGGCCGCCGAGCGAGCTCTGGTGCATGGTCGGGAGGAGCATCGCGAGCGCGATGACGTACGGCATCGCCCGCGCGAGGCGGTTCCCCCAGCGCTGGCCGAACGCCGACCAGCGCGGGTGCGCGCTCGTCGCCGCGTGGTCGAGCGCGGCCGGGAGCATCTCGATCCAGAGCACGCCGACGTAGGCGATCACGCAGATCGCCACCTCGAGCAGCACCGACGAGAGGTTCCACATCCCGGGCAACGCCAGCCAGTACATGTTCCACGGGCGGCCGAGGGCGACGACGATCGACGCCCCGCCGAGCGAGTAGGCGATGGCGCCGACGAGGACCGACGGCCGGACCAGCGGGTGGTACCTGCCGCGGTTCAGGAGGTAGCAGAGCAGGCCGACCGAGTACGCGCCCGCGCCGATGCCGGTGAAGACGACGACGTTGACCGGCTCCCAGATGCCCCAGGCGTACGCGTCGTTCATGTTGCTGACCGCGCCGATGCCGGCGACGAACCGCCAGGTGATCACGCCCTCGGCGACGCCGAACAGCGCGAGCAGCGTGATCATCCAGCGGTCGAGGAGCGGCCCGCCGATCGGGCGCGGGTGGTGGTGCGCGCTCCCCCCATGCCGCTCCGGGTCCGCGCGCATGGCGGAAGCTCTCGGGGTGGGGAGGCTCATTCCTCGCCTTCCTTTCGCGGCGCCTCGCCCCCCTGGGCGCGCTTGCGGTTCCGCCGGACGATCGCGGCGGCGGCGGCGTAGAGCGCGATCGGGGTCAGGCCGTGCAGGTACGGAGCGTGGGAGACGGTCTCGGACAGCGACGCGGGCGAGCTCGCGGGCATGTCGGGCAGCCCCAGATCGCGGAACGAGACGCCCGCGCCGGCGAGGTAGAGCGCCTGCGTCCCGCCGCCGTCGTCCTCGCCGAAGATCTTCGGGTTGTACTTCCCGGGTGCGGCGGCGATCCGCCGGTGCGCCTCGACGAGGAGGTCCGCGCGGCGCCCGAAGAGGACCGCCTCCTGCGGGCAGACCTCGGCGCACGCCGGGTTCGCGGCCGCGTACGCGCCGCCGCGGGCCGGGTCGGCGCGGTGGCGGCAGAGCTGGCACTTCACGATCCGCGGATCGGTCTTCGCCCACTCGAACTTCGGGATCGTGTACGCGCAGGCGATCTGGCAGTACCGGCACCCGAGGCAGAGCTCCTTGTCCCAGACGACGATGCCGGTGCCCCTCCGCTCGCCGCCGGAGTCGCGCTTCCCGGCGCCCTCCTTGTGGAGCGCGCCGAGCATGCAGACCGAGACGCACGAGGGGTCCACGCACTGCATGCACTGGCGCTTCACGAAGGCGGTGGTGGCGCCGTCGGCCGCGGGCCGGGAGAGCCTGCGGGTCTTCACCACCGTGTTGGTGGTGCAGTCGAGCTCGCGGGGCTCCTCGGTCCAGGGCATGCCGTTCGACTCCTTGCAGGCGGCGACGCAGCCGCCGCACCCGGCGCAGCGGGTGGAGTCGTAGAGGAGCCCGACGGCCTCGGGCTCCGCCGCGACCGGCTCGCGCGCTGCGCCGCGGCGGGGCAGCGCGGCGGCGGCCCCGGCGGCGAGCGTCCCGAGCCAGGCGCGGCGGGAGAGGCGGACCGTCATCGCCCGCCCCTCGGCACCGGCGGGAAGACGGTCGTCAGCCACTGGGCGCCGATGAAGAGCGCGACCCAGATCCCGACCGCGGCGAAGAACCCGAGCCGCCGCCAGGGGTCGGCCGCCGGCCCGAGCGCCGCGCTCGCGGCGAGGAGGAGGGGCACCGCGAGCGGGAGCCCGAGGATGCCGAGGACGCACCACTTCACGGTTCGTACGGCCCACGGAGGCGGCGCGCCCTGGGCGGCCGTCCGGGGGTGGAGCTCGTGGGTGAACATGCCCAGCGGGAGAGCAAGGACAGGGCCATGCCGCGCGCGCGCCAGGTGCGCGGGATCACGGGGTGCCCGCGCCGCCGTCCGGCGCGCCCGGGTGGAAGGTCCGTTGACACCTCCGTCAACTGCCCGGCGTTCCACGCCTTTGCGCTGCCAGGCTCGTTGACACCCGAAAGAGGGAGTCGCGATCCGTGCGTGGTGCGGGGGGTCAGCGCTCGGGATCGGCCTTGCCGTCGGGCGGGCGCTCGGGCGCGTCGGCGTCGATGCCGAGCCGCTTCAGCTTCGAGAGGAGCCCCACCCGCGAGATGCCGAGGATGCGCGCCGCCGCGCTCCGGTTCCCCTGCGTGTAGCTCATGACGGCGCGGATGTGCTCCTCCTCCAGATCCGCCAGCGTGCGCCGGACCTCCCGCGGAACGCGCGCCTCGGCCTTCG
>JAEYZK010000457.1 GCA_023428085.1 Pseudomonadota bacterium
CCCCTGGCGGCGGCCGAGGCCGCGCCGGAGGAGGACGCCGCGGACCGGGTCGCGCGCGCGGAGCAGCCGGCGCGACCGGGTGAGTCCAGGAAGAGCCGCGCCGTCGTCCTCGGCGCCCCCGCGGAAGATCCTTTCGCCCGGCACCAGCGCCGCGCGGCGGCGGGTGCGCTCCGGACCGCTTCCCGCGCCTTCCCCGGCTGCGCGGCCGAGGCCTCGCGCCTCGTCGAGTCCGACGCCGCCGGCCGGGTCGTGAAGGTCACCCGGCGCGGCGTCGCCGCAGGGCAACCGTTCGTGCTCGAGCAGCTCTACGCGGAGGACGGGGACCTCGAGGCCGTCCGGTGGTCGTCCGACGGACGCGTCCACGAGCTCCGCATCGGCGCGGCGGGCCCCGCCGGCGCGGCCGCCGGCGTCCCCGCCTTCGCGCTCGCGCCCGCGCGCGCCGCCGAGGCGGGGCTCGACGCGCCGCCGCGGTGCGACCTCTGACGACCCCTCCATGCGCCTCCGCGTCCTCGCCGTCGGCCGCGACCGCTCCGGGCTCTACGCCCCCGCGGTGGACGAGTACGCCGGCCGCCTCGCGCGGTACGTGAAGTTCGAGCTCGCCGAGGTCCCCGAGGCGCGCAAGCTCGCCGGCACGCCGCGCGCACGCGAGGAGGAGGCGGCCTCGCTCCTCGCGAAGCTCGGCCCGCGGGAGCACCTGGTCGCGCTGGACGAGCGCGGCGAGGAGCTGACGAGCCGCGCCTTCGCCGACCGCGTCCGCCGCTGGGTCGAGCGCGGCCAGGACGTGACGCTCGTGATCGGCGGCGCCGACGGCCTCGCGCCCGAGCTCCTCGCCCGGGCCGGCGAGAAGCTCGCCGTCTCGCGGTTCACGCTCGCGCACCGCCTCGCCCGGCTCGTGCTCGTCGAGCAGCTCTACCGCGCGTTCACCATCCTGCGCGGCGAGCCGTACCACAAGTGAGCCTCCCCGCCCCGGGGACCCGCCCCCTCCGCGCGGAGCCGCCGCGGGCGCCGCGGGCGCGGACCTCCCGCGATCCTCGCGGCGCTGCCCGGGCGGGCCTCCCGTGCGGCGTGATGCTTCTTGTCGCAGAGAGCCCGTCTCCCTAATATCCCGCCCTTCGATCGAAGGGAGCCCACGTGTCCAAGCTGAAGCCCGTCCTCCTCGTCGTCCTCGACGGCTGGGGCATCCGCGCCCAGCGCGAGGCCAACGCCATCGCCATCGCCGGTACGCCCAACATGGAGGCGCTGGCCCGCGAGTTCCCGAGCGCCGCCCTGGAGACGAGCGGGCTCTCGGTCGGGCTCCCGGAGGGGCAGATGGGCAACTCCGAGGTCGGCCACACCAACCTCGGCGCCGGCCGGATCGTCTACCAGGACCTCGTCCGCATCAACCGGGCCGTCGAGGACGGCTCCTTCTTCAAGAACGACTCCCTGCAGCTCGCCGCGCGGCGCGCGAAGGAGCAGGGGGGCGCGCTCCACCTCATGGGCCTCGTCTCCGACGGCGGCGTCCACAGCCACGTCGATCACCTGCACGCCTGCATCGAGCTCGCCCGCCGCGAGGGCGTCGCCCGCGTGTTCGTGCACGCCTTCATGGACGGCCGGGACACGCCGCCCAAGTCCGGCCTCGACTTCATGCGCCAGGTCGAGCACCGGCTGCGGGAGACGGGCTACGGCAGGATCGCGACCGTCTCGGGCCGCTACTTCGCGATGGACCGCGACAAGCGGTGGGATCGCGTGAAGCTCGCCTACGACGCGATGGTGAAGGGCGATGGGCACAAGGTCGCGTCCGGCGTCGGCGCCCTGGAGCGCGCCTACGGCGCGGGCGAGACCGACGAGTTCGTGAAGCCCTCGGTCGTCGTGGACGCCGACGGGAAACCCATCGGGTCGATCCGCGACGGCGACGCGGTCCTCTTCTTCAACTTCCGGTCCGACCGCGCGCGCGAGATCACCCGGGCCGTCGCCGACCCGGCGTTCAAGGACTTCGACCGCGGGACCCCGCCCCGGCTCTCGGCGTACGTCTGCATGACCCAGTACGACGAGACGTTCACCTACCCGATCGCCTACGCGCCGCAGGACCTCTCGGAGATCTTCCCCGAGATCGTCGCCCGCTCCGGCGCGCGGCAGCTGCGGACCGCCGAGACGGAGAAGTACGCGCACGTCACGTTCTTCTTCAACGGCGGGCGCGAGACGGTGTTCCAGAACGAGGATCGCATCCTCGTGCCCTCGCCGCGCGACGTGAAGACCTACGACGAGAAGCCGGAGATGAGCGCCCGCGAGGTCGCGGACAAGCTCGCGCAGGCGCTCTCCACGGGCCAGTACGGGTTCGTCCTCGCGAACTTCGCGAACCCGGACATGGTCGGCCACACCGGCATCCTCGACGCCGCGGTGAAGGCGGTGCGGGTCGTGGACGAGTGCATCGGGAAGCTCTGGCAGGTCTGCCAGAAGATGGGCATCGCGATGCTCATCACCGCGGACCACGGCAACTGCGAGATGATGACGGACCCCGTGACGGGGCAGCCGCACACCGCCCACACGCTCAACCCGGTGCCCTTCATCCTCGCCTCGCCCGACTACCGCGGCGCGAAGCTGCGCGACAAGGGCATCCTCGCCGACGTCGCGCCCACCGCGCTCCAGGTCATGGGCCTCCCGCAGCCCAAGGAGATGAAGGGGCTCGGGATGGTCGTGCGGTGATCCCGTGAACGAGCGCGCGCCCGCGCCCGGCCGTCCGCCGGACCCTTCGCGGGCGACCTCGTTCTCCGCGCTCGCGGGCGCCACCCGCGCCCTGACCCGCGCGCTGCTCGCGCTCGTCTACCCGCCGCGGTGCGCGGCGTGCGCCGCGCCCACCGACGTCGAGCCGTTCTGCGGCGTGTGCGCGGACGCGATCGAGCCGGTGCCGCCAGGCTGCCGCCGCTGCGGGCTCCCCGGCGACGCCGATCCGTGCGCGCCGTGCCGGTCCGCGCCGCCGCCGTTCGAGGAGCTCCGCGCGGGCGGGCTCTTCGGCGGCCCGCTCGCCGACGCGATCCACGCCTACAAGTACGAGCGCCGCCCGGCGCTCGCC
>JAEYZK010000464.1 GCA_023428085.1 Pseudomonadota bacterium
GCCTGCGCCCGCGCCGCGGCGGTCTCGGGCGAAGCGTCCCCCGCGAGCCGCAGCTCGGGGCGCGCCGCCACGAGCGCGGCGAGGCCGCCGCGCGCGAGCGGATCGCGCGAGACCACCAGGACCCGGATCGGCTCCGCCATGCGACGGATGTATCCGGACGGCGGCCCGCCCGCGCCGCTCCACCCATGGCCTGGCCGATCGGCCAGGTTGCTCCCCGTCCACCCCGCCGATGTGGCGCGCGCCCCGGGTCCGTAGGCTTCCTCTCGCAGGGCGGCAGGGCGCCGCCGGGAGGAGGAGCACGCCGTGACGAACGAGGGGACGCAGGACCTGCTGGCTGCGCTGTCGAGCGGACTCGCGGATCGGACCGAGGCCGTCGCCCGCCACGTGGTGCGGGTGGACGGGCGCCGCCGCGGACCGTCGTCGGGCATCGCCTGGGCGGCCGACGGCGTCGTGGTGACGGCCCACCACGCCCTCGAGCGGGACGAGGAGGTGACGGTCGGGCTGCCGGACGGGACGACCACGGCCTGCGAGGTCGCCGGCCGCGACCCTTCCACCGACCTCGCCGTGCTGCGCCTGCCGGGCGCCGGCCTCGTCCCGGTCGGCTGGGGCGAGGACCCGGCGCCGCGGGCCGGGCAGCTCGTGCTCGCCGTCTCGCGGCCGGGGCGGAGCCCGCGCGCCGCCCTGGGGCTCGTGGCCCGCAGCGCCGGCGCCTACCGCGCCTTCCGCGGCGGGAAGATCGACCTCTACCTCGAGACCTCCCTCGACCTCCGGCCGGGCCTCTCCGGCGCGCTCGCGTTCGGGGCGGACGGCGCCGCGCTCGGCCTCGTCACCGCCGGGCTCGCGCGGGGGGCGGCCATGATCGTCCCGCCGGCGACCCTACGACGCGTGGTGAAGTCCCTCCTCGCCCACGGCGAGATCCGGCGCGGCTACCTCGGGATCGCCACGCACCCGGTGGCGCTGCCGCCGGAGGCGCGGGCGCGGACCGGCGAGGAGCTTGCGCTCCTGGTCGTGCGCGTGGAGCCGGACAGCCCCGCCGCCCGCGCCGGGTTCCTGCTCGGGGACGCCGTCCTCGCGGTGGGCGGGGAGCGCCTGCAGGACCCGGGGGAGCTCTGGGCGCTGCTCGCGGAGGACCGGATCGGCGAGGCGGTCACGCTGCGCGTGCTGCGGGGCGGCGAGCCGCGCGAGGTGCAGGTGACCGTCGGGGCGCGCCCCGCGCGCGGCTCTTCCGGGTGAGCCGTTGATCGCGGTCGGACCCGGAGTTAGGCGAGACCCGTGATCCGCTACGGGCCGGCGGGCTGGGAGTACAAGGACTGGGCGGGGCCGGTGTACCCGATCCCGGAGCCGCGCGGCTTCGACCGGCTCGCCTGGCTGGCCGGCTGGTTCGACACCGTCGAGGTGAACGCGTCGTTCTACCGGCCGTTCCCGGCGGAGACGGCCGACCGCTGGTGCGACCGGGTGGGGGAGGCGCCCCGGTTCCGGTTCGGCGCCAAGGTCTGGCGGCGGTTCACGCACGAGCGCGAGGCCTACGGGGTGGACGACGTCGCGGAGGGACGGGCGCTCCTCGACCGCCTGCACGCCCGCGGCCGGCTCGGGGCGGCGCTGCTCCAGTTCCCGTGGTCCTTCCGGCGCGAGGCCGCGTCCGAGGCGTGGCTGCGCGATCTGTTCCGCGCCTTCGCAGGGCTGCCGCTCGTCCTCGAGGTGCGTCACGCCTCCTGGGACGCGGCGGAGTTCCTGGCCGAGCTGGCGGAGGCGGGGGTGGGGATCGTCAACGTGGACCAGCCGATGTTCCACGGCTCGGTCGCGCCGGGGGCGCGCGTGACCGCGCCGCTCGCGTACGTCCGCGTGCACGGGCGGAACTTCAAGGACTGGTTCCGCAAGGGCGCCGGGCGCGACGCCCGGTACGACTACCTGTACCGGCCGGAGGAGCTCGAGCCCTGGGCGAAGCGGATCCGCGCGATGGCCGACTCCGCCTGGGCGCCCGACGTGTACGTCGTCACGAACAACCACTTCCGCGGCCAGGCCGTCGCGAACGCGAAGATGCTCGAGGCGATGACCGCGCGGCGGCGCGTGGCCGCCCCGCCGCCGACGGCCGCGCACTTCGCGGACGCGCTCCGGCCGTTCCTCGCGCCGGAGGGCCGGGCGCCGGGGACCGCGCCGGCGTCGCCTCCATAGTGTCCGTCATACACGATGGTTGACGAGGTGTACGACGTACACTAAGCTCCGTCCATGACCCACCGGGCCGAGCGGGCGCGGATCGCCGAGGAGACGGTCGCCATCCTGGCGCGCGGCGGGTACACGAGCCCCGCAGGGCGCGCGGTGACGCTGGAAGGGCTCGCGGACGCCGTGCGCCGCACCGAGACCCTCACGCCCGCGGCGCTCGCGGAGGTGAGCGCGCAGGCGCAGCGCCGCTGCGCCGAGGCGGCGACACGGCCCGGCTGCCGGTTCGAGGTGACGCGGGAGACCACGCTCGGCGCGGCCCGCCGGCTCGTCGAGCGCGAGGGCCGGGCGGGCGTCGCCGCCCTCAACTTCGCGTCCGCGAAGTACCCCGGCGGAGGGTTCCTCTCCGGCGCCCGCGCGCAGGAGGAGAGCCTCGCCCGCGCGAGCGGCCTCCACGCCTGCCTCGTCCCGCAGACCGCCTACTACGAGGCGAACTACGCCTGCGGGACCTCGCTCTACACCGATCACCTCATCGTCTCGCCCGACGTGCCCGTCTTCCGCGACGACGCGGACCGCCTCCTCGAGGCGCCGTACGCGGTGAGCATCATCACCGCGCCCGCACCGCACGCGGGGGCCGTGCGGCGCAACGAGCCGGCGAACGCGGGCCGGATCGGGCCCGTCCTCCGCGGCCGTGCCGAGAAGGTGCTCGCGGCCGCCGTCGTGTACGGCCACCGGACCCTCGTGCTGGGCGCCTGGGGGTGCGGGGTGTTCGAGAACGCGCCCGAGGACGTGGCCGGCGCGTTCGCGGACCTGCTCCGCCCGGACGCCTTCGGCCGGGCCTTCGACCAGGTCACCTTCGCGATCCACGATCGCGCCGAGCCGAGCCCGAACGTACAGGCGTTCGAGGCGCGGTTCGGCGCGGCGGTCCGCCCCTGAGGGTCCCCGCGAAGCGCGCTACCCCTTCTTCGCCGCGAGCAGCGCGTTCACCTTCTCCATCACCGCGAAGGCGTCCGCCACGTAGACGACGTCGGCCTTGCCGCGGGCCCAGCCGCAGTTCGCGTCGAGGTTGATCGCCCGCCGCTCGCGGATGAACCGCCAGCCGACCACGTGCGGCTCCTCGCCGTGGCAGCAGGTGGACAGGCCGCGGGGGTGGCGCGGGGTGGAGCCGGTCTGGCCGACCTGGTTCAGGTGCGTCATGAACTCGAGGACCTTCTGGCCCTCGCCGGCCTGGTCGGTGAGCGACTTGGACGTCCCGAGCGACGCGCCCGCGGCGCGGAGGAAGCCGAGGATGAGCGCGCCGGCCTTCTCCGGGTTGGGCTTGCCGTCGGCCTGCTTCTTCGTCCAGCCGGCGCCGGCGACGAACAGGAGCTTGGCGTCGGGGCGGATCGTCTGCTCGCCCGACGTCGGCGCGTGCACGCCGGTGACCTGTGAGCGCTGGAGCTCGGGCCCGAGCTCGACCGGGACCGGCTCGACCGCCGGCGCGGCACCACCCGCGGCCGCGGCCGTGGGGTACGCGCCCGGATCGACGAGCAGCACCCAGGGCCGCTCGGCGCGCTGGAGCTTCGCCTCGATCCGCTGCTTGTAGTACCAGCGCGTCGCCGCGAGCGCACCGCCCTCGGTCGAGAGCGCCGTGACGTGGGTGTCGACGCGGCCGCCGAGCCGCTGGGCGACGCCGGCGGCGACGCGCGCCACGCGCGAGAGCGCGGGGGCGACGATCACCGTCGCGCCGGATGCGCGGGCGAGCGCGGCGCACGCGGCGGCGTCGGTGCCGTACCGCGGCTGCCCGAGCGGCGCGGCCTCGGCCGCGAGGACCCTGGCGACGCCGGTCCCGGCGAGCTGCGCCGCGGCCGGGCCGGTCTTCGCCCCGAAGAGCCCGACGATCACGGCGCCGCCGACGGCCTTCGCCGCGGAGAGCGCCTCGAGCGCCGCGCGCGGGAGGCTGCCGTCGGGCTCGGTGGGGGAGAGGAGAAGGACGTTGTCCATGTCGCGAGACCCTTTCGGTCTAGAGGTCCGAGCTCAATCCTGCGTGATCCACTCGACGAGCTCCTTCGCGATCTCGTCCGGGCTCATGTCCTTCACCACCCGCGTCTCCCGCGTCGCCTTCGGCACCGCGACCGACTCGAACTTCACGCCGCCCGTGCCGACCGGGGTGGCCGGCGCCTTCTGGAGCGCCGGCATGACTCCGCGCATGTTCGCCATGCCGATCTGCGGGTTGTTCTTCGGCTCGGGCAGGTTGCCGGTCGCCCAGCCGAGCACGGCCGGCGGGCCGGCGCAGACGGAGACCTGGTGCTTGCCGCCCTCGACGCGCTCCAGGATCTGCAGCGCGCCGCCGTCCTTCACGGACAGCTCGTCCACCCCGAAGAACTGGTCCGGGATCCCGAGCCGCTCGCCCACCATCTGGAGCGTGACGCCCGCGCCGCGCGAGGCCGACTCCCACCCGCCGAACAGGAGCAGCGCGCTCCGGTCGAGGCCGGGGAGCTTCTGCACCGCGTCGGCGAGCTTCGCCGCCACCTCGTGCGCGTCGGTGAACCCGCTCGCCGGGCCGTCGAGCGCGACGAGCTCGAACGGCACCTTCTGGCCCACCGCCATCATCACCTGCTGGAGCTTCTGCTTGGGGCCGAGGGCGAGCAGCGTCACCTTCGAGCCCGGGACCCTGGCGGCGAGGTTCGCCGCCTCGTAGAGCGCGTGGCCCGCCCACGGGTCGAGCACGTGCGGGAGCATGGCCTCGTTCTTGAGCCCCGGCCCCTGCGGCGTCGAGACGGGCTCGAGCGTCTGGAGCGGGTCGGGGACGATGCTGCCGAGGACGACGATCTGGTAGCCGGGCATCCGTTAGTTCTCCGCCGAGTGCAGCCCGCCGGCGCCGGCGCGGAACTGGAGGTTCACGCGGTCGGTGCCGGGCAGGCGGGTGGGGCAGCTCCACAGGCAGGCGCCGCAGTGGACGCACTTCTCGCGATCGAAGGCGGGGGTGCCGCCGTCGCCGGGCCGGATCGCCTCGGCCGAGCAGATCTCGACGCAGACGCGCTTCCCGCACCCGCGGCACAGCTCGGGGTCGAGGAAGACCACGTGATCCGCGTAGCCCGGCGGCGCCTGCACCTTGCCGCCCATGAGCAACGCGTCCTGCTGCGAGACGAGCACCTGGCCGTCCATGGGGACGGGCGGCCACCCGGCGCGGTCCATGAGGGCGTCGTGGAGCGGCACGCCCTTCTCCGCGCACTCCCGCCGGATCCGGATGATGTCCGCGGCGGGGATCTTCCCCTTGTAGAACTCCTCGAGCGTCCCGATCTGCTCGGCGGGGTGGGGCGGCTCCTCGCCGAGCGACACGCGACCGCCGCTGAACCCGGAGAGCGCCATGCCCATGAGGCCGGTCACGACGCCCTTCTGGAACCCGTCGCGCGCCTTCTCCGCGATCTGCCCCTCGCGCTCGACCCAGCTCTCGCGCCGCCGGCCGACGTACACGGCCTCGAGGTTCTCGCGGGTGAAGGGCCTCTTCGCCTCGAGGAGCTCGATCACGCCCTCGGCGAGCTGCACGCCGGTGGCGAACGCCTCGTCCACGCCGGAGGAGGTGAGCACGTTGGTCGAGCCGGACCCCTCGCCGATCCGGGCGAAGCCGTCGCCCGCGAGGAAGGGCTCGCCGCGGCGGCCGGACTCGAGGATCGACTTCGCGCCCCAGGACCGGAGCTTCGCCTTCTCGAGGTACGGCCAGAGGCGCGGGTGCTGGATGTAGTGCTGCAGGTAGCGATACGTCGTGCGGACCGGCGACTCGAACCAGCTCGGCACGAAGATGCCGACCGAGGCCACGCGGTCGGGGTGGACGTAGAGGAACCCGAAGATCTCCGGCTCGGGGAAGCCGAACGTGTGGAGCACCGTGCCGGCCTGGAGCGGCGTGTCCTCGGGGAGGTCCACGACGAGCTTCATGCCCACCGCCCACTCGCGCCGCGCGTGGCCCGGCGGCATCCCGATCACCTCGTCGAGCTGCCGCCCCACCGCGCCCACCGGGCCGTCGGCGACGACCGTGAGCGCCGCGTGCACGTCCATGCCCGGCATGTACGCGCCGCCGTCGGGGCGGCCCTGGCGATCGACGCCCTGGTCGAGGAGGCGCACGCCCTTCACGGCCTTGCCCTCGACGAGCGCCTCGGCGACCGGCGTGCCGGGCCAGATCTGCACCGTCCCGGTGGCCATCACCTGCCCGGACAGCCACTGCAGGAGCTGGCCGAGCGAGAAGACGAACCCGTCGGCCTTGTGGAGGAAGGCCGGCGCCCAGGGGAGCTCGAACGAGTCGCGGTCGGCGCCGTGGAAGGCGCGCAGCGTCTTGTCGGCGGCGCGGAGCGTGACCGAGCGGCGGCTCGCGCCGACCGGGTCGAGGAGGTAGAGGACCTTCTCGTCCTGGACCGGCGTCGCCATCGGGATCTGCGCCGGGTCGAGATCGGGGAACGCGGCCTTGATGGCGCGGGCGCGGGTCACCACGCCCGAGACGCCGAACCCGACGTCGTCGGCCCGCTCGTAGCAGAGCACCTGCAGCGGCATCCCCGGCGAGGCGACGCTCTCGAGCGGCGGTCGCGACGCGTCGGCGAGGCGGCGCGAGAGGGTGGTGAGGAACCCCGCCGTCGCCGGGCCGAACCCGACACAGGCGATGTCCACGTCCATCGTCTGGCGCTGCGGATGATCCTGTTCGCTCACGCGGCCTCCGTCCTGGCTACTGCGGGTAGTCCAGCGCCTCCGGGATCATCACCTTCGAGACCGCCTCGGCGGCGCGGTCCTTCGCGAGCATCGCGCCCGTGAGGCACCCGTCGAGCTTCACCCGCAGCGTCCGGAAGTCGCCGATGCCCTTGCACGAGGCGCAGGGGCCCTCCTTGTCCGCGTGCGCGTCCACCTGATCGGCCGCGCACCCCGCGAGGCCGGGGACGAGCCCCTCGAGCGCCTCGGCGTCCGCGGCGCTCCAGCACTCGTGCCGGGCGTTCTCGTCCCAGGCCGGGTGGCGGTTGTAGCCGTGCACCAGCTCGGCGCAGATCCGGCCCACCTCGCCCGCCGCCCGCGCCGCCTGCACGTGGCAGAGATCGGCGAAGAAGCGCGCGGTCGCGGGCAGCGCGTCGCCCAGGGCCGCCCCGCCGGTCTCGGCGAGCGCCACCGCGTCCATGACCTGCATGCGCGCGGCCACGAGCCAGGCGAGCGCGTCGGCGAGCTTGAAGGTCACGCCCTGGCGCGGCGACTGGTAGAGCCGCTGGCCGTCCGCGTCCTTCGCGTCCCCGAGGTGGCGGAACGTCCAGAGCCACAGCTCGATCGCCGAGGCGAGCGCGCACGCGCCGGTCCCGTGGTGCTGCGCGGCGACGCGGCGGAGCTCCTTCGCCCACGCCCTGAGCTGGGCGAGCCAGAGCTCGTTGCCCATCGTCACCGAGAGGTGCCGGCGCTGCACCGCCTCCGGGCCCTCGTAGGTGGCCTCGAGCTGCGCGTCCATCCACTTCTGGCCGAGGAAGCCGGGGCAGTCCTCGGTGATGCCGTAGCCGCCCATGAGCGAGACGGCCTCGCGCAGGACCGTCGCGCCGTGCCCCGTGTTCCAGAGCTTCGCCGCCGGGCAGAGGACGTTCGCCTGCGCGTCGAGGAGGACGAAGCGGACCATCTCGTCGGCCTGGAGCTCCTGGAGGCGCGCCTCGTCCTTCTCGCTGCGCGGCCGGCCCTGGAGCTCGAGCGCCTCCATCGCCAGCTTCTCCATCCCCTTCGTCCACTTCATCGTCGCCTTCATGCCCGCGATGCCCTGGGCCGCGAGGACGGCGTCCTTCTTCTTCTCGAGCGGGTCGAGCTCGTCGAACAGGCGGGCGGCGCCGAACCCGAGCGACGCGGCGGCCTCGCCGGTCGCCCAGATCTCGACGAGCCGGTGGAGGGCGTCCTCGCGCTGCTGGATGCCGAGCTCGTACCGGACCGAGCCGGGCGCGGCCTGCTCGGCGCCGCGGAACCGGCCGCGCTGGTAGCGGATGACCGGCTCGACCGCGGAGAGGAGCTTCGCCGCGGTCATCACCGCCACCGGCACGCGCGTCCGGCGGAAGACGGCCTCGATGACGGTCGAGTGGTCGTACTTCGGGACGATGACCCCGTCCTTCACGGTGTAGCCGCCGACGATGCGCGAGGCCGGGATCGTCAGGCTGAAGATCGGGTCGGTGGTCGAGGAGAGCTGGTGGACCAGCTTCTTCGTGGGCGTGCCGCGGTCGAACGTCCCCGGGTCGCCCTCCTCGAGGACGACGAGGCAGCTCCCCTTGATGCGCGGGTCGGCCGAGTCCACCGCGGCGGTGATGAAGTTGGCGAACCCCATGTTGGTGATGAAGCGGCCGCGCTTCTCGACCTGGAGGACCGGCTCCTGGCCCTCCTTCCACTCCTTCACGCGGAGCTTCCCGGAGAGCATGCCGGTGTCCACGCCGACGTACGGGATCGGCTCGGTGAGCGCGAAGGCGGCGCGCCACGGCGTGCGGTCCTCGCCGGGCTTCGCCGGGGCGGCGAGGCTCATGTACTTCTGCACCTGCTCGGGCGTCCCGCGCTCGTGGATGGGCGAGAGGCCGAGGAACCCGGCGAGCGCGCCGGTGGCCGCGCCCGCGTCCACCCAGGCGAGCTCGAACGCGGTGAGCGAGAGCGCGAGGTTCTTCGGGCCGGCGATGAACCCGCCCTCCTCCGGCTCCATGAACGTGGCCGTGATCCCCGAGGCGTCGTAGTGCGCGAGGAGCTCGTTCTTCCGCTCCGTCCAGTCGTGGTCGTTGCGCCCGCCCTCGGCGACGAGCCGGGCCACGGGCCCGCGCGCCACCGCGCGCGTGGACTGCACGAGCATCTGGAGATCGAACCGCTCGGCGAAGCGCCACATGATCTGCCGGACGTCGTCGCCCGGGAGCGTGCGCAGGGAGTCGGACTTCTCGTTCAGCGCGACAAGGGCCATGGGGCTCTCACCTCAGCGTGCGCGCGTAAGCGCGCGTTTACGTTCCACCCGGGTGGTTGTCTCGGAGGGGCGCCGAAATTAGCAGACCAGGCGGGGTGAAAGGAACAGGGGACGGAGGGCGCGCTCTTCCGTACCGACGCAGCGCGGCAGGGGCTCCGCGACGCGCGCGCCTTCACCGCCCTCGCTTCACCCGAACTCGGCGACGATGGGCGCGTGGTCGCTCGTCCCGAAGTCGGCGAGCACGGAGCAGCGCTGCACCTTCCGTGCGAGCGCCTCGCTCGCGACCACGTAGTCGATGCGCCAGCCGATGTTCCGCTGGCGCAGGTTCCGCCAGGGCGCCCACCAGGTGAACAGCCCCTCGTTCGCCGGCTCGACGGCGCGGCCGACGTCCACGAGGCCGCGCGAGAGGAAGCGCTCGAAGAGCGCCCGCTCCTCCGGGAGCTGGCCGACGGCGCCGGCCTTGCGCTCCTTCGGGTGCACGTCGACGTCCGCCCGCGCGACGTTGAGGTCGCCGCAGAGGAGGAGCGCGCGCCCGGCCGCCTGCGCGTCGGCGGCCCAGGCGTCGAGCGCCTCGAGGAACCGCAGCTTCGCCGGCAGGTCCTTGCCGCCGTTGGGCACGTAGATCGAGGCGACCGTGACCCCCGCCGCCTCCGCCGTCGCGATCCGCGTCTCGTGATCGAAGGCCGGGTGCCCGAAGCGCGGCCCGTCGGGCGCCAGCGCGGTCCGGACGTGGAGGGCGACGCCCGAGTAGGCGGTCTCACCGTGCCAGAGGCAGTGGTAGCCCGCGAAGCACGCGAGCGGGCCGAGCGTGCCGGGCACCTTCGCCGCCGGCGCCTTGATCTCCTGCAGGCACACGACGTCGGGGCGCTCGCGCGCGAGCAGCTCGACGACCTGCGCCTCGCGCGCGCGGATCCCGTTCACGTTCCAGGTGGCGATCTTCAAGCGGGGCGAGCTTACCCCGCGCGGCCCGGCGGGGCGTCGGGCTTCGGGCCTCAGGCCTCAGGTGAGGCGTCCGCTCGCCTTCCCTTCGAGGGCCCGGACGTTCCGCGCTCCGACGCGGCGTCATAGAATCGCGCGCGCGCCGCCCGCGCCTCGCGCCATGGAACCCAAGGTCCTCGAGCTGAGCCTCCCGCCGGAGTGGGACTCCGTCCGCGCGGGCTGGGGCGCGTGCCACGGCCTCCTCGCGGGCGCCGGGCTCCCCGAGGAGGAGGCCGACGCGCTCTCGATGGTCGCGCAGGAGCTGATCGAGAACGCGGTGAAGTACGGGGGCGACGGCGCGGACGCCATCCGCCTCTCGCTCCGGGTCGAGGCGGCCGGCGTGACCGTGGAGGTGCGGAGCCGGGTGCCGGCCGACGGCGCGCACCTCGCGACGCTCGAGGGCACCGTGGAGCGGCTCCGCGCCACCCCCGATCCCTACGCGGCCTGGGTCGAGCGGCTGCAGCGCGCGGCCGGCCGTCCGGACGGGCAGGGTGGGAGCGAGCTGGGGCTCGCGCGGATCGCGTACGAGGGGCGCTGCGCGCTCGACTACCGCGTGGACGCGGGAGTGCTCGCGGTCTCCGCGGTGTACAAACGGGAAGACGATCGAAGAGGAGATCCATGACGGACGCGGCCAGGCGCTGGCACCAGGGCGAGCTCACGCTGGAGGCCCACGCGGCCGCGGGCGAGCTGCGCGTCGTCTGGAGCGGCCGGAGCGACGAGCGCGAGCCGGCGCGGTTCCTCGCGCCGCTGCTCGCCGAGCTCATCGAGACCTGCCGGACCGCGCAGGCGCGGCTCCGGCTCGACTTCGCGGCGCTCGAGTTCATGAACTCGTCCACGTTCACGCCCATCGTGAAGGCGATCGCCGAGGCCCGCAGGGCGGGCGTTCCCATCGCCCTCGAGTACGCGCAGGCGAAGCGCTGGCAGGCCCTCTCCTTCAGCGCCCTGCGCACCTTCGAGACCCGCGATGGCAGCGTCGCCGTCCTCGGCCGCTGACGCGATCGCCGCGGGCGCGCCGCCGTCCTCCATCGCCGACGTCTCGGCGACCCCGGCCTTCGAGCGCGCCCACCTGGCGATCCTGCACCGCTGGTGCGGGACCACGGCGATGCTCGGGGCGCTGGTCGTGCCGCTGTTCCTCCTGCTCGACTTCGTCACGCTGCCGGCCGGGACGTTCGAGCGGTTCCTCGGGTACCGCGCGGCGCTCACCGGCGCGCTCGCGGTCCAGCTCGTCGTCGTCCGGCTCACCCGCCCCGGACCGCTGACGCCGCTGCACGGCTACCTCTTCACGCTCCTCGCCGGGGGCGTGCTCTCCTGGATGACGGTCGAGCTGGGCGGCTTCGACTCGTCGTACTACGCCGGCCTGTACGTGGTCGTGGCGGCGAACCTGCTCCTGCCCTGGCGGCCGCTCCACGCCGCCGTGAACGCGCTCCTCCTCGTGCTCGCGTACGTGGTGCTGAACGCGCTCTTCGGCGGCCCGTTCCACTCCGCCGCGCTCCTCAACAACCTGTTCTTCCTCCTCGCCGGGATGGTGCTCGTCGTCGTCGCCGCCGAGGTGCGGTTCGCGCTCCTCGCCAAGGAGTACGCCGCCCGCACCGCGCTGCTCGAGGCGAACGCCGCGCTCGGGCGCTCGCAGGCAGACCTCCGGGCGGCGCGCGACCTGCTCTGGGGTGAGATGGAGGTCGCGAAGCGGATCCAGACCGCGCTCCTCCCCGAGGCCCGGCGCGCGGGGCCGTACCAGCTCGCCGCGCGCATGGTGCCGGCGGCAGAGGTGGGCGGCGACTACTACGACGTCGTGGACGCGGGCGAGGACCGGCACTGGCTCGCCATCGGCGACGTCTCCGGCCACGGGGTGGAGTCGGGCCTCGTGATGATGATGACCCAGACCAGCATCCTGTCGCTCGTCCGCGAGGACCCGGCGCGCACGCCCGCGCAGGTGTTCCGCGCGGTGAACGGGGTGCTCTGGCGCAACATCTCGCGCCTCCGCTCGAGCCGGTACATGACGCTCAACGTGGTCCGGCTCGAGCCCGGCGGCTTCACGCTCGCCGGCAAGCACCAGGACGTGCTCGTCTGGCGCGCCGGGCGCGGCGTCGAGGCGGTCGAGAACGAGGGGAGCTGGGTGGGCCTCACGCCCGACCCGGGCCCGATCGTGCAGGACCTGTTCGTCCCGATGGGCCCGGGCGACCTCGCGCTCTTCTTCACCGACGGCGCGACCGAGGCCCGGGACGCGGCCGGCGCGCTCTACGGCCAGGAGCGGCTCGCGGCGATGCTCGCGCGCGTCGCCGGCCGTCCGCTCGAGGACGCGCTCGACGCGCTCTTCGCCGACGTCGCCGCCTTCCGCGCCGGCGAGGCCGACGACGACGTCACGATGCTGCTCGTGCGGCGGCTGGGCGAGGCCCGGCCGCTGCGGGCCGGGGCGGCGCGGGCGACCGCCGCGCACCCCGAGCCGGTCGAAGGGTGAGCCCTCCCCGGACGGCTACTCCTTCCGGACGAGCTTCTCGAACTTCTTCTCGTTCACGTACTTGCCGACCTCGGCGAGCCCGTCGGCGACCTTCGGGTGGGAGAAGAGCTCCTGCGCGGCGACCTGCCCGAGCATCTGGAAGCTCAACCGGATCGCGGCCTGGCCCTCGCTCTGGATGGCCGCGCGCGCCTCCGTGAAGCAGGCCTCGGTGAGCAGGCGCTCGATGAGCCGCGCCGCCTCCTTCGACATCGCGGTCCGCTGCTCGTCCGTGACCGTGGAGCCGCCCTGCACGCCCGGGTGGAGCGCCGCCATCGCGAAGATCCAGCGCACGAGGGCCCGCTTCTCGGCGGTGGTCGTCGAGTCGACGAGGCAGTTCCCGAGCGCGTCGCTGTCCGGGCCCGCGGACGCGCGGGGCGCGGCCCCGAGCACGACCAGTCCCACCACCAGCGCGCGCGCGATCCGTCCCGACATGTGCTTGCTCCTCGGTGTCTGAGGTCCGTGCTGCAGCGAGGAGCGTCGCACGCGCCCCGGCGGGTCGCAAGCGTGCTGTCCAGCGGGCATGTCCGCCTCCCTCGGCGCCGGCGCCGGCGCCGTGACGCCCTGCGCGCGGGGCGCCGGGGCGTCCCTCAGGCCCGGCGGCGGAGCAGCCCCACGCCGATCGTCAGCGTCGCGAAGCTGACGAGCACCGCGCCGGCGTAGGCGAGGACGCGCAGCGCGGGGACGTGGGCGAGCCCGAAGAAGCCGGCGGGGACGAAGACGGCCGCCGCCGGCGCGGCCACGCGCGCGGAGACGGCGAGCGCGCGCGAGAGCGCGGCGTGGTCCGCGAGGAGCTGCAGCACGAGCGACAGGATCACGAGCACGCCCGCGTGCGCGTGGCCGGCGCGGTAGAGGGCGTACTGCTCCGGCGAGAGCGACACGCCGGCGGGGGCGAGGCCGGCCGCGCCGCCGGTGAGGAGCCCGAGCACGGTGAGCCCGCCGTAGACGATGGTCGGGACCGTGAGGAGGGTGATGCCTGCGAAGAGGCGCGCGGTGCGCGACACGTGGGCTCCCGGCGCGCGCTAGATGGGCTGCTCGGCGCTCGCCGCGGCGTGCCCGTTCGCGCGGGCGGGCCGCCTTGCGCGCGTGGCCCGCCGCGCCGGGCGCTTCGCCGGCCGCGCCGCGCCGCCCTGGTGCGCCACGATCGGCTTGAACCCTCCGTAGCACATCCGGTTCACGTCGAAGGGCATCGCCGTGTCCAGACCCCTCATGCGCGGGTCCTTCATCACGCGCCGGTTCACCTGGTCGCGGTGCGCGCGCGAGCGGTAGAGGACCCAGGCGAACACCACCGTCTCGCCCTTCTTCAGCCGCAGCTCCTTCGGGAACGGCTGCCCCATCTTCACGTCGAGGTCGTCCCCGACGCACTCGAAGTACTGGAGCGCGCCGTGATCCATCCAGATCTTGCCACCGGCGCTCGCCATCTTCTGGTAGGCGGCGAGGTGCTTCTTCGGGAGCGGGATGACGAAGCCGTCGACGTACATGGTGGTGGTCTCCTCCTCGGGGACGAGTGCTGTAGCGATCGGGGCGCGCGCTCGCCACCCGCGCCGCCCCTGGGGCCCCAGGCGGTCCGGTCCGCGCTCCGTTAGTTCCCGGCCATGCTCCTCGCCGACGTGGCCCGGACCTCGCGGGACGCCGCGGCCACCCGCAGCCGCAACGAGAAGACCGCGCTCCTCGCGCGCCTGCTCCGGGGGCTCCCGGCCGGGGAGCGCGGGGTCGTCGTGAGCTGGCTGACCGGAGATCCGGCCCAGGGGCGGATCGGCGTCGGGTACGCGAGCGTGCGCGCCGCGCTCGCGGCGACGTCGCCGGGCGCGCCTTCACTCACGGTCGCCGAGGTCCACGCGGCGCTCGGGGCGTACGCCGCGGCGCGCGGGCCCGGCTCGGGCAACGCGCGCCGCGCCCTGCTCGCGGACCTCTTCGCCCGCGCGGTGCCCGAGGAGCGGGACTTCCTCGCCGGGCTCCTCACCGGCGAGCTCCGGCAGGGCGCGCTCGAGGGGCTCCTCGCGGAGGCGGTGGCGCAGGCGGCGGGCGCGCCCGCGGACGACGTGCGCCGGGCGGCGATGCTCGCGGGCTCGCTGCCGGCGGTGGCGGAGGCGGTGCTCGCCGACGGCCCGGCGGCGCTCGTCCGGTTCCGGCTCCGCGTGCTCGCGCCCGTCCAGCCGATGCTGGCCCAGACCGCGGAGGACGTCGCCGACGCGCTCGGGCGGCTCGGCCCGGCGGCGCTCGAGTGGAAGCTCGACGGCGCGCGCGTGCAGGTCCACCGCGACGGCGACGCGGTGCGGATCTTCTCGCGCACGGGGCGCGACGTGACCGCGGCGCTGCCGGAGGTCGCGGCGGTGGTCCGGGCGGCGCCGGCGCGCGCGCTCGTGCTCGACGGCGAGGCGCTGGCCGTCCGGCCGGACGGCACGCCCGAGCCGTTCCAGCGCACGATGCGCCGGTTCGGGCGGAAGCCCGCCGGCGAGGGCGCCGCGGGCGCGGCGGTCGCGCTCGACCCGGAGCGCCTCGCCCCGGGCCTGCCGCTCACCGCCTTCTTCTTCGACGTCCTCCACCGCGACGGCGCGGACCTCCTCGGCGCGGGCAACGCGGCGCGCCGCGCGGCGCTCGAGGCGGTGATCCCTCCGGCGCACCTCGTCCCCCGCACCGTCCCGCGCGACGCCGCGGCGGGCGAGGCCTTCCTCGAGGACGCGCTCGCGCGTGGCCACGAGGGGGTGGTGGCGAAGGCGCTCGACGCACCGTACGAGGCGGGCCGGCGCGGCGGCGCCTGGCTCAAGGTGAAGCGGGCGCACACGCTCGACCTCGTCGTGCTCGCCGTCGAGCCCGGGAGCGGGCGGCGCCGCGGCTGGCTCTCCAACCTGCACCTCGGCGCGCGCGACCCCGCGACCGGCGGGTTCGTGATGGTCGGGAAGACGTTCAAGGGCATGAGCGACGCGATGCTCGCGTGGCAGACGGAGCGGCTGCGTTCGCTCGCCGTGTCGGACGACGGGGATGTCGTCCGGGTGCGGCAAGAGCTCGTGGTCGAGGTGGCGTTCGACGGGGCCCAGTCGAGCCCACGGTACCCGGGGGGCGTCGCGCTGCGCTTCGCGCGGGTGAAGCGGTACCGCGAGGACAAGCGGCCCGAGGACGCGGACACGATCGAGACGATTCGAGCCTTGAACCGCGCGTAGTCGGCACGCTCCGGCCGTGCGGCCGCTGCCGCTCGCGCGGGCACGGCGACCACGGCCGCACCCGATGCCGGATCAGGGCGAGGCTGGGCTGCTCGCAGGAACCGGCTCTGCGACGCGGAACCGGATGGCGAGGCCGGCCATCGTGGGAGCCCTGCCCTCCGCCCCGGGCGCTCCGGGCACGAACTCGCGCGTGACGACGACGGCGTCCGCACCCAGCGCGCACGCCTTCGCGCGGATCGCGTCCTGCGCGGCCGCGGGATCACCGGACGTGTAGAGGCCCGTGGTGGTGTAGTGCAGGGACGCGAGCTCGTCGAAGGGTCGATCGGTCGGCGGAGCTCGAAGAACGGGAAGGCTGCACCCGGCATCCTTGGCCGGCGCGCTCAGCCCAGTGCCCGACGGAACGACGGTGACGACCGGGATCGCGGAGCAGCCGGCGAGGAACGTGGCGAGGCCAGCGACGGCGAGTGGGGCCCGCATGAACACCTCCAGGGACGTCGGCATCGTACCTCGAGCGGCCCGGATGACAAGGCGATCTACGCCGGCGCGACCGGCGCCGGCCGCGCGTCCTCGGAGATCCAGCCGGACTCCGTCCGCACGTAGCGCGCGCTCCGCAGCGACCGGAACCGCTCCCCGTCGAAGACCCGGAGCTCCGCCTCGAGGCGCGGGCCCGCGGCGCGCAGCAGGTTGTACGAGTTGGGCTCGCCGCGGAGGCGGTCGGAGGTGGCGCTGCCGGCGTGGAAGGTGAGCGCCGGCCGGGCCAGGGCGCGGCCGCGCGCCGTGAGGCTCCCGGCGTGCACGCGGTGGAGGTGGCCGGTGAGGACGACGTCGAGGCCGCACCCGGCGAACGCCTCGAGCGCCGCCTCGACGCGGCCCACGAGCCGCTCGCGCGGCCTCGACTCCGGCGGCGAGAACGGGTGGTGCGCGACGAGGACGTGCAGCCGCCGCGGTCCGGGGCCGCACAGCCTGGCCCGGACGGCCTCCATCTGCTCGTAGGAGATCCGGCCCTCCTTCCAGGTGAACGAGCGCGCCGTCGAGATCCCGAGGACGACGAGCTCCTCGTCCTCGTGCACCGGGCTGAGGTCCTCCGTGACGTACGCGCGGTACCGCCGGAGCGGCGCGGCGAACCGCCGGACGACGTCGTACAGCGGCACGTCGTGGTTGCCGGGGACGACGAGGCGCGGGAAGGGCAGGCGGGCGAGGAGGTCCCGCGCGCGCGCGAACTCGCTCCGCCGGGCGCGCTGCGTGAGGTCGCCGGAGACCGCGACGAGCGACGGGCCGACGGCGAACAGGTCCTGGACGAGCGCCTCGACGGCGCGCGGGTCCTCGCGCCCGAAGTGGAGGTCCGAGAGGTGGGCGATGGTCCTCACGCGCGCTCCGGTGGGGCCAGGACGGCGAGGGCCCCGGGGTGGATGAGGTAGCGGAGCGGCGGGCGCAGCCGGAAGACCTCCCCGTCCGCCGCGACGTCGAGCCCGCTCCGGCGCGACTCGACGTGCACGGTCCGCGCGGACAGCTCGGAGAGGTCGGTGTCGCGCCCGCGCCCGAGGAGGAACCGCAGCGCCACGCGGACGAGGTCCCAGCGCCCCGCGCCGTGCGCCACGTAGACGTGGAGCGCGCCGCGGTCGAGCGCGTCGCGCCGGCGCGCGGGGCGGAGGCCGGGCGTGTACCGGTTGTTGCCGACGAAGAGGAAGGGCGTCACGACCGGCGCCGCGCCCGCCTCGGTCCGGAGGTGGAGGGGGAGCCGCGGGAAGCGCCAGAGCACCGCGAGCGCGCCCCACGCCATCGCCAGCCACTTGCCGAGGACCCCGCGGAGCCGCGTGCGCCGCCGCACCACCCGCGGGTAGAAGCCGACGGACGAGTTGTTCACGAACCGGCGGCCGTTCACCTCGCCGACGTCCACGCGCTGCACGACCCCGGCCGCGATCACGCGCGCGGCCGCGTCGAGCTCGAGCGGCATGCCCAGGTCCCGGGCGAAGTGGTTGAGCGTGCCGAGGGGGAGGATGCCCATCGGCGTCCCCGTGCCGGCGAGCGCGTGGGCGACCGCGCTCACCGTCCCGTCGCCGCCGGCGGCGATCACCGCGTCCGCCTCGCGCGCCGCCGCGGCCGCCGCCTCGGAGAGCGCGGAGCCCGGCACCTCGCGGAGCGCGGCGTCGAGCCCCGCGGCGCGGAGCGCGCGCAGCAGGTCCTCGCCGTCCTGCCCGGCGCCTGCCTGGCCGTTCTGGATCACGATGACCCGCATCTGCCGCCCTACAGGGTGCGCACGCGCGCCGTTCACTGCGTCAGCATCACGAGGTTCCCGTCCGGGTCCTCGAGGTACGCGATCCGCTCGCCCCACGGCTGCGCGGTCGGCGGGAGCAGCACGGGGACGCCGGCGGCGCGGGCCCGCTCGAGCGTCGCGTCGAGGTCGTCCACGTAACCGCAGAGCTCGATCCGGTGGCCCGCCGCCGGGCGCAGGGGCCGCCCGTGCAGCGGCGGCCCGTCGCCGAGCGCGCCGAGCCCGACCTCCGTCTCCCCGAACCCGAGCGTCACGAACGCCGGCGGACCTTCGGCCGGGAACCGGTACCGCTCGCGGCCGCCGAGGAGCCCGGCGTAGAACCCCAGGGCGCGCTCGAGGCTCGCCACCGACAACATCGGGAACACGCGTCGCGCGCTCATGTCCGTCGCTCCTCCCGGACCGGGGAACGCACGCGGGAGGCGGACCCTGCGCCCCTGCGGATCGCGGAGCCAGCGGAACGCGCGCGACACGCGGTCGGGCTGCTCGCCCCCCAGCCCTCGAACGCCTGGTCGGGCGCTCGTCTCCCGTCGGCGGACCTCCGCCGATCCTATGCACCGTGCCGCCGGACCGCCTCCCGGTGCCGTCGCCCCGTCCGCTTGCGCGCCGTGGCCCGCGCGGCCGCCAGCGCGGCGACCAGGGCGCTCCGCACCGCCTCGTCCTGCTCGATCTCGAGCCGCGCCGCGATCGCGGTGAGCGCGCGCGGCGACGCGACGGCGCCGAGCACCGCCGCCG
>JAEYZK010000010.1 GCA_023428085.1 Pseudomonadota bacterium
GCGTTCATCGACGCCGAGCACGCGCTCGACGTGACCTACGCGCGCAAGCTCGGCGTGAGCCTGCCGGACCTGCTCATCTCGCAGCCCGACACCGGCGAGCAGGCGCTCGAGATCACCGAGCAGCTCGTGCGCTCCGGGGCGGTCGATCTCGTGGTCGTGGACTCGGTGGCCGCGCTCGTCCCCAAGGCGGAGATCGAGGGAGAGATGGGCGACGCGCACATGGGCATCCAGGCCCGGCTCATGAGCCAGGCGATGCGCAAGCTCACCTCGTTCGTGTCGCGCAACCAGTGCCTCGTCATCTTCATCAACCAGATCCGGATGAAGATCGGCGTCGTCTTCGGGAACCCGGAGACCACCACCGGCGGCAACGCCCTCAAGTTCTACGCCTCGGTGCGGCTCGACATCCGCCGCACGGGCGCGGTGAAGGACGGCGAGGCGGTGATCGGGAACCGCACCCGCGTGAAGGTGGTGAAGAACAAGGTCGCGCCCCCGTTCCGCGAGGCGGAGTTCGACATCCGCTACGGCGTGGGCGTGGACCGGTTCGGCGAGGCGGTGGACCTGGGCGTGGAGCGCGGAATCGTCGAGAAGTCCGGGGCCCACTTCTCGCTCGGCGGCGAGCGGATCGGCCAGGGCCGCGAGCGCGCCATCGAATGGCTTCGCGCGAACCCGGAGGCGTTCGGAAGGCTCCTGGAGGCGATCCGCTCCGGCGCGACCTCGGTCGCCGCGGCGGCGAGGGCGGAGGACGTCGCGTGAGCCGGGCGCTGCCCGAAAACTGAGGAGCCGAGATCGGCCCCGGAAGGGGGCGCGCGCCCGCGCTCGGCTCCGCTCTGCGTCAAGACTACGCGCGTCGAGGGTGCTTGCTCCGGGCGTGACAAACGGTACGCTGCCGGCGCTTGCTGGGGAGCCGGATCCGCTGGTACGGTCGGGCCCGATTCCGGATCGTGCGTCCTGCGTCGCTTGCGAGTCTCCGGGGAGAGGCGCGTCATGAACTCGCCGAATGGTTCGAGCGGAGAGCTTCCGCCGGGCGCGAGCGCGCCCGACGGCACCCAGGCCCTCCCGACACCGCAGCGGACCGAGGCGCTGCCGACGCCGGCGAGGACCCAGGCGCTCCCGACGCCTCCGCGGACGGAGGCGATCCCGACACCTCTGCGGACCCAGGCGCTCCCGACACCTCCGCGGACGGAGGCGATCCCGACACCTCCGCGGACCGAGGCGATCCCGTCGCCCCGCAGCGCCGCCGCACCTCCGCCGGGCTCCGGGACGCAGGTGCTCACCCCGTCGGGAGCGGCGGCGCAGGCCGCCCGGCTGGCTTCGGGCCCGGCCCCGCACGCGCCCGCGGAGGCGTCCGGCGCCGGCGAGTTCGGCGCGGGGGAGCGCGTCCGGCACTACGAGCTCATCCGCCGCCTGGGGCGCGGCGGGATGGGAGAGGTCTTCCTCGCCCGCGATACGAAGCTGGGGCGGCGCGTCGCGATCAAGTTCCTCCGCACCCAGGACCCCGCGCTCGTCGAGCGGTTCGTGCTCGAGGCCCGGGCCACCGCGCGGTGCAGCCACGAGAACATCGTCACGCTGTACGAGGCCGACGCGTACCAGGGCCGGCCGTACATGGTCCTCGAGTATCTCGAGGGCCGCACGCTCGCCGAGCTCGCGGGCGCGAAGCCGCTCCCGCCCGGCCGCGCCGTCGAGCTCGTGAGCCCCGTGCTCCGGGCGCTCGCCTGCGCGCACGGGCAGGGCATCGTCCACCGGGACCTCAAGCCCGAGAACGTCATGCTGACGAGCGCCGGCGTCCTGAAGGTGCTCGACTTCGGCATCGCCAAGGTCCAGGAGGAGGGGCGGGCGTCGCCCGCGGAGCTCCTGGGCCGCGCGGCCGCGGCGGCGCAGCTCGACGACGACACCGGCGAGACGACCCCCGCGCGCCGGAGCGACTCGCAGCTGACCGAGCACGGCATGACGGTCGGCACGCTGCTCTACATGTCGCCGGAGCAGTGGACGGCGGAGTCCATCGATCACCGGTCGGACATCTGGGCGATCGGGATCATGCTGTACCAGCTCCTCGCCGGGCGGCACCCGCTCGACGGGCTCGACCAGAAGCGGCTCGGGCGCGCGGTGGTGAGCGCGGAGCCCATGCCCAGCCTCCGCGCGTCCGCGCCGGGCGTGCCCTCGCGGCTCGCCGACGCGGTGGACGCGTGCCTCGCCAAGGATCCGGCGAAGCGCCCCCCGAGCGCGCAGCGCGTGCTCGAGCTCCTCGCGCCGTTCATGCCGGGGCGGCGCGAGCGCGAGCTCGCGGCCGACGAGAGCCCGTACGCCGGGCTGAGCGCGTTCCAGGAGTCGAACGCGGACCTGTTCTTCGGCCGGACCCACGAGATCGCGGCGCTCGTCCACCGCCTCCGCGACGAGCCGATGGTGGCCGTGGTCGGCCCCTCGGGCGTCGGCAAGTCGTCCTTCGTCCGGGCCGGCGTGGTCCCCGCGCTCAAGCGGCTCGGGGAGAGCTGGGAGGCCATCGTGGTCCGCCCCGGGCGCGATCCCGTGGCGGCGCTCGCGAGCGCCCTCGTGTCCACCGCGGCGACGGCGGGCGGGAAGTCGGTGACGGACGAGGTGCGCGAGGCGCGCGAGCTCCAGGCGCGGCTCGTGGCCGAGCCGGGCTGGGCGGGATCGATGCTGCGCGCCTACGCTCGCCGCCTCGGGCGCCGGGTGATGGTCTTCGTGGACCAGCTCGAGGAGCTCTTCACCCTCGCGCCGGATCCCGAGGCCAGGCGCGTCTTCAGCGCGTGCCTCGCCGGCGTGGCCGACGACGCGGCCTCGCCGGTGCGCGTCGTGGTGTCGGTCCGCTCCGACTTCCTCGACCGCGTGTTCGAGGACGCGCGCCTCGCCGAGGCGCGGCCCGGGCTCTTCTTCCTCGCCACGCCGGGCGACGAGGCGCTCCGCGACGCGCTCGCGCTGCCGGCGGAGGTGGCGGGCTACCGGTTCGAGAGCCCGGCGATGCTCGACGAGCTGGTGCGCGACCTCCGGTCCACCGAGGGCGCGCTCTGCCTCCTCCAGTTCGCGGCGACCCAGCTCTGGGAGGCGCGCGATCCGGTGCACAAGGTGCTGACCCGCGCGAGCTCCGAGGCGATCGGGGGCATCGCCGGGGCGCTGGCGCGGTACGCCGACCGGGTGCTCGAGGCGCTCTCGCCGGACGCCCGCCGCGCCGCGCGCGAGCTGTTCCTGCGCCTCGTCACCTCCGAGCGGACCCGCGCCGTCGTCTCGCGGGAGGAGCTGCGGGAGCTCTTCTCCGACCGCGCCGCGTTCGACCGGCTCCTCGATCAGCTCGTGCAGTCCCGCCTCCTCGTGGTGCAGAAGAGCGAGCGCGGCACGACGGTCGAGATCGTGCACGAGTCGCTCATCCGGAGCTGGCCGGCGCTGCGCCGGTGGCTGGACGAGAGCGGAGAGGACGCGTCGTTCCTCGAGCAGCTCCGCGCCGGGACGCGGCAGTGGGACTCCGGCGGCAGGCGCCGCGGGCTCCTCTGGCGAGGCGAGACGGCGGACGAGGCCCGGCGGTTCCAGCGGCGGTACCGCGGGCAGCTCCCGGAGACGCAGCAGGCGTTCCTCGAGGCGGTGGTGGCGCAGGCGACGCGGTCGGCGCGGCTGCGGCGCACGCTCATCGGCGGCGGGATCGGGGCCCTCCTGATCGTGGTCGCCGCCTCGATGGTCGCCCTCGTCGTCATCCGGAGCGCGCAGAAGGAGGCGGTGCGGCAGGCCGAGCTGGCCCGGACGGCCGAGAAGACGGCCCGGACGGCCGAGGCCGAGGCCCGCGAGCGCGCCGAGGCCCTCGCCGTGAAGGAGCGGGAGCGCGCCGCGGCGGCCACGCGCGCCGAGGCCGCGAGCGCCGAGCTCGAGGAGAAGAACCGCGCCCTCGTCTCCGCGCTCGAGAACACCACCAAGGCCGAGGCCCTGGCGAAGGCCAGCGCCGCCGAGGCGCGCCGGGAGCAGGTGCGCGCCGACGCCGCCGCGCGCCAGCTCGCGGTCCGGCTCCGGCAGGAGCAGGACCGCGTGAAGCGCCTGAAGGAGCAGTTCGGCAGCCCGCTCGCGGAGACCCTGCCGCCGTGACGAGGAGACCGTCGCCGATGCGCGTGCACCCCAGGATGATCCTCGCCGCAGCGGCGGCGGTCTGGCTCTCTTCCGGCCCGGTGGCCGCGCAGGAGCCGCCCGCGACGCCGGACACCGAGGCGGTCCCGGCCGCCCCCGAGCAAGGTGCGGCGCCCGCGCCAGCGGAGGCCCCGCAGGACGGCGGCGAGTTCGGCTCGAAGCAGATGACGCTCGACCCCATCCGGCAGCTCGAGCCCCAGCCCGTGCCTGCGGTGGAGCCGCCGCAGGAGGAGAACGTCTGGAGCCACGGCGTCCCCGAGGCGGAGCGGCGGGCGGCCGAGGCGCTGTTCCTCGAGGGGAACAAGCTCCTGCGGGAGTCGCTCACGCTCCTCGCGGTCTCGAAGTACCGCGAGGCGCTCACGCACTGGAACCACCCCAACATCCACTTCAACCTGGCCATCGCGCTCATGTCGATGGACCAGCCGGTCGAGACCTACGAGCACCTCCAGCAGGCGACGCAGTACGGCGCCAAGCCGCTCGCGGAGGAGCGGTTCCACCACGCGCGGAACTACCTCGTCCTGCTCGAGAAGCAGCTCGCGCGCGTGCAGGTCCGCTGCGACGTCCCCGAGGGCTACGTGGAGCTCGACGGCCACCAGCTCTTCGCGACCCCCGGGGAGTGGAACGGGCTCGTCCGCGCCGGCCGGCACACGCTCGTGGCGCGGCGCGACGGGTACGTGACGAACCAGTCCGTCCGGGTGTTCGACGGCGGGAAGACCCTCTCCATCGCCCTCGAGCTCAAGACCATCGACGAGCTCACCGTCACGACGCGCCGCTGGTCGGCCTGGAAGCCGTGGGCGGTGGTGGGCGGCGGCGCGGCGGTGCTCGCGGCCGGCGCCGCGCTCGTCGCCGGCGGGAACCAGAAGGTGAAGGACTACGATCGGGATGCTGCGCGCTGCACTCCGTCGAACCGCTGCACCGTCGCCCAGGTCGAGGCCCTCGTGCAGGTCCGCAAGGACGGCGAGAAGCTGCAGAAGCTCGGCGCGGCGGGGTACGCGGCCGGCGGGGCGGTGCTCGCCACCGGCGCCGTGCTCGTGTTCCTGAACCGCGGTCAATCACAGGTCCGGACGTACGACAGCGGTGAGACCGTCGCCGCGCCTCCGGCCGGCGCGCCCACCGTCGAGCTGTCGCCGCTCGTGACCCCGGATGCACCGGGGCTCGCGCTGCGGGTGCGCTTCTAGGGAGACCTCCATGACCTCCAGCACGATCGGACGGATCGCGTTCTCGGCGGCGGCGCTCGCCGGGCTCCTGGCAGCGGGGAGCTGCCGGAAGGCGCAGGTGGAGCAGTGCACGGAGGGCGTCTTCTGCCCGGCCGGCTGGCACTGCACCGCCAGCAGCGGCCAGTGCATCCAGGGGGCGTGCGGCAACGGCCGCATCGACGGCGACGAGGCGTGCGACGACGGCGGCGCGATCGACGGCGACATCCTGGCGGGCAAGACCTGCAACGCCACGTGCACCTCCGACGAGACGTGCGGGAACGGCATCCGGGACCTCACGGTCACCCCTCCCGAGGTCTGCGACTGCAGGAACGACCCCGTGCTCGGCCTGGTCTGTGACCCGCCCGAGGCGGTGAACTGCCGCGTGAACGTCGCGGTCGGCGCCTGCATGTCCAACGGAAGCTGTGGGAACGGCGTCACCGACTATCCGCCGGAGATTTGCGATGACGGCCGGGACGGCATCGCAATGGACAGTCCCACGTGCAACTCGGACTGCACCGCGGCCCGGCACGGCGACGGCAAGGTCAACCCGCAGTACGAGAACGAGCAGTGCGACCGTGAGGCTCCCCAGCGACCCGGGACGTCCGGACCCAGCTGTCAGTCGCAGACGTGCAACCTGAACTGCACGCACAGCAGCTGCGGCGACGGGCGGACGAACAGCATGGACGACCGCGTCGCTCCCGGCGGCGAGCAGTGTGACCTGGGGAGCGGGACCAACGGAGACAACGCGAGCTGCCTGGGCAATTGCATCAGGAACGTGTGCGGCGACGGGCGCGAGGACCGGACCAGGGTGGGCGATCGGCCGGTCGAGGGTTGCGATCTAGGATCGGAGTCCGCCAGGTCCGCCGTGGACGACAACGACTGCTCCTACTCCTTGAGCAACACCGGGTGTCGGATCTGCCGCAGCTGCCAATGGATCGACGGCGATCGGCACTGGTGCGGCGACGGGAACAGGGACATCTGGGACTACTATCACAATCGGGCGCTCTCCCCTCCCGAGGGGTGTGACCAGGGAAATCTCAACGGCAGGAGCGCCTACGACGTCTGCATCTACGGCGAGGCGAGCTGCGTCCTGTGCACGCAGGGCTGCCAGACGCAGATCGTCAGCGGGCCGGTCTGTGGCGACGACATCGTCCAGAGCGCGTGGACCGACGAGACCAGGACGGCCCGGCGCAGCGAGCAGTGCGACGACGACGTCTCGAGGACATGTGGGACCTGTGGAGCTGTCGGCACTTCGGTCGCGTGCAGGGACGTCCCGAGGGCGACCGCTCGCGGCACGATCACGATCGTATCGAACGAGGATCTGCCGCAGGTCACGTTCGCGATCGCCTGGGACGTGACCTGGGATCCGACGCTGTTCGAGTACATCGAAGCCGGGGGCGCCGTCACGCAACCAGGCGCCGTTCCGGTCGAGATCGGCGCGGACGCGAACGCGACCGCGCGCAACACGGCAACCGCGGTCGCCAATGCCGCGACCGCCCCGTTCGGCTCCAGCTTCACCGCCGAGGCAAATGGGAGCGTGGTCACCATCACGAACCGGGTGCAGGGGGTCCGGGGGAACAGTCCCATCGCGCTCCCTGCGGGCACCACCGCGCTCCAGAAGGAAGACTTCGTCGGTGGGGTCGGTTGCCGGCTGGACCAGCCGTGCAGGGGCGACCATGACTGCGCCGACCGCTACTACTGCAACCATTCGAGGCTCTGCAAGGTCAGGACCTGAGAACGCTCCTGCACGTCACGAGGACGGTGGCGCCCGGATGACGGCGCGTCAGCGCGGGGCGACCGACTCTCTCAAGCCATTCACTCAAGGAGAAGTGGAGATGCGCTGTCTACCGATTCCGACCACTCGCGGCGCCGTGATGGGAGCGCGGACTGCCGGGCTCGCCGTGGTCGCGGCCTCGCTCCTGCTGGCGGCCTGCGGCGGCGGGGGGAACGGCGGTGGGGGAGGCGGGGACGGGATTGCGACCGGCTCCGTGCACGCCTGCGCACTCCGGAACGGCGCGGTCCAGTGCTGGGGTTCGAACTCCCTGGGACAGCTCGGCGACGGGACCACGACCGGCCGCCCGCAGGCCGTGCGGGTCCGCGGGCTGGGCGGCGCACGGGCGATCGCCGTCGGCCGGTTCCACACCTGCGCCGTCGTGAGCGACGGGGTGGAGTGCTGGGGCGGCAACGGCGACATGAAGCTCGGGAACGCGGGCTTCACGAGCGCCTACAGCGCCACGCCGGTGCGGGTGGACGGGCTCTCCGGGGACGTGCAGGCCCTCGCCCTGGGGACCTCTCACTCCTGCGCGCTCGTGGACGGTGGGGTGAAGTGCTGGGGTGACAACACCTACAAACAGCTCGGGGCCGAGAACGGCAGCGAGTCCGCGACGCCGCTCCAGGTCCCCGGCCTGGAGAGCGGCGTCGAGGCCATCGCCGCCGGCGAGACGTACACGTGCGCGCTCGTGAACGGCGGCGTCCGGTGCTGGGGGGAAGGCACCAACGGCCTCCTCGGGGACGGCAGCGCCAGCGTTCACACCCGCGCCACGCCCCACCCCACGATCGCAGAAGGGAGCGGCGTGACGGCGCTCGCGTCGAGCTACGGGACCACGTGTGCGCTCGTCGGCGCGCAGGTTCAGTGCTGGGGACGCGCTGACCTCGGGATGTCGGGGACCGGGTGCGCGGGGGAGTTCTGTTCGTCGCCCAGGCCCCTCATCACCGCGCCGGAGGGGACGACGTCCCTTCAGCTCGGTGCGGCAAACCTGTACTTGCTCGTGGACGGCGGCCTGAAGGCCATGGGAGCGGACGACTTCGGTCAGCTCGGCAACGGCGACCCCATGGCCCCGAGCACGGAGCTGGTGGACGTGTCCGGGCTCACGGGCGGCGTGCGCGACGTGAGCTCGAGGGAGGCATCTACGTGCGCGCTGCTCACGAGCGGCCAGGTGCGTTGCTGGGGTTGGAACGGCGAGAACCAGCTCGGCGACACGACGGATACGGACCGTTCTGCGCCGGTCGAGGTTCACGGACTGTAGTCCAGAGCTCGTTCCAGCTCTCGAAGGAGGGGGATATGCGGGCCAGTACGCTTCGCTCCGGCCTCGTGCACGCGGCCATCCTGCTGGTCTTCGGGGCCGGAGCCGGCTGCGGCAGCCCTCCGCCGGCCCTGTGCGGCAACGGGGCCTGTCCCGACGGCTGGCACTGCTCCGCGAAGACCGATCAGTGCATCCAGGGGCTGTGCGGCAACGGCCGCGTCGACAGCGGCGAGGCCTGCGATGACGGCGGCGCGATCGACGGCGACGTCCTGGATGGAGAGACGTGCAACGCGGCGTGCACCTCGGACGAGACGTGCGGGAACGGCATCCGAGACCTCACGGTCAACCCTCCCGAGGTCTGCGATTGCAGGAACGACCCTGTGCTTGGCTGGGTCTGCGATCCACCCGAGGCGGTGTACTGCCGCGTGAACGTCCCGACCGGCGCCTGCATGTCCACCGCCCTGTGCGGGAACGGCGACACCGATCCTCCTCTCGAGGAGTGTGACCTCGGCGTGAACAACGGAGACAACGCGAGCTGCCTGGGCAACTGCATCAGGAACGTGTGCGGCGACGGGTTCCAGGATCGAACCAACGTGGGCGGTCGGCCGGTCGAGGGCTGCGACTTCGGGCCGGAGTCCGCCAGGTCCGCCGCGGACGACACGCACTGCTCCTACTCCGCGAGCAGCACCGGCTGTCAGCTTTGCCGCGAGTGCCAATGGGTGGACGGTGTTCGGCACTGGTGCGGCGACGGGACCAGGGACACCTGGGACTTCAATCTCAATCGGGCGCTCAGCGCTCCGGAGGGCTGTGACCAGGGGAGCCTCAACGGCAGGGGCGTCGGCGACGTCTGCGTCTACGGCCAGGCAACCTGCGCGCTGTGCACCCGGAGCTGCCAGACGCAGAACGTCACCGGGCCGGTCTGCGGCGACCGGATCGTACAGGGTGGGTGGACCGACGAGACCAGGACCGTCTGGCACGACGAGGAGTGCGACAGCGACGTCGCGATGGCGTGTGGCACCTGCGGCGCCATCGGGACCTCGAACGAGTGCAGGAACGTCCCGAGGGCGGCCGCTCAGGGCACGCTCGCGATCGTCGCGAACCGGGACCTGCTGGGCGTCACGTTCGCGATCGCCTGGGACGTGACACGGGATTCGACCGTGTTCGAGTACATCGAAGCTGCAGGCACCGTCACGCACGCGGGCGCCCTTCCGGTCGTGATCGGTGCGGACGCGAGCGCGACGGCGCGCAACACTGCCACCGCGGTCGCCAGTGCCGCGACCGCCCCGTTCGGCGCGGGCTTCAGCGCCGCGGCAAACGGGAGCGTCGTCACGATCACCAACCGGACCCAGGGGATCCGGGGGAATGGTCCCATCGAGCTCGACCCTCCGGGCACCACGGCGCTCCAGAAGATCGACCTGCTGGGCGGAGTGGGGTGCCGGCTGGACCAGCCTTGCAGACAGAGCGGCCAGGATTGCGCCGAGGGCTACTACTGCCACAGCTTGGGGCACTGCAGGATGTGAGGTCGCTTCGGCGGCCCGTCAGAAGACCAGGTGCCGCTCCGGCCAGGCTTGCGCTGGAGCTTCATCTCGCATGGAACCTGCCTCGATGAGCGGGACGGCAGCGCGGAGGGGTTAGGTGCGCGCGGCGATCACGGGCCTGGGGATGATCTCGTCCGTGGGGAACGGCGCGGCGGCGTCGTGCGCCGCCATCCGTGCCGGGATCAGCCGCCCGGGACCCCTCCCGATCACCGTGCTCGATCGCGACGGCCTCGACGCGATCCAGGTCACCGGTCACCCCGTCCCGCTGGCGAGGGGGTTCGAGGGGCTCGCAGTCCACGCGCTCCTCGCCGGTCACGCCCTCGGCGATCTCGCCCGGACGGTGGGGCTCGCCTCCCTGGGCCAGGACGCCTGGGAACGCACCGCGCTCCTCGTCTGCGTGTCCCGGGAGCGCGCCGAAGAACCGAGCGGGTGGGACGAGCAGCTCGCCTGGGCGCTGCCGCGCATGATCCCGGAGGCCTCCGGGCTCCCCCTGGACCCGGCGCGCATCTCCGTTTCGCACGCCGGGCACGCCGGGGTCCTCATCGCCGTCCGGCAGGCGATGGCCGCGCTCGACGCGCGGCAGGTCGATCGGGCCATCGTGCTCGGGGTGGACAGCCTCGTCGGGGAAGAGGACGCGGCGTGGTTCGCGGCCGAGGGGCGGCTCAAGCTGCCCGACCAGCCGGTGGGGCTCATGCCGGGGCAGGCTGCGGGCGCGGTGCTCCTCGAGCCGGAGCGCGCCGGCCGGCGCCCGGGCGCGCCGGCGCTCGCGACGATCGCCGACGTGGCGGTGGCGCCGGTCCGTCCGTTTCGGGCGGACGATCTCGACTCGGACGGCGCCGCCGTCGCACGGGCGATCCTCGCCGCGCGGGGCGGCCTGCCCGGGCCGTTCGCGCTGTACGCCGACCAGAACGGCGAGACCTGGCGGGCACGGGAGTGGGGGATGGCCCTCACCCGCCTCGCGGGCGCGAACGCGGCGGAGGACCTGCTCGTGTCGCTCCCCGCCTTCGAGCTCGGCGACACCGGCGCGGCCAGCGGGGCGATCGCGATCGCACTGGCGGTCCGCTCGTTCGTCCGGCGCTACGCCAGGGCACCGCGAGCCCTCGTGTGCTCCCGCTCCGAGCGCGACCACGTGGCCGCGGCGCGGATCGAGCCCGCCGCGCGGAGGTAGGAGGGGAGATGGCCAAGGACCAGCACGCAGCGTTCGATCCCGAGACCGACAACCACCCGACGAGCGGCAAGTGCGGCTGCGTCTGGAAGCACGCGAGCGAGATCCGGAAGAGCCAGTGGAGCACGCACCCGTGCCACTACCCGACGCAGGGGGTGAAGTCGGCGCGGACGCACCGGGCGCGGCTCGAGGGGGACCACCGCGGCCGGGCGGTGGCGATGGGGTACCTCGTGCAGGACGGCAACGGGTACCGCCTCGACAGCGACGTGGTCGGGAAGCACGCTCGCGGGAAGGCGCCGGAGCGGCAGCGGCGCAAGGAGGAGCGCCGGGAGAAGTTCGATCGGGCCGCGTTCATCCAGAGGTTCGTGACCGAGCGCGCCGAGCAGCCGCTCTCCCTCCTCGTCCGCGAGGCCGACGGCTGGTACGTCGATCACCCGCACCCCGACGCCCGGACCAACCCCAAGCTCGCCGGCGTGAAAACGTTCACCCTGCGCGAACGTCCCGGCCACCCGGGCCAGCGGTATCCGTACTTCCACGAGCACCACCACATCATCCCGGCGGACGCGCTCAACAAGTACGTGCTGAACCACGACGGGGACGGCGCGAAGCGGGACGCGCGGGTGAAGGTGCTGCTCAAGGGGAAGTGGAACCTGAACGACGAGGAGAACATGATCGTCCTCCCGTCGGAAGTGGTGCCGGCGCGGATCGTCGGGCTGCCGGCGCACTGCCCTTGGGACGAGGCGGATCATCCGAAGTACACGGACTCGCTGAAAGACTGGCTGAAGGCGGCACGCCGGAACGTCGATGCGGCCCTCAAGGTGGAGAAGCACGAGGTCATCGCACGGGCAGGTCGCACCCTCAGCAAGGTCTCGCGAGACCTGAGAAAGGTCATCGAGCAGGAGCGTGGCGGCAAGAAGCTGAGCATGCTGCGAGCGCCCAAGGGAGGCGAGGGATGAGCGACTACTTCGTGATGCAGACTTTCGGTGACGTGCGGGCCTGGGAGACCATCGACGCGGGCATCGCGATCCCAGATGACTTCCGGCTCATCCAGGGCGTCCGGCTCAAGCCGGACTACCCCGATGACGTGGTGCTCGGGCTGGAACTCGCCGGCGGCAACATGAAGGTCGACTTCTTGCGGAACACCGACCGGATCATCGTCGCCGGTCCCCGAGCGCTGGAGGTGCTGCTCGCGAACGGCGTGACGGAGCAGGACGTGGAGCTGTTGCCGGTGTCGATCCGCGACAAGAAGGGGCGGATCCTCGAGGAGCGGTACACGATCGTGAACCCGGTCGTCTCGGTGCGGTGCATGGACCGGGCGCGCTCGGTGTTCGAGACGTTCGAGGACGGAACGGACGACGTCATGGCGGTGGACGAGCTCTACGTCACGCCGGACGCGATCCCTCCGAACCTCGTGCTCTTCCGGCTGGGCGAGACTCCGGACCGGATCCTCGTCCGCGACGATCTGCTCAAGGCGATCCAGGGCGCGAAGCTCACCGGGTTCCGGGCCGTCCCGCAGGGCGAGCGGCTGGTCTAGAGGGTCGGAGCGCGGCGGCAAGAAGCAGGCTTCGCGCGCCGAAGGGTGGCGAGGGATGAGCGACTATCTCGTCGTGCAACACTGCGATGACGCGCGGGCCTGGAAGCTCCCGCGGCCCTCGCGGGAGATCCCCGACGACTTCCGTCTCATCCAAGGTGTCCGGCTCAAGCCGGATTACCCCGAGGACGTTGTGCTCACTCTCGAAGCCTCCGGGGGGAACATGAAGGTGGACTTCCTACGGAACCTCTCGCAGATGATTGTCGCCGGTCCGCGAGCGCTGGAGGTGCTGCTCGCAAACGGGGTGACGGAGCAGGACGTGGAGCTGCTGCCGGTGTCGATCCGCGACAAGAAGGGGCGAATCCTCGAGGAGCGGTACACGATCGTGAACCCGGTGGCGTCGGTGCGGTGCATGGATCGGACGCGCTCGGTGTTCGAGACGTACGACCCCAGCACAGACGACGTCATGTGGATCAACAACCTCTACATCACGCGCGATGCTCTCCCAGAGCACCTGGTCCTCTTTCGCCTGGCGGAGGCGCCCGATCGGATTCTCGTCCGCGACGATCTGTTCGAGGCGATCCAGGAGGCGAAGCTCACCGGGTTCCGCGCGGTGCCGCAGGGCGAGCGGCTCATCTAGGCGGACGCATGGGACGCTCGAGCCTGAGCCTGGAAGCCGCGAACCTCGACGCGCTCGTGGAGGAGGGGCTGGAGCTCCTCCAGGGCGGCGACTACGATCCGGAGGACGTGCTCCGGCTGTGCCGGCACGAGCGGCAGCGCGCGTGCGCCAACCTGCTGCTGTACCTCGACACCGCCGGCTTCCAGGAAGGACTGCAGCGGGCAGCCCTCGCGTACCTGCACCTGCTGCAGCGCCGCGCCAAGCTCCAGGATCCGGATCCGTACTGGTTCGCGCGGAGCGCGGGCGTCCCGTACCTCGACGCGCTCGCCGCCAACGATCGCGCGCTCGCGGCCGAGGTGGCGGCGCAGAGCACGGCCACGCACACCCGGGACATGGAGGATGAGGACGACTTCGCGTACTTCGTGGCGCTGGCCGAGCTGGCGGCGCCCCGGCCCGACCCTTCGCGGGTGCAGGCGGCCCTCGAAGCGTACGAGCGGGCGCTCCGCGGCGCGGAGTCGCCGCGCCTCGACGCCCTGCGGGCCATCCGCGCGGGGGACGCGGACGGGTTCGGCGCCGCGCTGGGCGCGCTGCTGCGGGCCTGGCGGGAGCGCGTGGAGGAGGAGCGCAGCACCGGCATGGCAGACCCGTACTTCGCGAACGTGGAAGCGCACGTCTGCGTCGAGGGGCTGGCGCTGGTGCAGCTCGCGCGCTGGTATGGCCTCGCGACCGAGTCGGAGTACCCTTCGCTGCCGGGACCGGCGCTGGCGCTCGAGGCGTCGGCGGGCCGCCCGGATCTCTGGAGGTAGCGCGTCGTCGGTCGAACGGCGCGGTACGTCAGAAGAACAGGTACCGCAGGGTCACGTTCGTCACCCACCGCTGCCGATCCGCGAGCGCCGGCGTCTCGACGCCGCCGATCCGGTACGGGTGGCCGAAGTGGACCCGGAACAGGATGGGCCCGAGGGTCATGTTCACCCCGAGCACGCCGGTCAGGGTCCGCGCCTCCCACGCGCCCGGGTCCACGAGGTGGCCGTCGGAGGCGCTCCGGCCCTCCCAGGAGCTGAAGACGCCGCCGAAGTCGAGGCCGGCGATCCCGGTCATGAACTCGAACACGGGGAGCCGGAGGATCGGATCGAGCGGCACCTGGAGCTCGGCGTTGGCGACGTAGTACCTGGAGCCGATGAGGAACGGGGTGTCGCCCGGGCCGTAGCCGCGGAGGTTGTCGGCCCCGTTGAGCCACCAGCTCCGCTCCCAGACCCGGTCGTCCCCGCCCGGCGAGAAGCTCAGGCCGGCCGCGCCGCGGAGCCAGAACCGCGTCCGGCCCACGAGCTGGAAGTACCGCTGCGCGTCGAACCGCGCGAAGCCGTGGATCGCGCCGCGCTGCGGGACCCAGCCGCCGCCGAGCTCCGCGAGGAACGACGAGCCGTCGATCGGCCCCGCGAGCGGGTGGAACCGGACCGCGTCGTACCCGAACCGGAGCGACGGCGTGATGGTCAGGTTGGTCCCGCCGTTCTTGCGCCGCCAGTCCTCGGCGCTCGCGTAGGCCTCGCTCGGCTCCTGGACCCCGGCGCAGTCGAGCGTGATGTCCGCGGTCCACGTGGTGAGGCAGTACCGCTGGGTGGCGCCGACGGAGAGCTCGGCCTCGAAGCGCCGGAACGGATCGAGCGGCCAGCGCAGCGCGCCGGTGACGCCGAAGTCGCGCTGGTTGTAGGCGAGGTTCACGTCGAGCGGATCGAGCTGCTGCTGGACGTAGTGGTAGGCCCCGAACACGCGCCCGACGCGGCGCGAGCGGTCCTCGTAGAGCACGAGCGCCTGGGTGTAGTCGAAGCTGCCGTACACCTCGACGTCGGCGAAGAGCACGTGGTCGCGCAGGTAGTCGGAGAAGAGCGCGGCGGCGCGGCCGGAGAAGAAGCCGCTCGATCCCCCGCCGTAGATGAACCCGGCCTGCGGGCGCCAGTTCCGGGCCGCGAAGGCCCGGTACTCCTGCGGCGCCGCCGGGAGGTCGGCGCTCGGGATCGGCAGCGGCGCGCCGCGCTCCGGGGCGACGTCGCGCCACCCCGCGTCGAGCAGCGAGATCGGCGCGACCTGCACGAGGCGGAACCGGCCGCCGTGGAACGTCGAGGCCAGGATCGCCCCGCCGCGCGCCACGGGCCGCGGGCCGTGGAGCCCGGTGGTGAAGTCGGTCCGCCGCCGCGCGCGGCCGTCGCGGAGCTCCCAGAGGTCGGGCTTCCCGTCGGCGTCGGAGGTGAAGAGCAGGGCGCCGTCCGGCAGGAACGCCGGGGTGCGGTCGGTGGACGGCCCCGTGGTGAGCCGCGTGCGCGCGCCGGTGGCCGGGTCGATCCGGAACAGGTTGAGCTTTCCGTGGGCGGTGGCGTCCGAGGCGTAGGCGATCCCCGCCGGCCCCCAGGCGAGATCCTTCTTGGCGAAGAGGTCGCGCGTGAGCCGGCGCGCGCGCGACGGGCGGTCCACCGGCGCGACGTAGATGTCCTGCTGCCCGCTCGCGCCCACGCCGACGAAGGCGATCTCGGTCTCGTCCGGCGAGAGCGCCGGGTCGGCGATGGTGATGAACCGGCCGAAGCGGTCCTCGTCCTCCGGCGGGCGCACGTCGAGCTCCCGCACCTTCCCGACGCGCAGCCGGGCCCCGCCGCCGTCCTTCGCCCGCGTGTGCTCGTACGGCGCGAGGTGGAGCCGATCGCCGATCCCGTCCTGCGCCGAGTAGGCGAGGAGCTTCGTCCCCAGCGCCACCACGCCGTACTCGACGGGGTGGAGCGACTCGGTCCCGGGGCGATCGTCGGCGGCCACCTCCACGTGGGCGCCCGGCGAGCGGGGATCGACGAGCACGAGGCGGGCGCGCCCGCGCTGGCGGTCGATGCCGCGGTAGAGGACCACGCTGCCGTCGGGCGAGGTGGTGAACGCCTCGGGCTCCGCGGGGAGCCGGCGGAGCTCGCGCACGCCCGCGAGGTCGAGCGCGGAGGCGAGGTAGGCGGGGTAGAAGCGGCGCTTCAGCCACGCCCGCCAGCGCGCGTCCACCTGCGCGATCGGCTCGCCCAGCACGCGCCGGACCAGCGCGGGGAAGCCGCGCTCCTCCCCCGCGCCCGGCGCGCCGCCGAACCGCGCCTGCTCCAGGAACGCCTGGATCGACTCCGGCCCGTAGGTGTCGGCGAGGAAGGCGATCCGCGCCTGCCCGAGCTTGTACGTCGGGATGTACCCGAGCAGCCGGTCGTCGCCGAAGGGGAGGATCTGGTAGCGCCGCGCCGGATCGGGGTTCCAGAGCAGGTCGCGCAGGAACAGGTCCGTCTCGACGTCGATTCCACCCTTCGTGTAGTACTCCGCCATGCCCTCGATGAACCAGAGCGGCAGGGTCATGATGGCGGACGTGTCGTCGCCCGCCAGGTCCTGCATCTTCTGGATCTGGAACTGGTGGACCATCTCGTGGGTGGCCACCTCGAGGAACCGCGCGTGATCGCCGAAGTAGGGGACCGTCATCTTGAGGTCCTGGGGCGAGGTCACGCCGAGGACCGACTCGGTCACCTGGAAGACGTTCTGCGTCTGGAACTCGCGCTGGGTCGCGTAGAGGATGAAGGGGATGCGCCGGGTCGGGTTGTAGTGGAAGACCTCGACGAGCCGCGCGTACGCGCTCTCGATCGCGGGCAGCGCGCGCCGGGCCTGCGCCTCCTCGGACGCGTAGAAGTAGAGGCGGATCCCGCCCGGGCCGCCCCCGAGCGGCGCCACGTCCACGGTCCGCCACTGGAACGGGAACCACGCCACCTGGTTCTGCCCCGGCCGCTCCGGGTACACGAACACCTGCTGGAGCCCGAGGTCCTCCGGGTGCGCCATCGCCTCGGCTTGCTGCCGCGCGCGCGCGGCCTCCGCGAGCCGGTCCAGCGTCTGGAGGCGCGCGCCGAAGGAGGGCCCACCGGAGATGCCGGGCCCGCCCTGGGCCGCGGCGGCGAGCGGGACGAGGACGGCGAGCCCGGCGAGGAGCCTCATGCCGAGAGCTTACGCAGGGGGAGGGCGACCGACGAGCGAGAACCTCGGGAGACGCTCCGCGCGGGGCTCCGGAGTTCGACCCTTGCGCGACGCCCGCTCCGACGCTACGAGCATGGCCCCCATGACCTCCCCGCGCGCCGAGCCGGTCGTCCGCATCCGCTGCCCGCCCGACGAGGAGGCGCGCTGCCTCGCGGCCCTCGCGCGCGGCGGCTTCCAGGGCGAACGGGTGCTCACGTGGGTGGTGGTCCGGGACGCGCCGCCGGACGCGGTCAACGAGGCGCTCGTCGCGGGCGGCGCCGGCGTGCGGGTGGCGGCGCGGGAGCGGATCGGGCAGCTCGTCGGGTGGCTCCTGGATCGGGGCGGCAAGCTCGACGGCAAGGCCGTGAACCTCGAGGCGCTCGTCTCGCGCGCGCTCGAGGACGCCGGGCTCGCCGTCCGCTACCGGCCGCGGCCCGGCCCGGAGCTCCTCGCCGCCGCGCGCGAGGAGTACGAGCGGCTGCTCGCCACCGGCGCGGCGCTGCTCGCGTGGGACGCGTTCGTGGACCGGTTCTGCCAGCCGAAGCCCGCGTCCTGAGGCTCGCCGTTCAGCGCATCGCCAGCAGCAGCAGGTTCAACGCCTCCCACGCCGCGAGCCTGCGGATCCGGGTCCGATCGCCCCGGTAGAGCCGGGCCACGGCCTGGGTGCCCGCGGCGCCGGCGAGGGCGAGGTGGACCGTGCCGACCGGCTTCTCCGGCGAGCCGCCCGTGGGGCCCGCGATCCCGGTGATCCCGATCCCCCAGGTCGCCCCGCCCGCCCTGCGCGCGCCCTCCGCCATCGCGCGGGCCACCGGCTCGGAGACGGCGCCGTGCGCCGCGAGGACCGCGCCGTCGACGCCGAGGAACCGCTCCTTGACGGCGTTCGCGTAGGCGACGACGCCCAGGTCGAGGACCGCCGAGGCGCCCGGCACCTCGGTGAGCGCCTGCGCGACGAGGCCGCCCGTGCAGCTCTCGGCGAGCGCCACCCGCTCGCCGCGCGCCGCGAGCCGGGCCACGACCAGCTCCGGGAGCTCGTCGCGGTCCTCGCCGAAGATCTGCTCGCCGAACACCGCCCGGACCTGGGCGCGGATCCGCGCCGCCCGCTCGGCGGCGCCGGGGCCCGCGACCATCCACTTCACGTGGACCTCGGGCCAGTGGGCGCGGTAGCCGAACCGGACGCCGGCGTTGGCGGGGTCGTCCATCACGGGCCGCATCCGGTGATCGGCGTGCGACTCGGGGACGCCGAACAGCTTCACCATCCCGGCGGCCGTCGGCGCGCCGAGCCGCGCCGCGAGGCGCGGGAGGAGCCAGTCGTGGCAGAGGCCCTTGTACTCGACCGGCACGCCGGGGAAGCAGACCAGCTCGGCGCGGCCCACGCGGACCGCGAACCCCGGCGCCGTGCCGTACGCGTTGGGGATGATCTCGGCCCCCCGCGGGAAGCGCGCCTGCTTGGCGTTGTTCGGGGTCATCGTCCGGCCGAAGCGCCGGAACCGCTCCTCGATGACCCGGAGCGAGGGCTCGTCGAGCACGAGCGGGACGCCCAGCACCTCGGCCACGGTCTCGCTCGTCAGGTCGTCCTCGGTCGGCCCCATCCCGCCGCTCAGCGCCACGACGTCGGCGCGCGCGGTGGTCTCGCGGAGCGCCGCGGCGAGGTCCGCGCGATCGTCCCCGACGAGCGTCTTGCGGCGCACGAGCAGGCCAAGCTCCCAGAGCCGGTCCATGAGCCAGGGCGAGTTCGTGTCCACGAGCTGCCCGGAGAGCAGCTCGTCGCCGGTGGCGAGGAGCTCGACCGCGAGGGCGCTCACGGCGCGAGGACGCCCGGGAAGGCGCGGAGGAGCCCCTGCAGCACGACCCACCCCAGCACGCCCGCGCCGACGTCGTCGAGCATCACGCCGAGCCCCGTCTTGATCCGGTCGAGCGCGGAGATGGGCCACGGCTTCGTCATGTCGAAGATCCGGAACAGCACGAAGCCGGCGAGGGCGGTCCAGGGGGTGAACGGGACGAGCGCCATGGTGAGGAGGTAGCCGACGACCTCGTCCACGACGATGGGCGAGGCGTCGCCGACGCCCCAGTAGCGCGCCGCGCGCCCGGCGGCGACGATCCCGAGCGCGAGCAGCGCGGCCGTCACCCCGAGGTGGACGGCGCCGCCGAGCCGGGAGAGGAGCCAGGCGAGCGGGATCGCCCCGAGCGTGCCCATCGTGCCCGGCGCGACCGGCGAGAACCCGCAGGGTCCCCAGGCGGCGAGCAGCACCCACCCGCCGGGCCGCGCGCGATCGGCGCGGAGCGGCGCGCGGGAGCGGAGGCGGGCGCGGAGTCGTTCGGCGGGGGAGCGGTGGGCGGGCGCGGGTCCTGGCTCCCCCCATGCCGCGCTGGATCCGTCGGGGCCGCGACTGTCTTCGGGGCGGGGAGGCTCGAGCACGCGCTAGATGTACTCGTCCTGCTCTTCCTTGTCGCCCTCGACATCCTCGGGATCCGGCTCGAGCGCCTCGTCGGCGTCGAGCTGCGCCCGGACGGAGGCGGGGAGCCGCGCCCGATCGAGGGTGCGCGCGCGGAGGAAGACCGACTCGGCGATCCCCATCGCCAGGTACGCGGTCATGTACACGACGAGGACGAACGAGGCCCGGGTGGCGAGGCCCACGAGGACCCCCACGCCCACCACCGCCACGAACACGGACAGGCTGCGGCGGGAGAGGTGCGCGTCCTTGAAGGTCCGGTAGCGGACCGTCGAGACCATGAGGAACGAGAGCAGCACCACGACGAGCGCGATCGGGGCGCGCTGCGCCGCGTCGGTGGGCGCGCCGAACTCCTTGTAGTGGGCGATGACGAGCGCGGTGATCGTGCCGGCGGCGAGCGGGATCGGCAGGCCCACGAAGAACCGCGACGACCCCTTGTCGCCCCGCGCCGCGAGCACGTTGAAGCGCGCGAGCCGCAGCGCGCCGCAGGCGACGTACGCGCAGGAGAGGAAGATCCCGAGCAGCCCGAACGGCGCGAGCGCCCACTTGTAGACGAGCAGGCCCGGGGCCGCGCCGAAGGAGATGACGTCGGCGAGGCTGTCGAGCTGCACGCCGAAGTCCGACTGCGTCTTCGTCATGCGCGCGACGCGGCCGTCGAACGCGTCGAAGACCATCGCGAACACGATCGCCAGGGCCGCCTGGTAGAGCTGGAGGGGCGTGGCCTCGCCCGCGCACAGGGTCAGCGCGTAGAAGCCGAGGACGATCGAGCTGACCGTGAAGAGGTTCGGCAGCACGAACATCGCCTTGCGCAGCTTGATCTGCACGCCGGTCTCCTCGGGTGGGGCCGCGGCGTCCGTCTCCGCGTGCGCTCGCCCGCCGCGCCGGCGGCGGACGAAAAGCCGCACGAGGCTGTCACTTCCTGCGCGGCTTGTCGAGGGGAGTTCCCGTGTTCTTGCAAGGCTCTCGGGAGCTCTCCCCCACCCCAAGGTATACCCGCGCTCCCGACCCGCACTCCACCCACAGCACGGGGTCGGCGAGCCACCGGTTCATCGACGCGGCGACCTTGCCCCCGCTCGCCGCCACGACGGCGGGGCCGCGCCCGCTGCACCGGTTGCCCTGGAGCCGGCCCTCGGCCCGGTCCACGAACACCAGGCACCCGGCGTCACCGCCCGTCGCGTCGATCCCGCGGGCCTCGACCGCGCCGCCGAACGCCTCGACCGCCGCGCCGCCGCAGCGGGTGAGCGTCGCGCCGCGGATCGCCACCTCCGCCCGGCTCACCTGGACGCAGTCGCCGAGGACGCCCTCCTGCAGGCGCGCGCCCGTGACGTCGAGCGCGTGCACCTCGACGCGCGCCTTGCCCGAGACCGCGAGGCCGCTCGGCCCGGGGCCGCGGATGACCACGTCCTCGAGGCGCGCCGTCCCGCCCGAGATGGTGATGCCCGCCTCGGCGAACGGCCCCGCGACCCAGAGGCGACCGAGCCGCGCCGTGCCGGCGAGCTGGGCGACGCCCGCGCGCACGCCCCGGGCGCGGGCGCCGTCCACGGCGAGCGTGCCCGAGTGCAGCAGCAGGCCGTACTGCCCGGCGAGCTCGACGTCCGAGGCCTCGAGCGTCCCGCCGCCGACGAAGGCGCCGGCCGCTCCCCCCACCAGCGCCACGCCGCTCGCCCGCACGGCTCCGCCCAGCACCTTGAGCGCGGACCTGGGACCGCTCGCCCGCAGGGTGAGGCCTTCGAGCTGGACGGCGGCGCCCTCCTCGATCACGAGCCCGTCCTCGCCCGCCGGCGCCACGACCAGGGTGACGCCCGCGCCCGCGCCGGTGATCCGGAGGGGGACGCGGGCGCGGCCGAGGGGGTGCTCGTGGCGACCGGCCGCGAGGCGGATCGTGTCGCCCGCGCGGGCGGAGCCGATCGCCTTCGCGAGGTCGGCGCCGGGTGCGAGGTCGATCGTGGCGGCGAGGAGCGTCGGGAGGAGGGCGCCGAGCAGCATGCCCACAGTTGTACCTCGGGCTCGAGCGCGGGCGCCGGCTCTTCACGGGCGGACGGAGCTACGGCGGCCCGCCCGAGGAGCCCGGTCGGGGCGACGTCTCGACGAGGCGGTCCCCGGTGAGCCACGGGAGCGGATCCGTCACCTGGCCGGCGTTCCAGACCTCGAAGTGGAGGTGCGGGCCGGTCGCGCGGCCGGTCTGGCCCACGAGCCCCACGAGCTGTCCGGCCTGCACCGCCTCCCCCGGCGCACAGAGGACGACGGACAGGTGGCTGTAGCGGGTGGTGACGTCCCCGGCGTGGCGCACCTCGACCATGAGGCCGTGTCCGCCCGCGGGCCCGGCGCGGACGACCCAGCCGTCCGCGGCCGCCGCGACCTGCTCGCCGCGCGGCGCCGCGAGGTCGAGGCCGCGGTGCACCCGCCGCGTGCCGTCGAGCGGATCGGTGCGCAGGCCGAACATCGACGAGATCCCGGCCTGCTCGATCGGCCAGCGCAGCGCCGCCGGGCGGGGCTTCGCCAGGAGCGCGAGCCCCACGGCGCGCGCCGTCTCGATCCGGATCGCGAGGCGGCGGGCGCGGGCCTGCACGGCGTCGGCGAGGTCGGCGGGCGCGGGGCCGTAGCGGCGGAGGTCGAAGTCCCACTCCGCGTCGAGGGTGACGCGCGCGCGGACGATCTCGAGGAGCGGGGTCTGCGGCAGCGGCCGCAGGAGGTACTGGTCGAGGTCGGCGGCGAGCCCGCGCCAGGCCAGCGCCGCGTCCGCCGGGAAGCCGCGGCCCTGCACCGCGCCGGCACGGCCGCGGCGCGCGCGGGCCTCCGCGACGAAGCGGAGGAGGACGGGATCGATCGCCGGCCCCTGCGGGGCCTCGGTGGCGACCACCTCCGGGGCCGGATCCTTCACCGGCGGTGCGACATCGGCGTCCTCGGGCTCGGGCCGGACGTCGAACCCTGCCTCGTCGAAGCTCATCTTGGGCGGGGCCGAGGCGCAGCCCGCGCCCGCGAGGAGCGCGAGCGAGGCGAGGCCGGCGAGCGGGAGCCGCGGCGATGGAGCGAGGCGACGCACCGCTGGCGATCCTAGCAGCGCCGGCAAGCTTTCCGCCGTGTGGGGCCGGGTGGGCGGCCGCCGCACGCGGCGCACCGAGGTGATAGCATCCGCAACCACATGCCTCCGCGCACCGCCCCCGGGGCCGGCACGAGCCCCTCCCTCCGGCCGCTCCGCGGGGCCGCCCGCCTCGCGACCGAGAGAGCGCGCGCGGTCGAGGTGATCGATCGGCTCGAGCGGGCGATGCCCGAGGTGAAGATCGCGCTCGAGTTCGGGACCGACGTCGAGCTGCTCGTCTCGGTCATCCTCTCCGCGCAGTCCACGGACGTCGGCGTGAACAAGGTCACGCCCGCGCTCTTCGCCGCGTTCCCGGACGCCGCCGCGTACGCCGCCGCCACGCCCGAGGCGCTCTGGCCGTACATCCGGAGCCTCGGCCTCTTCCGGAACAAGGC
>JAEYZK010000031.1 GCA_023428085.1 Pseudomonadota bacterium
CAGCGCCAGCAGCGCCTCGGCGCGCTCCGCCTCCGGCCCGGACTGCCGGTCGGCGCCGACGAGCCGCGCCACCGCGCGGTCGCTCCACCCCTCGACGAGCCGCGCGCGCCAGCCCAGCGCCGCGGCCGCCACCGAGAGCGCCGCGACGGCGTGGCCCGCGTCGAGCAGGCAGTAGCGCCACCCGCGCTCGCCGTACTTCCACGCCTCGCGCCAGGGGATCTGGGTGAGCCCGGCGAGGACCGCGCGCGGCGGGAGCCCGGCGGCGATCCCGCGCCAGACCTCCCCGGACGGCGCGGCGAGCTGCTCGAGCCCGTGCTCGTGCGGCGCGTAGTGCAGCACGGCGGGCCGTCCGGTGAGCCCCGCGAACGGACCGCCGGCGAGGTAGCCCTCGGTCGGATGCAGGTTCCCGCTCGACGGGTTCACCCGGAGCGACCAGCGGTCTTCGCCCCGCTCCTTCCAGGCAGACAGGGCGAGCGCGTCGAGCAGCAGCCGCGAGAGCGAGGCCCGATCCACCGGCCGCGCCGGGACGGCCCGCGCCATCACCGCGTCCCACGTCGGCCCCCCGTCCGCGCCCTCGAGCGGGAGCGGCAGGAGCGGCGCGCCCGCGTACCGGCGGAACGGATCCGGCTGCGCGTCCCAGTCCACGCGCCCCGGCGCCGGCGCCGACCGATCGACCCGGTGCTTCGAGCGCTCGTGGTACGAGAGGATCGTGTCGAGCGGATCGGCCGCGCGCGCGCCGACGGGGCGCGGTCCGAGGGCGAGCGCGCCCGCCGCCGCCGCCCCGGCGCGGAGGAGCGTCCGGCGGTTGAACCGGCGAGGGGAGCAGGGCCGCCCCATGTCAGCGACATATCCGCGCGCTGCATGCTGCTCCACCAAGGAGACACCGAGCCTGCCACCTTCCCTCGCGGCTGCCGGCCTGTCCGCCAACGGGGGTCTCCACCAGGGGATCGTTCTCACCCCTGGTCTCGGCTCACTGCCCATGGCATCCGTGCTCGTTCAAGCAAGCACAGCTCGGCTGCGTGAAGCCGGCTGCTGCAGGGGGGAGGCGCTGGCAGTGATCGCAGCTCGTCGGGGATCGCGTGCACGCTTGCTCGGTGCGATGCTGGCCGTCGCGTCCGTCTGCGTGTGCTCGCCTGGCGCCGCGCTCGCCCAGACCACCGGGGACCAGGAGGCGCTCCGCCAGCGCCAGCGCGTCGAGGATGCGGAGCGGCAGGTCCGGGAGGCCGCACCGGCGGTGCACACGCGCGCTCCGCTGGAGCAGGGCTCCGACGACCTGCCCGCCGAGACCCCCTGCTTCCCGATCCGGGAGATCCGGCTCGAGGGCGCGGAGCGCGGCTTCTCGTGGGCGCAGCGCTGGGTGCGCCGCTACGAGGGCCGGTGCCTGGGGGAGCAGGGCGTGAACCTCGGCGCCCGGCGGCTCACGCAGCGCATCCTCGCGCGCGGCAAGGTGACGACGCGCGTGGGCGTGCCCGAGCGGAACCTCAAGGAGGGCCGGCTCCGCCTCGCCGTCGTGGCCGGCACGCTCGCCCGGGTCACCTCGCGCCGACGACAATGGGCCGCGGACGCGGTGGAAGACTGCCCTTCCCCTCCGCCCCGGCGATCTCATCGACGTCCACGAGCTCGATCAGGGGCTCGAGCAGCTCAAGCGGATCCCGTCGCAGGACGTCGAGCTGCTCCTGCGCCCTGGCGAGCAGGCGGGGCAGAGCGACCTCGAGCTCCGCCTCCGGCGGACGCGGCCGTGGCGGGCGAGCCTGTCCGTCGATGACGGCGGCTCCCCCTCGACCGGCAAGCTCCAGGCCACGCTCACCGCCGCGATCGACGACCCGCTGCCCCTGAACGATCTGCTCTCGGTCTCGGCGCAGCGCGACGCCGACTTCCGTCCCCGCGATCACGCGACCTGGGGCGTGAACGGCAGCTACTCGGTGCCCTGGGGGAACTGGACCTTCAGCGCCTCCGGGGGGACGAGCGAGTACCGGCAGAACGTCGCGATGAGCGGCCAGGACCTCCGCTACCGCGGCCGGAACACCAACCTCGACGTCGAGGTCGAGCGGGTGATCCACCGTGGGCAGGCTTCCAAGACCACCGCCTCGCTCTCCGCCGCGAAGCGCTGGGGCCAGACCTGGCTCGAGGACGTGGAGATCGAGGTCCAGCGGCGCGACGTCACGAGCGCGACCCTGGGTCTCGCGCACCGGTACACGGCCGGGAAGACCACCATCGAGGGCCAGGTCGCGGTCCGTCGCGGCCTCCCCTTCCTCGCCCAGGAGGACCGCGGGGATGCGGACGCGGGCACGACGCAGTTCACCCTGGGCACCGGGCGCGTGAGCGTCAGCGCGCCGTTCCAGCTCGGGGTTCCCCTGCGCTGGCGGACGGAGCTCCGGGGCCAGTACGCGGACGAGCGGCTCCTCGTCGCGGACCAGTTCGCGATCGGCGGCCGCTACACGGTCCGCGGGTTCGACGGGGAGACGACGCTCGCCGCCGAGAGCGGCGCCTGCCTCCGGAACGAGCTGGGGGTGACGCTCCCGCGCGTCCGGCAGGAGCTGTACGTGGCGCTCGACGCCGGGGTCGTCGACGGGCCCTCGGC
>JAEYZK010000050.1 GCA_023428085.1 Pseudomonadota bacterium
TCCCAGCACCTCGTCGGCGCCGAGATCGAGCTCGCCGCGGTGGACGGGCGCGAGACGCGCCTCCGGAAGGCGATCGCCGCCGTCCAGGGCAAGTACGAGTACGTGATCGTGGACTGCCCGCCGTCCCTCGGGCTGCTCACCGTGAACGGCCTCGTCGCGGCGCAGGGGGTGGTGATCCCGCTCCAGTGCGAGTACTACGCGCTCGAGGGGCTCGCCGACGTCCTCAGGACCATCGACCTCGTGAAGGGCGCAGCCAACCCCGAGCTCAAGGTGGACGGGATCCTCCTCACCATGTACGCGGCCAACAACCTCTCGAACCAGGTGGCCGACGAGATCCGGCGCACGTTCCAGGCGCAGGTGTTCGAGACCGTCATCCCGCGGAACGTCCGGCTCTCGGAGGCCCCCAGCCACGGCAAGCCCGTGCTGCTCTACGACGTGGCCTCGAAGGGCTGCCAGAGCTACCTCGACCTCGCCCGCGAGGTGACCTCGCGGCTCAGCGTTGCCGGAGGCGTCGCGTGACCATGGCCGACAAGCGCAGACCCGCGCTCGGGCGGGGGATGGCCGCCCTGCTCTCCAACGCACCGCCGCCGCCCAGCGTCGTACCCCTGCCGACCGCGGCGCCGCCCGGCCGCGCGATCCTCACGCTGCCGATCGAGGCCGTCGAGCGGAACCCCGACCAGCCGCGCAAGCACTTCGAGGAGGCGCGGCTCGAGGAGCTCGCCGCGTCCATTCGCGAGCACGGGATCATCGAGCCGATCCTGGTGCGGCGCGAGGGAGGGAGCTACCGGATCCTCGCCGGCGAGCGCCGGTGGCGCGCCGCGCAGCGGGCCGGCCTCCAGGAGGTCCCCGCCGTCGTCCGCGAGGCGTCCGACCGCGAGGCCTTCGAGCTCGCCCTCGTCGAGAACCTGCAGCGGGAGGACCTCAACGCCATCGAGGAGGCCGAGGCGTACGAGATCCTCGTCACCGATCACTCCCTCACGCAGGAGGAGATCGCGAAGCGCGTCGGGAAGGAGCGCTCGTCGGTCGCGAACGCCCTCCGCCTCCTCAAGCTCCCCGACACCGTCCGCGACGCCGTCCGGGACGGCCAGCTCGACATGGGGCACGCGCGCGCTCTCCTCGGCCTGGATGGGGAGGAGGCGATCAAGAAGGCAGCCGAGCGGGCCATCCGTGAGGGGCTCTCCGTCCGGGCGACCGAGGCCCTGGTGCGTGCGCTGACCACCAAGGGCGGGAAGCGACCCGCACCCGGAGCGAAGAGCGCGGATTCACCCGCGATCAAGGCGCTCACCCAGCGCCTGCAGCGCCGCCTGGGGGCCAGGTGTCGGGTCGTGCCCCGCTCCGCTTCCGCCGGGAAGCTCGAGGTCGAGTACTCGTCTCTCGACGAGCTCGATGGAATACTGGCGAAGATCGGAGCGTAACTAGAGGGTTCGCTCGCACGGGTCGGAGCGGACTGGGACCAAGACACGGCACGTCCATCTCAGGCAAGCTGAGGGACGGTAGCCACCTCGCCAGCTGGCGGCGCAGCGACGCCTGGCAGCCCTGGTGATCATCGGAACGTTTACGAGGAGCGAAGATCCATGGCGATGCTGAAGCGCGATGAGCTCACCTCCGTCCCCGCCGCTGCGGGCGACCTCAACGCCCTGCTCGGTCGCGGTTCGGAGTTCGAGGGCAAGCTGACGTTCGAGGGCACCGTCCGCATCGACGGCAAGTTCACCGGCACCATCGTGACCAACGACGTCCTCGTCGTCGGCGAAGGGGCCAAGATCCAGGCCGAGATCCAGGCGGGGACGGTCATCGTCCACGGCGAGATCAACGGCGACGTGAAGGCCAAGAGCGCGGTCGAGCTGCACCACCCCGCGCGCATGAAGGGCAACATCGACACCCCCTCGCTCATGATCGAGAAGGGCGTCACCTTCGAGGGCCAGTGCAAGATGGACGTGCCGGAGAAGTCCTCCAAGTCGAGCCAGCCGCCGATCTCGGCCGCCCCGCCGCCCGTCACGGCGATGAAGCAGTAAAAGGCGGAGGCCTCCGGGCTTCAGGCCGCGAGCCTCGGGAGAGACGCGGAACGAGCAGCGGGCCCTGGGAGCACCCGGGGCCCGCTCGCTTTTCTTGCCCGAGGTCTGAAGCCCGCGGCCTGGGGCCAGCTTCACCCTCAGTTCACCTTCACCTGGATCGACCGCGGCTTCGCCTCGGCGCGCTTCGGGAGCGCCACGACGAGCAGGCCGTTCTTCGCCTCGGCGCGGATCTTCTCTGCGTCCACCGACGCGGGCAGGGCGAACGATCGGGTGAAGGTCCCGTAGGCGAGCTCGACCCGGTGATACCTCTCGCGCCGGTCCGGGTGGTCGAGCTTCCGCTCGCCGCGGATGGTGAGCACGCCGTTCTCGAACCGGACGTCCACATCCTGCGCCTCCACGCCGGCGAGGTCGAAGCGGAGCACCACGCCCTCCTCGTCCTCGTAGATGTCGCAGGCAGGAGTCCAGCCCACCGACTCCCCGCTCCGGTACAGCTGCTGCCGATCGTCAAGCATCCGGCTCACCTCGTCGGAGAGCCGCGCGAACTCCTTGAAGGGCTCGAATCGCGTCATGATTTTCGTCCTCCTGGCTCGCGGCGAACCTAAGGCGACCGGACGGCCTGTCAAACACGTCCCGAGAGGGACTTGAGAACGGTCGCTTGCGGCCGCTAAGTACCCGAAGTCTTTGGAAATACAGCCTTGACCCTCAACCCCCCGCGTGCTACGGCGCGTCCCTCATGGCTTCAGGCTCGGTAGCACGTCGATACGCCAAGGCGCTCTTCGGGCTGGCGATCGAGAACGGCAAGGTGGAGGCCTGGTCGGAGTCCCTGGCGACGTTCGCCGCGGTCCTCCGCGCCACGCCCGAGCTCGCGGCGCTGCTCGCAGATCCCCTCCACAGCCGTGAGGACCGGCAGGCGATCGCCGGGCGGCTCGGCGCCACGCTCTCGCTCGACCGGGAGCCCGCGAACCTCCTCCTGTTGCTCGGCGACCGCAACCGCCTCCGCCAGCTCCCCGACGTGCTCCGCGCCTTCGGCGAGCTCGCCGACGCACACCTCGGCCGGCTCCGCGCGAAGGTGACGACCGCGGTCGCCCTCGACGGCGAGACGCTCGCCGCCCTGGCGCGCCGGCTCTCCGAGGTGACGCGCGCCCAGGTGCTGCTCGAGCGGAGCGTGGAGCCCGCGCTCCTCGGCGGCGCCGTCACCCAGGTCGGCAACCTCGTCTACGACGGGTCCGTCCGCACGCAGCTCGAGGACCTCCGCAGGTCACTCAAGAACTGAGCGCGCGCCCGAAGCGCGGCGCCGCGCAACACGCAACGGGAGACGCAGCGATGGACATCCGCGCGGACGAGATCAGCAGGATCATCCGGGAGCAGATCAAGGACTACGGCAAGAAGGTGGACGTCGCCGAGACCGGCTCCGTCCTCTCGCAGGCCGACGGCGTCGCCCGGCTCCACGGCCTCTCCGGCGCGGCGGCCGGCGAGCTGCTCGAGTTCCCGGGCGGTGTGCGCGGGCTGGTGCTGAACCTCGAGGAGGACAACGTCGGCGCCGCGATCATGGGGCCGTTCGAGCACATCCGCGAGGGCGATCCCGTGAAGCGGACCGGGCGCATCGCGGAGGTGCCGGTGGGCGAGGAGCTCCTCGGCCGCGTGGTCGACGGCCTCGGGAACCCGATCGACGGGCGCGGGCCGGTGGAGGCGAAGCAGCGCCGGAAGATCGAGATCAAGGCGCCCGGCATCGTGAAGCGCAAGAGCGTGCACGAGCCGATGCAGACCGGCCTCAAGGCGATCGACGCCCTCGTGCCGATCGGCCGCGGGCAGCGCGAGCTCATCCTCGGCGACCGCCAGACCGGGAAGACCGCCGTCGCGATCGACACGATCATCAACAACAAGGGGCAGAACCTCTACTGCTTCTACGTGGCCATCGGACAGAAGCAGTCCACCGTGGCGCGGGTCGTGGACAAGCTGAAGCAGTTCGGCGCGATGGAGTACACGACCGTCATCGCCGCCAACGCCTCCGACCCGGCGCCGATGCAGTACCTCGCGCCGTACACCGGCGTCACGATGGCGGAGTACTTCCGCGACACCGGCAGGCACGCCCTCATCATCTACGACGACCTCTCGAAGCAGGCCGTCGCGTACCGGCAGCTCTCGCTCCTCCTCCGCCGGCCGCCGGGCCGCGAGGCGTACCCGGGCGACGTCTTCTACCTCCACAGCCGACTGCTCGAGCGGGCGGCGAAGCTCTCCGACAAGGAGGGCGGCGGATCGCTGACGGCGCTGCCGATCATCGAGACGCAGGCGGGTGACGTCTCGGCGTACATCCCGACGAACGTCATCTCCATCACCGACGGGCAGATCTTCCTCGAGACCGGCCTCTTCTTCCAGGGCATCCGGCCCGCGATCAACGTCGGCATCTCGGTCTCGCGCGTCGGCGGCTCCGCGCAGATCAAGGCGATGAAGCAGGTCGCCGGCAGCCTCAAGCTCGAGCTCGCCCAGTACCGCGAGCTCGCCGCGTTCGCGCAGTTCGGCTCCGACCTCGACAAGGCGACCCAGGAGACCCTGGCCCGCGGCGAGCGCCTCACCGAGGTGCTGAAGCAGGGGCAGTACAGCCCGATGTCGGTCGAGCAGCAGATCGTCCAGATCTACGCGGCCACCCAGCGCGACGAGAAGGGCCAGAACTGGATCCGCCCGGTGCCGGTGGACCAGGTGGTCCGGTACATGAAGGAGCTCGTCGAGTTCTTCGAGGCCCGCCACGGCGCGACGCTCCGGGCGATCGCCGAGAAGAAGGCGCTCGACGACGGGATCCGCAAGGCGCTCGACGGCGCGCTGCAGGAGTTCCGGGCGGTCTTCCAGATCGAGGGCGCAGGCGGGAGCGCATCGGGCGCGGCCGCGGCGCCGGAGCGGTAGAGGAGGCGACGCGTGCCCTCGCTCCGCGACATCCGCAACCGGATCACCTCGGTCCGCTCGACCCGGCAGATCACGCGGGCCATGAAGATGGTCTCGGCGGCGAAGCTCCGCCGCGCGCAGGACGCCATCCTCCGGACGCGCCCGTACGTGCAGCTCCTCGACCAGATGCTGGCGCGGGTCGCGGCGCGGGCCGGGGGCGAGGACGAGGCCCCGCACCCGCTCCTCGCCGCCCGCCCGAAGGTGCGCGCGGCCGAGGTGGTCGTGATCACGAGCGACCGCGGGCTCGCCGGCGGCTTCAACTCCAACATCGTCCGGCGCACGCAGCGGTTCCTCATCGAGAGCGACGGGAAGTACGAGGAGGTCCGGCTCGCCACGGTCGGGCGGAAGGGGCGCGACGGCCTCAAGGCGCGGCGCCTCGAGGTGCGCAAGGACTTCAGCGGCGTCCAGGGGAACGTCCGCTACGAGACGGCGGCGGAGATCGCCCAGGAGTACTCGGAGCGGTTCCTCTCCGGAGAGCTCGACGCGGTCTTCCTCTGCTACAACGAGTTCAAGAGCGCCATCTCGCAGAGACCGGTGGTGGTGCAGCTCCTCCCCATCGCCCCGCCCGCGGGCGCGGAGGGGGCGGCGCCCGGCGTGGACTTCGCGTACGAGCCCGCGCGCGCGGCGTTGCTCGGCGAGCTGCTTCCGCGCCACGTGGCGATGCAGGTCTGGCGCGCCCTCCTCGAGTCGGCCGCGTCGGAGCACGGGGCGCGCATGAGCGCGATGGAGTCGGCGACCAAGAACGCCGAGGAGATGATCGGCGCGCTCACGCTCCAGTACAACCGCGCCCGGCAGGCGTACGTGACGAAGGAGCTGCTCGAGATCGTCAGCGGGGCGGAGGCGCTCAAGTGATCATGCCCGGCGCGGCCGTCCAGCCCGAGCGTGGCGGCCCGCCGGAGGCGGGGCCGCGGAGTCGAAGGCGGGCTCGGGGTCGGGCTCGTTCACGGGAAGAGGACCAAGGAAGAGGCGAATGAGCACGAGCGTACAGAACGGCAAGGTCACGCAGGTCATCGGCCCCGTGGTGGACGTCGAGTTCCCGCCCGGCGGGCTGCCCGACATCTACACCGCCCTGGCCCTCACCAACCCCGGCATCGACGCCCGCCCCGACAACCTCGTGATCGAGGTCGCGCAGCACCTCGGCGAGAACACCGCGCGCTGCATCGCGATGGACTCCACCGAGGGCCTCGTCCGCGGCATGCAGGCGAAGAACCTCGCCGCGCCGATCTCGGTCCCGGTCGGCAAGGAGGTGCTCGGCCGGATCCTGAACGTCGTCGGCGAGCCGGTGGACGAGCGCGGCCCGCTCGCCTCGGTCCGGCGCCTCCCGATCCACCGCGCGCCGCCGTCCCTCATCGAGCAGAACGTGAAGATCGAGGCGTTCGAGACCGGCATCAAGGTCATCGACCTCCTCGCGCCGTACCTCCGCGGCGGCAAGATCGGCCTCTTCGGCGGCGCCGGCGTCGGCAAGACCGTGCTCCTGCAGGAGCTCATCGGCAACGTCGCCAAGGCGCGCGGCGGCTTCTCGGTCTTCGCCGGCGTGGGCGAGCGGACGCGCGAGGGGAACGACCTCTACCACGAGATGATCGAGTCGGGCGTCATCGACAAGGACGACCTCTCGAAGAGCCAGTGCGTGCTCGTGTACGGGCAGATGAACGAGCCGCCCGGCGCCCGGGCCCGCGTCGCCCTCTCGGCCCTCGCCATCGCGGAGTACTTCCGCGACGAGGAGAACCGGGACATGCTCCTCTTCATCGACAACATCTTCCGGTTCACGCAGGCGGGCTCCGAGGTCTCGGCGCTCCTGGGCCGCATCCCCTCCGCCGTCGGCTACCAGCCCACCCTCTCGACCGAGATGGGCGAGCTGCAGGAGCGGATCACCTCGACGCACAAGGGCGCGATCACCTCGGTGCAGGCGATCTACGTCCCCGCCGACGACCTCACCGACCCCGCGCCGGCGACCGCCTTCGCGCACCTCGACGCGACGACCGTGCTCTCGCGCAAGCTCACCGAGATCGGCATCTACCCAGCGGTCGATCCGCTCGACTCGACCTCGCGCATCCTCGACCCGCTCGTCGTGGGCGCCGAGCACTACGCGGTCGCGCGCGAGGTGCAGGAGATCCTCCAGCGGTACAAGGACCTCCAGGACATCATCGCCATCCTCGGCATGGACGAGCTCTCCGAGGACGACAAGCTCACGGTCGCCCGCGCCCGGAAGATCCAGCGTTTCCTCTCGCAGCCCTTCTTCGTCGCCCAGCAGTTCACCGGCAACGAGGGCAAGTACGTGAAGCTCCCGGACACCATCCGCGGCTTCCAGGAGATCGTCGCCGGGAAGCACGACGACCTGCCCGAGCAGGCCTTCTACATGGTGGGCGGGATCGACGAGGCGGTGGAGAAGGCGAAGACCCTGGCGGTGGGGTGAGGCCATGCCGCTCTCGCTCGAGATCGTGACGCCGGAGCGCCGGCTGCTGTCCGCGGCCGTGGACGAGGTGCGGGCCCCCGGCGTCGGGGGCGGCTTCGGCGTGCGGCCCGGCCACGCGCCGTTCATGACCGCGCTCGAGCCCGGGCGGCTCACCTACGTCGAGCGCGGCCGCGAGCACCACTACGCGGTCGGCGGCGGGTTCCTCCAGGTGGCGGAGGATCGGGTGATGGTGCTCGCCGACACCGCCGAGGCGGCCGGCGACATCGACGTGGAGCGCGCGCGGCGCGCCTTCGCCCAGGCCCAGGATCAGCTCCTCCGGTTGACCGAGCAGGACGAGCACTACCGCCAGGAGGCGGCGCGCGTCCGCCGGGCGACGGCGCGGCTGCGGGTGGCGGGGCGCGAGTAGGCGCCGGCCGGCTCAGGGACCGTGAAGGTATCGCCTTGGCCGAACCGACAAGTCTCTCTTCGATGACTTTCGGTCTTCTCGCGTCCAGTGGGCGTCCGTCCCGCGGCGCCCGCTTGGTCACTCGTCTCCA
>JAEYZK010000207.1 GCA_023428085.1 Pseudomonadota bacterium
CCCGTGCAGCAGCCCCCAGGCGACGAACGTCCAGCGCGCGCCGTGCCACAGCCCCGAGGCGAGGAACGTGACGACGAGCGCGGCGGGCGTCCCCCAGGTCCGCCAGCCGCGCAGCCCGAGCTGCAGCGGCTTGAAGACGTAGTCGAGCAGCCAGCTCGAGAGCGAGATGTGCCACCGTCGCCAGAAGTCGGCGATCGAGCGGGCGAGGTACGGCGCGGCGAAGTTGGGCGTGAGCCGGACCCCGAGCGCGCGCGCGAGCCCGAGGGCCATGTCGGTGTAGCCGGCGAAGTCGAAGTAGAGCTGCGCCGCGTAGAGGTACGTCGCCACGAGCAGCGGCAGCCCGGCGTGCTGGTGGACGTCCCCGTAGACGGCGTCGACGAAGGGCGCCAGGCGGTCGGCGACCACGTGCTTCTGGAACAGCCCCCACACGAACAGGCGCGCGCCGGCCGCCACGTCGTGGAGGGTGAGCGGGCGCGGGTCGCGGAGCTGGGGCAGCAGGTGCTCCGCGCGCTCGATCGGCCCCTGGATCAGCTTCGGGAAGAAGGCGAGCGCGAGCGCGTGCCGGCCGAGGTGCCGCTCCGCCGGGACGACCCCGTCGCGCACGTCGACGACGTACGCGATGGCCTGCAGGACGTAGTAGGAGACGCCGAGGACCGCGAGGATCGGCACCGCCCCCACGGGCGGCGGCCGCCCCAGCCAGCCGGCGGCGGTGTCCACGCTCCCGGCGACGAACCCGACGTACTTCGACGCGAGCAGCACGGCCAGCGGGCCGAACACGCCGGCCCGGAAGCACCACCGGGCGCGGGCGGACTCCCCGTACCGCTCGACGCCGAGCGCCGCCCCCCAGGAGACGAGCGCCACGCCCGCGAGCACGGCCAGCGCCGCCGCCGAGCCGGCGGCGGCGCAGAACGCGCCGCTCGCGACGAGCAGGACCAGCCACCGGCGGCGCCGGCCGAGCGCGGCGCACGCGAGCAAGGTCACCACCGCGAACAGCACGAACCCGGGAGACCCGAGCGTCATGCGCCGCTGGCCTTCGCGTCCAGCAGGGCCTGGAGCTGCCCGACGTTCCGCAGGCGGACGATCTCGCTCGTCTTGAACCGCACCTGGTACGCGTCCTCGACCGCGCTGATGACGCGGACGTGGTTCAGCGAGTCCCAGCCCGGGACCTCGGAGGCGATCGTCTCGTCGGCGATCGGCCAGTCGTCCAGGGAGAGCTCCGCGAGGATGACCTTCTTCAGCTTGTCCGAGACCACGTCCCTCTCCTCCCTCAGATGAACGGCACCTCGCCGAGCGCCCGGCCGCGGTTGGCGGCGCGCGCGGGCTTCCCCGACGAGCTCTTGATGAGCCAGCGCGGCGGCACGAGGTACACCCGCGCGATCGTCACGTCGATGGCCATCCCCGCCTGCTTCACGGCGAGCCCGAGCTTCCGCCGGGCGTCGTCCGGGGCCTCGGTCTCCGCGAGCACGCACAGGATCTCCGTCCCCGAGCGCTCGTCGTCCGCGCCGAAGGCGACCACCCGCCCCGGGATCACGCCGGGCACGCGCCCGACCGCGTCCTCGACGTCCTCGGGGAAGACGTTGTTCCCTGCGACGATGACGATGTCCTTCTTCCGGCCGATGATGAAGTGCTCGCCGTCGTGCACGAACCCGAGGTCGCCGCTGAAGTACCACCCGTCCTGGAGGACCTCGGCGGTCTTCTCGGGGTAGTTCCGGTAGCCGGAGAACATGGAGACCGACTGGATGGCGATCTCCCCGACCGTGCCCGGCGGCACGTCCCGCCGGTCCCCGTCCACGATCCGGATCCGGCACCCCGGGACGAGGAGCCCCGAGGAGACGCACGCGCGGCCCGCCCCGTCGCGGGCCGGGACGACGTGGCCCGCCGAGAGCGCGTTCCGATCCACCTCGAGGACCCGCGCGCCGCGGCCCGGCGGCGTCTGCGTGACCGCGTACGTCGTCTCCGCCATCGCGTAGCACGCGGCGAGCGCCTCGGGACGGAGCCCGTGGCGCGCGAACCGCGCGTGGAACCGCTCGTGGCTTCCGGCCCGGACCGGCTCGCTGCAGTTGACGAACATCCGCACGCAGTCGAGCCGCACCCCCTCGAGGTCCTCCTCGCGGATCCGGTCGGCCATGAGGTTGTACGCGAAGTTGGGCAACCAGCAGAGCGTCGCGCGCTCCCGGGAGATGGCCTGGAGCAGGAGCACCGGCGCCGAGACCCACTCCATCGGGCTCAGCTGGACCAGGGGCACGCCGGCGACGAGCGGGAGGTAGAAGGCCGCGATGAGCCCCATGTCGTGATACAGCGGCAGCCAGCTCGCGACCCGGTCGCCCCCGGCCAGCGCGAGGGTCTCGCCGTACCGGCGCACGTGCTCGAGGACCGCGCGGTGCGAGAGGACCACCGGCTTCTGCAACCCGGTCGTGCCGGACGAGTGCTGGAGGAGGCAGGGATCGTCCGGGGTGGCCGGCGCGTGGGCCACCGGCTCGTCCTCGAACGAGCCCAGGTCGGGCGCATCGAGCGGGAACAGCACCTGCCGGATGGTGCTGTCGGCCCCGCCGACGAGCGGCGTCACCAGCTCCGCCAGGTCGCGCTCGGTGAGGATGTGGTCGAGCCCCGAGCGGCGCGACATGCCGTGCAGGCCGTCGCGGAACTTGTCGGGGTGGAGCCGCGCGTTCGGGTACGCCAGCACCGCCGGCAGGGCCCCGAGGGCGGAGACGCCGAGGTAGAGCGGATAGAAGTCCGGATGGTGGCGCACGATGAGCGCGCAGACGTCGCCCCTGCGGACCCCGTGCGCCTCGAGCCAGCGCGCCGCGCGCGAGGCGGCGCGGACGAGCGCGCGGCGCGTCCAGCGGCGCGGCTCCCCCTCGGCGGTGACGTGGACGATGGCCTCGGCCGTGGGATCGGCCTCCGCGAGGCTGCGCAGGCGATCCCAGACGAGCGCGCTCGAGTCGAGGTCGAAGGGTCTTGTCGTCATAGGAGGCCTGGAGTGCTCGCCACCGCGTGGTGCTTCGCCCGGCGCGAGGGCTGGGCGCGTGCGCATCCGGGGATCCGCGCAGCGCGCCCACCCCGACGTGCCGTGCCGTCGTTCAGGAGACCGCTTCGGGCCAGAGCAGCGCCCTGTTGTCGTAGCTCGCGTTGACGACGCGCGCCGGGTTGCCGGCGACGAGGGCGCCGGACGGGACGTCGCGGACCACGATGCTCCCCGCGGAGATGGTGGCCCCGTCGCCGATCACGATCCCGCCGGTGAGGGTGGCCCCGGGCCCGATCCACACGTTGTTGCCGATGACGGGCACGCCCGTCCGCTGCCCTCCCAGCCCGACGCCGATCGTGACGTTGTGGGTCACGTTGCAGTTCGCGCCGATCCGCGTCGGACCGATGAAGATGCTCGACGGGTGCCCGAGGTGGAACCCGGCCCCGATCTGCGCGTGATGGCTGATCTCCACGTGGCGAACGAGCCGGACGAAGAAGTTGCAGAGGAAGTAGGCGAGCAGGAAGGGCGCCGCGAGGATCCCGCTCCGCGCCTTGAGCCGGAAGGACCACTGGCCGAGCCGGTAGACCGCCGTGCACGGGATCTCGAAGTGCCAGATCCACGCCGCCGCGCGGCGCGCGAACGACGGTCGCCGCGTGGCGAGGGCGATCGCGTAGCACTTCTCGAGATCCGCGGCGAACGGCCCGGGCCGGGCCGCCGCGGGCGCGCTGGACGGCTGCGCGCCCACCGCCGGGGTGGGCGGGACGGCGGGAGCGCCGGCGGGCGTGCCCACCTCGCCCGCGAGGGCGTCAGCGTGCGCCAGCACCTGTCTCCTCCAGTCCCGGCGTCCGCCGGGCTGCCAAAGCGTTCCCCACCACGTTCACGAACTCGAGCGCCGCGCGCCAGCTCCCGGCGGCGTTGAGGTGCCCGCCGTCGTGCGTGTACTCCCTGGCGAGCATGGGGACGGGCTTGCCGTCGAACCTCGCCGACACGGGCTGGCCCGAGGAGTCGACGGACTCGACCCGCGCCAGGTCGAAGAGCGGCTCGCCCGCGTACGCCCGCCGGAGCAGGCCGTTGAACTCCTCGCGGCGCGCGTTGGTCGGCACGGCGCCCGTCTTCTTGCCGAGGAGCTTCTTGGCGAGCGACTTCAGCATCCCCTCGTCGGCCTGGAGCGGCACCGTCACGTGCACGAACGTGGTGCGGGGGTGCTTCGCACGCAGCGCCTGCAGCGTCTTCTCGTACTCGGAGAAGAGCGCGCGCGCGTCGGTGGTGCTGTCGAAGTCCACGTAGCAGAACTTCACCAGCGCCACGTCCGGATCGGCCCCCTCGAGCGCGCTGCCGAAGCTGGCGAGCTTCCGCCGGGGATCGCCGTTGTGGGCCACGAAGACGTGGCCGAGCGTCCCCGGCCGCAGCTCCTGCGCACCCTCCACCTCGGAGATCCGGAGGTCGATGCCCTCCCCCTTCGCGAGGGCCTGCAGCCCGTCGAGCAGGTTGGACCCGACCGACTGGTGCCCGAACAGCACCGTGCTCGAGGCGATCGCCTGCAGGTGCTGCTTCACGGCGGCGGAGTTCGGAGAGGCGGTGGGTGCGGTCATCAGGAGCGCTCCGGCGACGAACGGGACGGCGAACACGATGTGGACCTCCTCGGTGGGGGCATCGGACCCCTGGACGCGCGCGCACGGCCCCCGGGCCCACCTGCTCCACGCCTCGTCGTTCACCCCCGCTCTCGATGTACCGCATCATCTATCGCGCACCAACTCATGAAAAGGCCCCGCGAACACGGGTCAGCAAAAGGATCGGGACACGTTCGGGGCGCGCGGCGCCGCCGCGCCCGCGCGGCGCGATCGACGCCTCGAGCCGCCCCGCGCGATCCCTCCCATGGTGTCCCCTGCCCGCGGGGCAGCGCGCCCGGCGCCGCGGGTTAGATGGTAAGCTCCTCGGTCCGGGGGATTCCAGGGCGAGGGAACGGCTCCATCGTGAACGTGCGAGCGCCGCGGGCCCCGGACGAGCGGTCATGATCTCCTCCTCGCCCTTTCTCCACGAGTGGCTCCTCGCCCACGCCGAGCGCCGCCCCGGCGCGCCCGCCGTGGACACCCCCAGCCACCGGCTGACGTACGGCGACCTGGCGGAGCGCGTCGCGGCGCTCGCGGGTCACCTCGCCGCGGCCGGGATCCGGCCGCGCGCGCGCGTGCTGGTCGCGCTGCCCAACTCGCCGGCCGCGGTGGTGGCTTCGCTCGCCATCCAGGCCGCCGGCGCCACGGCCGTCGAGGTGAACCGGGAGTGGCGCGTCGAGACCCTCGCGGCCGTCGTCGCGCAGACGGGCGTCCGGCAGGCCTTCGTCGCCGGGCGCGACGCGCGCGCGTGGGGCACCGTCGCGGCCGGCGCCGCGATCGAGCGGTTCCTGGTCGTGCACGGCGGCGCGCTCCCGGCGCGGCTGCGCGAGGACCTCGGCCGGCCCGCGACGTGGATCCTGGAGGACGGCCGCGTGGACCCGGCGCTCGGACGGGCGCCGTCGCCGCCGCGGCCGCCGCTCGATCCCGAGCAGCCGGCCCTCATCCTCTACACGTCCGGGAGCACCGGGAGGCCCCGCGGCGTCCTCCAGACGTACCGCAACGTGGCCGCCAACACGCGCTCGATCGTGGAGTACCTGGGGCTCGGCCCGGACGACCGGGCCCTGCTGATCCTGCCCCTGTACTACTGCTACGGACGCAGCGTGCTGCAGACGCACCTGCTCGCGGGCGGCTCGGTCTTCCTGGACGGCCGGTTCGCCTTCCCGCGCACGGTGCTCGAGGCGCTCGGCGCCGAGGGCTGCACCGGCTTCGCGGGGGTCCCGCTCACGTTCGAGATCCTGCGACGCCAGGTGGACGTCTCCACGCTCGCCTTCCCGCGCCTGCGCTACCTCACCCAGGCCGGGGGCGCCATGGCGCCCGAGACCATCGACTGGGTCCGGAGCGCGTTCCAGCCCGCGCGGCTCTTCGTCATGTACGGGCAGACCGAGGCGACGGCGCGCCTCAGCTACCTGCCGCCCGAGCGCGCGGTGGACAAGCGCGGCTCCATCGGCGTGCCGATCCCCGGCGTCGAGCTGCGCGTCGTGGACGACGCGGGGCGGGAGCTCCCGCCGGGCGAGACGGGCCACCTCGTGGCGCGCGGCGACAACGTGACCGGCGGGTACCTCGACGAACCCGAGGAGACCGCGGTCATCCTGCACGACGGCTGGCTGTGGACCGGGGACCTCGCCCTCCGCGACGCGGACGGCTTCTTCTTCCACCGGGGCCGCTCCAAGGAGATCCTCAAGGTCGGCGGGCAGCGCATCAGCCCGGCGGAGATCGAGCAGGTCGTCGCGGAGCACCCCGACGTCGCGGAGGCCGCCGTGGTGGGGGTCCCCGACGCGCTCAAGGGCGAGGTCCCGGTGGCGTACGTGGTGCCGCGCGCCGGGGGCGCGCTCGATCCGGCGGCGCTCGCGCTCCACTGCCGCGGGCGCATCCCGCAGTACGGCATCCCGGTGCGCTTCACGCCGGTGCCCGCGCTGCCCCGCAACGAGGCGGGGAAGCTGCTGCGCGCCGAGCTGGCCGCGCTCGCCCTGGCGGGCGAGGCAGGCGGCGCGGACGCGACCGGAACGCCACGGCAGGACAGAGGCCATCGATGACGAACGGCTCCGCGCAGGACCTCGACCTGGATCTCGCCGGTGAGGACGGAGAGCGGCCCGGCCCGAGCCCCGTGGACTGGGCGCTGCTGCTCCTGTGCGCCCCGAAGCGCCGCAAGGTGCTCTTCACGGCCGTGCTGGTGGCCGGGCTGGCGGCGGTGGTCCTGTTCTATCGGAGCCGGACCCCCATCTACCGGGTGGAGGCGAAGGTGCTCGCGCAGCAGCAGCAGGTGATGCCCTCGAGCCTCCGCGTCGGCGCGAACGACGACCCGGCGCGGACGGCGTGGGAGCTCATCCACCGCCGCGACAACCTCCTCGCGCTCCTCGGGAACGCCAAGCTGCTGGAGGCCCAGCACTCCCCCGGCTTCCTCGAGCGCCTCTCGAGCAAGCTCGGCCTCGAGACGACGACCGCCGATCCGAGCGACGTCCTGGTGACCATCCTCGACAAGCGCCTCGAGGTCGTGACCACGGAGGACGGGGCGATCACCATCTCGCTCGACTGGCCCAACCCGCAGCAGGCGTACGCCATCGTCGAGGGCGCGCTCCAGCACTTCATCGAGGCGCGGCACGTCCAGGAGGTCACGGCGGTGGACGAGGTGATCTCGGTGCTGCGCGCGCGGGCGGCGACCGCGCGGGATCACCTCGATCGCGTGTCCCGGGAGGGCCGGCGGCCTTCCCGGCAGGTGTACCGGGACGAGCCCGCGCCGGCGGCGACGCCGGTGGGAGCGCTCGAGGGGGCCAGCCCGGAGGTCGTCCGGCTGGGGTCGCTCCTCGAGAGCAAGGAGCGCGCGATCCAGGACGTCGAGGAGTTCCGGCGCCGGCGGCTCGCGGACCTGCACGCGCAGCTGGACGCCGCCCGCGCGACGTTCTCGGAGGCGCACCCCTCCATCATGCAGCTCCGGCAGGACATCGACGCGCTCTCCGCGGAGTCGCCGCAGCTCGCGAAGCTCCAGGGGGAGGCCGCCCGGCTCCGCGCGGAGTACGAGGCCCAGCGCGCGCAGGAGAACAGGGCCTCTGCCGCCGCCGCGGCGGGCGCACCCCGACCCCGGGCGCAGCAGCCGCAAGGCCCCATGGAGGAGGACGAGCGGGTCCTCGACGCGCGGTTCCAGTACCAGCAGATCATCGAACGCGTGAACGCGGCCCAGCTGGAGCTGGATGCGCTCCGGGCCGCCTTCAAGTACCGCTACAACGTGGTCTGGCCGCCCCAGATCCCCAAGGAGCCCATCAGCCCGAACCCGCTCAAGATCCTCGGGGCGGGGTCCGTGGCTATCCTCATGCTCGCGTTCCTGGCGGCCCTCCTCCCCGATCTGAAGAGCGGCCGGATCGTCGAGCGCTGGCAGGTCGAGCGCGGCCTCGGGATCCCCGTGCTGGGCGAGACCGAGAAGAAGTCGTCGCGGTGAAGGACCCGGCGGGCCGGAGCGCGGCCGCGGGGGGCGCATACCCTCGAGAAGGATCGGAACAATGAACGTGTTCGTCGAGAAGGTCGAGCAGCGGACCGCCGTCGTCGGAGTGATCGGGCAGGGGTACGTCGGCCTCCCGCTGGCCCTCGTGTTCGCCGAGGCCGGTCTGCGGGTCCTCGGGTTCGACGTCGATCCCGAGAAGATCCGGGCGATCTCCCGGGGGGAGTCGTTCATCAAGCACATCGGCCCCGAGCGCGTGTCCGCCGCGGTCAAGACGGGCCGCTACCTCGCGACCACCGACTTCGACCGCATCTCCGAGTGCGACGCCCTCGTGATCTGCGTCCCCACGCCGCTCGGCGCGCACCGCGAGCCGGACAACTCGTACATCCACTCGACGGGCCGGGAGATCGCGAAGCGGCTCCGCCGCGGCCAGCTCGTCGTCCTCGAGTCCACCACGTACCCGGGCACGACGGACGAGGAGCTCAAGCCCATCCTCGAGACCTCGGGGCTGCGCTGCGGCCAGGACTTCCTCCTCGCGTTCTCCCCCGAGCGGGAGGACCCGGGCCGCAAGGACTTCTCGACCAAGACGATCCCGAAGGTGGTCGGCGGCGTGGACGAGGCGTCGACGCGGGCCGCGGTCGCCCTCTACGGCGCGGCCCTCGCCAAGGTGGTCCCGGTCGCGAACGCGCGGGTGGCGGAGTCCTGCAAGCTGCTCGAGAACGTCTTCCGCTCGGTGAACATCGCCCTGGTGAACGAGCTCAAGGTCATCTTCCAGCGGATGGGGATCGACGTCTGGGAGGTGATCCGCGCGGCCGAGACGAAGCCGTTCGGCTTCATGCCCTTCTACCCGGGGCCGGGGCTCGGCGGCCACTGCATCCCGCTCGACCCCTTCTACCTGTCGTGGAAGGCGGCGGAGTACGGCGAGTGGGCCCGCTTCATCGAGCTCGCCGGCGAGATCAACACCCGGATGCCCCGGTACGTCGTGGACCGGCTCGCCCAGGCGTTGAACGACGACGGCAAGTCGGTCAAGGGCTCGCGCGTGCTGGTGCTCGGCCTCGCCTACAAGGCCAACATCGACGACGACCGCGAGTCTCCCTCGTACGAGATCATCGAGCTCCTCCGGGACGCGGGGGCCGTGGTCGATTTCTGCGATCCGCACTTCCCCGTCGCGAAGAAGACGCGCCGCCACGACCTCTCCACGCTCCGCTCGGTCCCGGTGGACCCCGAGGTGTTCGGGCAGTACGACGCGCTCGTCCTGGCCACCGCGCACGACGCCTTCAAGGACGGCGCGCTCTACCGCCAGGCGAAGCTGGTGATCGACACCCGGAACGTCGTCGCGCCCGCGGTGGGCAGCGGCCAGGAGCGGCCCCGCGTCGTCAAGGCGTGATGGGATCGTGACGGGGCCGGCCGGTCAGCCCCAGAGGTCCCACCGGCCGAGCCCCAGCGCCACCACCGCGACGACCAGGTTCGAGGCGACGTGGGCGATCACCGCGTCGCCGACGCGCCCGCGCCACACCCGCACCCCGCCGTACGCGAGCCCTGCCAGCACGCCGGACAGGAAGCTCGCGTGGAGCGCGCCGAAGGCGAGCGAGGACACGACGACCGCGGTCCAGGGGACGCGCCGCGCGTCGCCGGCCGGCCGCGGCGGCGAGAGCACGTCGAAGAGGTAGCCGCGGAACGCCAGCTCCTCGATCACGGGGATCACGAGGATGGACCCGAGCGCGCGGACCGCGAGCCACGCCGCGCGCTCCCACGCCTCCATCCCGGCCAGCTCCGCTCCGAGCGGCCCTGGGTCGCCGCGGACGGCGAACACCCAGAAGACGCCGACGAGCAGGCCCACGACGGTCGGCGCGAGCGCCCGGGTGGGCCGCAGGGACGGCAGGGCGCGCCGGACCGCGACGAGCGCGGCGAGCGCGGCCAGGATCCGCAGCGCGTAGGCGCGATCGAGCGCCCCGGCGGTCCAGACGCCCGTCAGGAGCGCGGCCGCGAGCGCGACCACGAGCGGCGCGACGAGCGCGGGGTCCGCCCGCAGCGCGTCGGGCTGGCGCGAGGCGGACGAGGTCGCCGGGCTGCGCCGGAGCCAGGGCAGGTGCTCCGCGACCGCCACGAACCCGAGCGCGAGCGTGATGAAGAACGCCCAGCCGACCTTGCTGTGGAAGCCGCCGATCGCGAGCTCCTCGTGACCGGCCGCGCCGAGCAGGACGAGCGCCGCGATGCGCACGATGTTGGCGGCGATGGTGAGGACGATCGCGACCGGGACCACCATGAGGGCGCGGCCGGTGCGGATGCGGTCGCGCGCCAGCGCGAGCCAGGTGAGCCCGAACACGAGGACCAGCCCGATCCCGTCCACCCCCGAGCACTCCGGGGCCACCGTCACGGCGAAGTCGCCCAGGCCGATGAGCACCTGCGACGGATCGACGGCGACGTCGCCCGCCACGAGCCGGAGCAGCGCCGCCGCCCCCCGGAGGGTGAGCCCGGAGAGCGTCCCCCAGAGCTGCTCCGCCGCAGTGGCCGCGCGCCACACGCCGACGCCCAGCGCCACGGCGAGCAGCGGTGCGCGCCACTGGCGGAGCACCTCCCGCGCCAGCCACGGGAGCGGCACGGCGACGGCCGCCGCGAGCACCGTCATCAGCGCGCCGGCGCCGAGCAGCGTGAGCATGCCGGAGGCGCCCGGGGGCGGCGCGCCCGGGCCGAGGATCCGGACCGCGAGCACGACGGCCACGGCGAAGGAGGCCAGCTGGGCGACCAGCGCCGGGCCCGGCCGCCAGGGCGGGAGCTCCTGCGCGACCGCAGGGGCGGAGAGCCCGCCGTTCCGCGCGACGAGCCAGCCCGCCACGGCCGCGCCCAGCACCACCGGGATGACGACCCGGATCGCGTTCACCACCGGCACGGCGACGCCGGTGATGGGCATGTCCACGAGCAGCGAGAGCGCGAGGAACTCGAGCGCGAGCAGCGCCCCCGGCACGGCCCATCGCAGATGCGGGTGCGAAGGGCCGGCCGACGCCGCGCCCTCCCTGCCGGGAGCGATCACTTCTTGTTGCGGCGGCGGTTCGCGACGTAGGTCGCACCGCCCGCGAGCAGGACGGCCATCGACCCGACGGCGGCAGGATCGAACTCGGGCACGCTGCGGCGCTTCCTCCAGAAGTCCGCGCTCTGCGCGAGCGTGAGCGCGGGAGCGAGGATGGCGGCGGCGACGATGGTGGCGGTGACGAATCTCTTGATCATGGTGGGTCCTCCTCAGGACCTGGGGACTGTGGCGGGAATCGTGTGGGCAAACAACTACCACGCGTCCGGTACACACCCACAGGTCGCCACATGGCCCTACCCCTTCGGCGGGAACCCGGCGCCCCCGGTCCTGCCTAGCTGCTGCGCTTGCGCCACCGCGCGAGGAGGACCCCGCCGCCGGCGAGGATCGCGCCGATGCCTCCGGCCGCCGCCGGATCGAACTCCGGGACGGACTTCGGCGGCTTGCTCGGCTTGTGACGCCAGTGCTGGTGGTGGCGGTCGTTGTCCCGCGGGCGGCCGGGCCCGGCGAGCGCCGTGGTGGAACCGAGCAGGGTCGCGGCGATGACCGCGAGCCTGAGGACGTTGCCGACGTGATGACGCATGCTTCCTCCCTGTCTCGAAGAGTCTGACGACGACCCACATGGCCGGCAATGCCATACCTCGACGACGGAGCCCGGGGTGTGCCCGCGCGGTGGAGCGGGCCGCACCCGGGCCCATCCGTTGTTCACGAACAGTGACGAGCGGCGCTCGGGAGGGGACGCCGGTCAGCCGCGGGACATGACCCGCGCCATCGCTCCCGCGATCTCGGGATCTCCGGGCGCGAGCGCGAGCGCCCGCCGGAGCAGGGCCATCCCGCCGGCGATGCGGCCGCCCTCGAGCTCCGCCAGGGCGCGCTCGTAGCAGCCCTGCGCCTCGCGGGACCGCGCCGGCGCCGCGCTCGGGGGGGATCCACCCGCGGGAGACCGGGGCGCGGCGCTCCAGGGCATCTCCCCGCTGGCTCCGGGTGCCGCGCCGCGGGGCGGGACCGCGCCCGCGCCCGGCCAGGCCGGCGGCATCATGTCGGCGGCCGGGACGAGCCAGTCCGGCGTCTCCGAGGCCGGGGGCAGCTCGAGCCCCACCGGCGTCGCGGCGATGGGCTGCAGCCCGGCAGTCCAGTCCGGGAC
>JAEYZK010000216.1 GCA_023428085.1 Pseudomonadota bacterium
GCGCGACGCCGACGGCCGACGGCGCGACGCGGCGGCGGCGGCCGAGGCGGCCCGGAGGGCGCCGCCCGGCGAGGTTCCGCCCGCCCAGGTGCTCCACCTCGCGGACCTCCGGCGGCGCCAGCTGCACGAGGTGCTGGTGGGGCTGGAGGTCCACTTCGCGATGCTCCGGGGCGAGCGGATCACGGCGGAGCAGGCGCGGGAGCGGCTGCGCGCGGACTGGGAGGCGAACCGGGAGCGCCGGCGGAGGCTGGAGGAGCGGCTCCGGGCCGCGCGGAAGGAGACGCGGCGGCGCCGCGAGCGGGCTGCGGAGAGCGCGCAGGACGACCTGCCGCCGCGCGGGGAGGGGGACCGCTGAGCGTCAGAGCAGCGCCTTGAGGCGCGATACGAGCTCCGCGTTGTCGAACGGCTTGCGGACGAAGCCGCTCGCGCCCGCCTCGCTCGCCTTGCGCGGGAGGTCGGCGCCCGGCCGGGCGGAGACGATCAGGATGGGGCCGGTGAAGCCGGCGGTGCGCATGCGCTGGCACAGCTCGAGCCCGTCCACGTCGGGCATGGCGATGTCGAGGAGGACCGCCCGCGCACCCTCGTCGAGGGCGGCCAGGGCCTGGTCCGCCGTCTTCGCGGTGCGGGTCTCGAACCCCTCCAGCTCCAGCAGGACCTGCAGGAACTGGCAGATCTCGACGTCGTCGTCCACGAGCAGGATGCGCGGCCTCATGGCCCCCCCGGCGCGACGAGCGAGAGCGTCGCGGAGCCCTGCCGGCACTCGATGGCGAGGCTCCGGGGCGACAGATCGGGCGGCGCGGCGATGTCGTAGTGCTTGAACTGATCGGGGCGGAGGCTCTGCTTCTCGCCGGGGCGGACCTGCGACGTCTTCCACTCCCACTTGCCGTCGAGGGTGACGGTGACGTCGCTCCACAGCTCGTCGGAGTCGTTCCAGACGAGCACGCTCTTCTCGCCCAGGAGCCCCTCCGAGAGCACTGCCTTCGCGCCGAGCGAGTTGGAGGACTCGCCGGAGGGGCAGGCGATCCACATGAGCAGCGCGGACACGACCACCCAGCTCGCCACGACCGCGCCACGCATCCGCGCGTAACGAGTGGACTTCCGGTACCCGTCGGCGAGGTCGCCGGCGAGGTCCACCGCCATGTCCTTCACCCGCACCGCGGCGTTGAGGGGGGATGGTCGGGCGCTCTCCTTCATCGCCGGGAGCGTACCGCCCGTGCCGAGGCCCGGACAAGCGGCAAGGGCGCGTCCTCTCCCACACCCGGCGCCCCACGGCGCGACCAGGGCGCGCAGGGGAGGGCGGGCGCCCCTCCCGGGCGGCACGCGGGCCGTCCTGCGCTACAATCCGACCGTGCAGTCCGTGTCCCCTCCAGCCCTGGTCGCGGACCCCGAGTCGCTGACGCGGCTCCGCGACGCGCTCCGCGGCGAGCCGGTCGTCGCCCTCGACACGGAGTCGAACAGCTTCCACGTCTACAAGGAGCGGGTGTGCCTGCTCCAGATCTCGAGCCCGACGGCGGACTGGGTCGTGGATCCGCTCGCCGTGGACGTCGCCCCGCTCGCGGAGGTGTTCTGCGACGGACGCGAGGTGGTGCTCCACGGCGCCGACTACGACGTGCGCTGCCTCCGGCGCGAGTACGGGTGGCGGTTCCCTCGGCTCTTCGACACGATGGCGGCCTCGCGGCGGCTGGGGCACGCCGGCCTCGGGCTCTCGGCCGTGGTGGAGGCGCACTTCGGGGTGCGGCTCTCGAAGGGCTTCCAGCGGTCGGACTGGGGGCGCCGGCCGCTCACGCAGGAGCAGCTCGCCTACGCGGCCCTGGACACCCACTTCCTCCTCCCGCTGCACGCGCGCCTCACGGCCGAGCTCGAGACGCGCGGGCTCCTCGCCTCCGCGCGGGAGGAGTTCGCCCGGATCGCGGCGGCGGAGCCGCGGGAGCGCGTGTTCGACCCGGAGGGCTGGCGGCGCATCAAGGGGGCGCGGGAGCTCGACGCCGCCGGCGCGCGGGTGCTGCGGGCGCTCTATCTCGCGCGGGAGGAGCGCGCGCGCGCCTCGGATCGGCCGCCGTTCAAGGTGCTCGGCGATCAGACGCTGCTCGAGCTCGCCCGCGCCCGGCCGCGGACGCAGGAGGCGCTGCGCGCCTTCCACGGCGTCACGCCCTCCGTGCTGCGGAGGATGGGCGACGCGATCCTCGAGGCGACGCAGACCGACGGGGCGTGAGCGACCCGCCGCGGCGCGACCGGGCGCCGCGTCAGAACTCCACGCCGGGCAGCGGGGCGGGCATCGGCCGCCCGGGATCGACGGGCGCCGGAGGCGCGCCCGAGAGCTCCCGGTACACGTCCCAGTCCGCGAGCACGACCTTGACGTACTGGCGCGTCTCCCGGAACGGGATGCACTCGACCCACTCGTCGAGCGCCATGCCTTGCCGCGCCCGCACCCAGGCGGCGGCGGGGGCCGGGCCCGCGTTGTAGCCGGCGAGCGCGGCCGCGGGATCCTGGAACCGGGTGAGGAGCAGCCCGAGGTACTGGATGCCGAGCGGGAGGTTCACCGCGGGTTCACCGAGCCGGGTGGACGCCCCGGCCGGCAGGCCGAGGAGCGCGGCCATCCGCTCGGCGGTCGCGGGGCGCAGCTGGAGCAGCCCCTCGGCGCCCGCGTTGCTCCGGACCGCGCGGCGGAAGTTGGACTCGCGCCGCATCACGGCGAGCGCGAGGGCCGGTTCCACGCCCGCGGCCGCCGCCGCGGCCTCCACGATGGCCTGGTGCGGCGCGGGGTGGCCCCACCGCAGCGCCCGGCGGCTCGTGCCCAGGTGGTCGCGCGCCATCCGGAACGGCAGCTCCGCGTCCCCGGCGAACGCCGCGAGCTGCGCGACGTGGGGGGCCGCCGGCCGCGCGCGGCTCGAGCCCGCGAGCGCGCGGAGCTCGTCGAGGCCGAGCTCCTCGAGGCCGAGGCCGAGGAGCTCCACCGCGACGGCGAACGAGGTGGCCGCGCCCGGGTCGAGGAGCTCCGGGACCGGCCGCGACGCAGGCCGTGCGGGGCGC
>JAEYZK010000245.1 GCA_023428085.1 Pseudomonadota bacterium
CCGCCCAAGAAGATCACGGCCGGCCGCCCCAGTCCATGGGACGCACGGCCCTTCACGGTCTCAGCCGCCGGAGCGCCGGAGCCCGGCCCCCGCGGAGCGGTACACCGAGGGCGCGCAGCTCCGTGGAACGTACTCCGCGCGCGACGCGGACTCGGAGCAGCGGGCGCGCGCCTGTCCGAAGCCGGCCACCCGCGAGCGCAGCGAGCGGAGGTGGCCCCGGCACGCGCATGCGAGCGCAGGGGCATGCGGGAGCATGCCCCGGAGCGAGCGGAGGTCTGGGGGGCCGAGCTTCACCCGGCCCCCCAGCACGAAAGCGGGCCGGGCGGAGGCGCGGAGGCGGCGTACGGCCCACGCTCGGATCCGCGCCCGCTCGTCCTTCGACAAGCTCAGGATGAGCGGCTGCTCGAGATGCGCTCCTCCTCGCCTCAGGGAACCAGGAGGCCGATTCCTTCACACTCTCTCACCCCTCCGCGGCCGTGGGGGCCGAAGCAGGCCGGCGCGCATAGAGCTCCTTCACGACCCGCTCGATCGCGATCTCCTCGATGGCCATGTCGCGGATGCGGCGCCCGCGGCTCACCGCGGCGATGAACCGGTCGAGCTCGAGCGTCGCGAGGTCGAGCTCGTACGCGACGTCGCCCGGCCCGTGCCGCTCGAGGACGACGAGCCCGGGGAGCGCGAGCCCGTCGAGGCTCTCGTCGGTCGAGACGCGCACCCGCTTCCGCGCGCCGAGCGAGCGGCGGAGCGCCTCGAGGCCGTCGTCGAACACCAGCTCGCCGCCGTTGACCACCACCACGCGCTCCGCGAGGCGCTCCACGTCGTCGAGGTCGTGGGTCGTGAGCAGGAACGTGACGCCCTCGCGGTTCATCTCGCGCACGAACCCGTGGATCGCCTCCTTGGCCACGACGTCGAGCCCGATGGTCGGCTCGTCGAGGAACACCACCGCGGGCCGGTGGAGCATGGCCATGATGAACTCGCACTTCATCCGCTCGCCCAGCGAGAGGTTCCGCGTCGGCTGTCGGGCGATCCGCTCGGCCCCGAGGAGCTCGGTCAGGCGCCCGAGCGTGCGCCGGAACTCGGCCTCGGGGATGCCGTAGATCGCCTGGTTCATGAGGAAGGCGTCGAGCGGGGGGATGTCCCAGACGAGCTGCGACTTCTGCCCGAACACCGCGCCGATGCGGGCGACGTACCGCTTGCGCTCGCGCCAGGGCACGAACCCGAGCACCCGCGCCTCGCCCGCGGTCGGGTGGAGCACGCCGGTGAGGATCTTGAGCGTCGTGGACTTCCCGGCGCCGTTCGGCCCGAGGAAGCCGACCCGTTCGCCCGCGCGGATGTCGAGGTCGATCCCGCGCAGCGCCTCGACGTGGACGGGCCTGCGGCGGAGCAGGCTCGCCACCACCTCGCGGAACGAGCTGCCGCGCTCGTACGTCGTGTACGTCTTCCGGAGCCCGCGGACCTCGATCACCATCAGCCACCTCCGCCCGCATACCGGCGCAGCATGGCGCGCCAGAAGAGCAGCGCCGCGCCCAGGAAGCCGAGCGAGCAGACCGCCGCGACGGCGGTGAGCGGCTCGGCGCGGGCGAGCAACGCCTGCGCCGGCAGGAACGCGATCATCGACACCGGGACCGCCGTGGCGACGACCACGCGAAAGGCCCGGCCGTAGATCGACCCCGGGTACTGCGCGAAGAGCATCACCGCCTCGCTCACCTCGAGCACCCGACCGTTCCCCACCCACACGAAGAGGCTCCCCGCCATGAAGAGCGCGATCGCGAACAGCACCGCGACGGCGAGCGCCAGCAGCGCGACGAAGAGGAGGACCGAGATCGGGCCCGGCGGCGGGACGTGCGCCACGGCCCAGCCGAACAGCACGCTCCCGCCCAGGAGCTGGCCCACGCCCTGGACGTCGAGGCTCTGCACGAGGGTGACGAGGAGCGGCGAGCGGGGCTTGAGGAGCGTCAGCTCGAAGGTCCCCTCGCGCACCTGCTCGAACACCGTCCAGACCATGCCGAAGAAGCACGGGTAGGCGACGCCGCGCGCGAGGAGGAACGTGCCCTGCACGAGCAGCGCCTCGTGCATCGACCACCCCGGGAACCGCGCGCCCGCGCCGTAGGCGAGCACGGTGACGAGCGGGGTGATTGCCTCGAGGAGCAGCGTCACGAGGAGGCTCACGAGGAGGTCCCCGCGGTACGCGGCCCGCGTCGCGAAGGAGATCCGCAGGGCGCGGCCGAGGAGCCGGGGGAGCCCGGGCCGGCGCCCTTCGCGCGGCGCGCTCACGCCCCCACCCCCGTGTAGCGCCGGATCCCGGCGCGGTAGAGCACCCCCGAGACGAGCCACATGGCCGCGACCGCGAGGGCCTGGAGCCCGACGACCGCGGGCAGCGGGAGCGCGATGCCCGCGAGCTCGTACCGTCCGAGGACGACGCGCACCGGCGCGTAGCTGATGAACTGGAACGGCAGGACCAGCATCACCTTCTGCACCACGGGCGGGAAGAGCGTGAGCGGGAGGAAGGTGCCGGCGAGGAGGTCGCGGGCGAACCGCACGAGGGCGCGGATCCCGTCGGTCCGCGTGAGCCAGAACGAGAGGAGGCCCACGCAGTAGTTGACGAGGAACATCATCAGGAAGGCGAGCCCGAGCGAGAGCGCGGCCCAGAGCGGCGCGGCGGGCCAGATGCGGACCCGGAACGCGAAGGCGAAGATGAGCCACACGGGCAGGAACTCGAACAGGAGCCCGAGCGTGCGGTGGCCGAGCTTCTGCGCGAGCGCGAACGTGCGGTGATCCATCGGGCGGAGCGCGAAGGTGAGGAACCGGCCCGTGCGGACCAGCATCTGCAGGTTCCAGTCGGCGAAGTCCATCGTCAGGTAGTAGGTGACCGCCGCGGTACCGTAGTAGAGGAGCATCTCCTCCAGCCGGAAGCCGCCCAGCTCCTCGCGCCCCACGAAGAGCGCGCGCCAGAGGAAGCCCTGCGCGAGGAAGTACGCCGGCCCGATGAAGAGCGAGAGGAGCATGTGCGACCGGTAGGCCGCCCACTCCTTGTACGT
>JAEYZK010000267.1 GCA_023428085.1 Pseudomonadota bacterium
GGCTGCCGGTGCGCCAGCCCTTGCCGCCGACCCAGTTGTTGACGTTGGTCCAGCGCGAGGCGTAGCGGCCGCCGCCGAGCAGCTCGAACTGCACCGAGCCGCCGCCGTCGGTCCAGAACGAGTACCAGAGGCCGTCGGTGCCGGTCGCGCTCGAGGTGAGCGTGACCTTCGCCTGGCTGTCGGTCGCGGCCGGCGCCTCCTCGGGGGCGCCGCAACCGACGCTCAGGGCCATCGCCGCGATCGCGGCGGCCAGCGTCAGGCGGGCGGTACTTCCAGCAGAGCTCTTCATGTCGTCACTCCACGGGTGAGCGGAAAATGCGGCTCCCGGACGGAGCTTCGCCGGGTCGCCGCGGGCTGCTTTTCACGGATCGTCAGACCACATTGGCTCCCATCGGAGCGCCCTGTCAATGGCTCGAACGGATTCCAGGCCTGTCTGAATCGGTTCAGACGCGAAAACCCCGGCGCTTCGCGGGTTCCGGCTCCGGGGTCAGCGGCCCCAGCGAGCCTCGCACCCTGCGTCCTTCGCCTGCTGCATTGCGCGATCGCGGTCCTCGCGGGCGATCCGGGGGGCCTCCACGGCGAAGCGCCAGTCCTCGCAGGCCTCCGCCTGGCGGCCCAGGCGCGCGAGCGCCCCGGCCCGGAGGACCCGCCGGAACGGCTCGGCGGGGTCGATCGCCACCGCGCGGTCGAGCGCCTCCGCGGCGCGCGCGGGCTCGCCGCGCTCGAGGCTCAACGCCCCGAGCACCAGGAGCGCGCCCGCGTGCGTCCCCCCGGCGGCGACGGCCCGGAGCGCGTACTGCTCGGCCCGCTCCCTGTCGCCCCGGTTGAAGGAGAGCTGCGAGAGGATCGACAGGGCCTCCTCCCCGCGCGGATCCAGCGCGAGCGCGCGCTCGTACGCCTCCGCAGCGCGGTCCTCCTGCCCGAGCGTCACGAGCACGCTGCCGAGCGCGAGGAGCGTGCGCGGCTGGGGCAGGATCCGGGCCGCCTCGACGAGGTGCGCGGCGGCCTCCTGGTCCTTGCCGCGGTTCCGGAGGACGTTGGCGAGCAGCTCGTGCGCCCGGGGGTTCGGGCCGGTCGTGGCGATGGCGTTCCGGAAGAGCGCCGCGTCGTCGGCCCAGAGCCGGACCTGGCGATCCGTCCGCAGCGCGAGCACCGCCAGCACGGCGGCCACGGCGGCGACGCGCGCCCGCGCTCCCCAGCGGAGCTGCCCGAGCGTCCAGACGGCGGCGACGTAGAGCCCGATCGCGGGGAAGTAGGCGTACCGGTCGGCCATCGCGTGGGCGCCGACGCGCACGAGGCCGATCACGGGGACGAGCGTGCCGGCGAACCAGAGCCAGCCGAGGGTGAGCCACGGCGCGCTCCGGCGCCCGGCCACGGCGAGGGCGGTGACGAGCGCGACCGCCGCCAGCGCGGCCAGGACCTTCCACGTCGGCTCGCCGTGCGCCGGCAGCGGGTAGAACACGGAGAGGTCGGCCGGCCAGAGGAGCTTCCCGGCGTACCGGACGTACGAGACGATCCCGTCGCCGAACCGCTGACCGCCCGGGTCCGACGCGAGGGTACCGCCGCGCGCCTGGGCGACGAGCGTCAGGGACGCGCTCGCGAGCGACAGCGCGAGGAGCGGCACCTTCTCCAGCACGGCGCGCGTCCACCCGACCTTCGGGACGTCGCCGGGCAGGTGCCGCTCGTCGGTCCCGGGGGACGGGAGGCGGCCCAGCGGCCACGCGTCGAGGAGCAGCAGCAGGAACGGGAGCGTCACCAGCGTGGACTTCGCCATCAGGCTCGCCGCGAACGCCGCGGCGACGAGCGCGAACCGCCCGGCGCCCGGCCGCCGCGCGTAGCCGGCGTACGCGAGGAGCGCGAGGAGCCCGAAGAAGACCGAGAGGACGTCCTTCCGCTGGGAGAGCCAGGCGACCGACTCGACGTGCACCGGGTGGACGGCGAAGAGCGCCGCGGCGCACGCGCTCCGGAGGGGCGCCCGCGTCAGGCGCGCGAGCGCGAGGAACAGGAGGATCGCGTTCCCGGCGTGGAGCGCCGCGTTGACGAGGTGCATCGGCCCGGGGCGCAGGCCGAGGAGCGACACGTCGGCGAGGTACGAGAGCCAGGTGAGCGGGTGCCAGAACTCCCGCTCGAGCGTCGTGAAGGCCCAGGCGAGGTTGCTCCAGGTGAGCCCCTGCGCGAGGCGCGGGTTGAACGCGAGGTAGTCGGGATCGTCGAAGTTCGTGAACCCGTGGCCGCCGGTCCGGGCGTAGAGGCCGAACGCGACCGCGCCGAGCGCGAGGCAGACGGCGAGCGTGACGCGGCGCGCGCCGGGGGCGGGGGCAGATCGCGGGCTGGGCTTCCTGCGGCGCACGCTGGCCTCCGCGGACGGGATTCTTCCTTCGGGAACCGAGGATTGGCGAGCGTATGCGGCCGTGCCGCGGGCGTCAACGACGGCCCGGACCTTCACGACTTGTGCGTCCATGTCGCTCCGGCTGCGCGCGCGTGATCCCTGTCGGGGACGCGGCCCAGGCAAGCAATCCCGCGCCGGATCGCGTACCCTGGAGATCGTCCAATGTCGCCATCGCCGCTCCGCAGCCGCGTCCTGCGCGCGATCCTCGCCGGCCTGTGCGTCCTCGCCGGCCGGTCCGCGCTCGCGTACCCGCACGCCGGGGAGCGGTTCACGCTCCGCCAACCGGACGGCGCCGCGGTCGAGGTGGTGCTCCACGGCGACGAGTACTTCGCGCGCGCGGAGAGCACCGACGGATACGCCCTCGTCGTCGATCCGACGACCCGCGAGATCTGCTACGCGCGGAGGAGCCCGGACGGCGACCTCGTCTCCACGGGGATCCGGTACCCGGGCGACGAGGAGACGACCGCCGGCGGAAGCAGCCCTCGCACGCGCCCCGCGGTCGAGGCCAGGCTCCAGCGGCTGGGGATCGTCCGCGGGCTGCGGCACGGCCCGGCGCAGCGGCGGCAGCGCGTGGACGCGGCCGTGCGGCAGCTCTGGGGCGGGGCGTCCGCGACCGGGACCGCTCCCGCGCCGCGATCCTCCGTGCGGGACGCGCTCTCCGTCCTGCCCGCCGCGCCGACGGGGACCGTCACCGGCCTCGTCGTGCTGGTGGACTTCCCGGACCGGCCGGCGACCATCCCGCTGAGCGAGGTGGACGCTGCGTTCAACGGCACGACGTACGGGGACGCCCGCGGCTCGATCCGCTCGTGGAGCGAGACGATCTCGTACGGGAGCGTGAGCGTGCGCCACGCGGTGATCGGCTACTACCGGGCGCAGTACCCGACCTCCCACTACCTGCAGGGCGGGACGCAGGACTACACGGCGGCGCGGGAGCTCATGGCCGAGGTCCACGCCTACATCGACGCGAACATCGACCTCGGCACGCTCTCGGTGGTGAACGGCTCGCTCGGCTCGCTCGCCGTCGTCTACGCGGGCGCGGTGATCGCGAACGGCTGGGCGAACTCCCTCTGGCCGCACGCCGGCAGCACCAGCTACACGACGTCCGAGGGGATCCGCATCCGGCGCTACTACATGTCGAACCTGGGGAGCACGACGCCCCTCGCGCTGCGCACGCACCGCCACGAGCTCGGGCACTCGTTCTTCGGCTGGCCGGACACCTACGACTACGACGACGACTCCCAGAGCGCGGGCGGCTTCGCCATGGAGACGGACATCCCCTGCGCCCCGTTCCGCATGTGGGCCGGCTGGATCGACGTCGTCCGCGTGAACGGCGTCCACCAGACGTACGCCCTTCCCCCCAACGGGAACACCGCGCTGCGCTACGACAACCCGGCCAATCCCCGGGAGTACTTCGTCGTCGAGTACCTGCAGAAGACCGGCTGGAACTCCCGGGCGCCCGACGAGGGGCTCCTCGTGTGGCACGTGGACGAGGACGGCGACAACAGCTGGCAGGACATGACCCCGACCCGCCACTACCGGCTCTCGGTCGAGCAGGCGGACGGGCTGTTCGAGCTCGAGCGGAACGTCCGCGCCGGCGCCGCCGGCGACCTCTTCCGCGCCGGGTACAAGACCCTCTTCGACGCGACCACCACGCCGGACAGCGACTGGTGGAGCGGCGCGCTCTCCGGGCTGCGCCTCTCGGACGTCGGCCCGATCGCGGCGACGATGAGCGTGACCGTGGGGGACGCGGTCGCCACGACCTACGTGCTCACCGTCGCCCGGGCGGGCACGGGCAGCGGCACCGTCACCTCCTCGACGGGCGGGATCAACTGCGGCGCCGCCTGCAGCGCCAGCTACGCGAGCGGCACCACGGTCACGCTGACGGCCACCGCCGCGGCGGGCTCGACGTTCTCCGGCTGGAGCGGCGCCTGCGTCGGCACGGGGACGTGCGTCGTCACGACGACCGCGAACCTCGCCGCGACCGCGACCTTCACGCTCGCCCCGGTCCCCACGTACGCGCTGACGGTCGCGCGGACGGGCACCGGCTCGGGCGCGGTGACGTCCTCGCCCGCGGGGATCGCCTGCGGAACGACGTGCAGCGCGGCCTACGCCAGCGGCACGGCCGTCACGCTGACCGCGGCGGCCGCGAGCGGCTCGACCTTCGCGGGCTGGAGCGGCGCCTGCTCCGGCGCCGGGGCGTGCGTCGTCACGATGTCGGCGGTCCGGAGCGTGACCGCGACCTTCACCGCGGCGCCGCTCGCCCGCGAGAAGCCGAAGGGCTGCGAGGGCCTCTCGACCGCGACCGTCGCCATCCTGGCGGGCGTCCTCCTCGCCGGTCCGTCGGCGGCGCCGTGGCGGAGCTCGCGCCGGCGGCGCAGGGACGACGCGGACGAGGCGTGATGGGCGCCGCGGTCGCCGGCTACCCCGGCCCGGCCGCCACCAGGGACACGCCCTCCCCCGCCCCGCCCACCCGCTGCACCGGGAGGTCCAGCCGCCGCAGCTGCTCCGCGTCCCACCGCTCGATCGCGTCGCGGCCGGCGACGTAGGTCCGGGCCGGGTTCGCGACCGGGTTCCGCACGCTGCGGATCTCGTGGCCGGAGGTGAGGACCAGCGACCGGTAGCGCGGCAGGGGGCTCGCGCCGAGGCGGTGCCACCAGTGGCGCGCCACGCGGGAGAGGCTGGAGAGCTCGCGGCAGATCCGCGGGTAGTGGTCCGCGAGCTCGTCCGGCCCGATCCGCTTCGGGGTGTGACAGATGGTGTAGCCGTCGAAGTCGCGGATCGTCGCGTCCGGCAGGATCCGCCCCTCCCGCGCGAGCGCCGCGAAGAACGGCGTCCCGGGGTACGGGCAGATGATGCCGACGAACGTGACCGAGAAGTAGCGCAGGTCGGAGAGGTACCCGGGCAGGCGCTCGAGGTACTCGTTCGTGTCGCCGTCGCTGCCGACGAGCAGCCCGAAGGAGAGCACGATCCCCTCCTCGTAGCACTGCTGCATCACGCGATCGACCTCGCGCAGGCGGTTCTGCGGCTTGTTCATCGTCCGGAGCGCCTCGGCGTCGAGCGACTCGAGCCCGGTGTAGACGTACCGGCAGCCGGCCCGCGCCATGAGGCGCACGGTCTCGCGGTCGCGGAGCACGTCGAAGCTGGCGGCGCAGCCCCAGGTCTTGCGCAGGGGGGCGAGCCCCTCGCACAGCTCCCGCAGGAACTTGCGCGAGCCGCCGAGGTTGTTGTCGTAGAACCCGAACCAGTCGGAGAGCGCGCCGCCGAAGTTCCGGTTCCACGTGAGGCGCGCGCGGACGTCCTCGACGACGTCCTGCACCGGGCGGTACCGGTACCGCTCGCGGCCGGTGAGGACGCAGAAGCCGCAGGAGTAGGGGCACCCGCGCGACGCCTCGAGCGTGGGCAGCCGCACGCGGTTCCGCCGGTAGTCGATGAGATCCCAGCGCCAGGGGCGGACCGCGAGCTGCGCCGCGCGCGCGTCGTACCGGCGGCCGAGCCGCCCGTCCTCCGCGTCCTGCACGAGCTGCGGCACGTTCGCCTCGGGGTCCCCCGTGACCACCGCGTCGAACCACCGGAGGCAGTCCTCGGGGTAGAGCTCGGCGTGGCGGCCCCCGGCGACCGTCTTCATCCCGCGCGCGCGGAAGAGCGTCGAGAGCACCTTCGCGTGCTCGTACCCCGAGTGCAGGTACGAGAAGAAGACGAGATCCCAGTGGCGGTCGAGCGGGACGTCCTGCTCCTTCTCGTGGATGAGCTCGAGCTCGGCGGAGGGCGGGCAGAGCCCGGCGATCATCTCCGGGACCGCCGACTGCATCGGCGAGCGCTCCTTGCGCGGGAGGCGGGTCGGGTCGGTGTAGACGGCGATGATGGCGATGCGCACGGTCGGTCCAGGGGTCGCGCGCCCTTCGAGGAGCCTCGGGGCGCGCGAGGGAGAGAGGTGGCGCTCATGGTACGTCGAACGGTCGCGCGGGCGAGAGGGGTTCCGCGGGGGCTGGCTCCCTTCACAGGGGCGCCCCGACCCCGAGCGCGCGCCGGAGCTCGTCCGCGCGCGCCCGGAACTCCTCCCGGCGCTCCGCGACGAGCGCGGCCGCGTCGCGGTAGGCGGCGAGGAGCCAGAGCCGGTTGGGCGACGGCTCGAGGACCGCGACGGCCTCGAGGACGAGCGCCCGGGCCCGCGCCGGGCGCCCCGCGTGCGCGGCCTCGAGGGCGCGGACGCGGAGGAGGGG